>JABMNV010000146.1 GCA_013203475.1 Acidobacteriota bacterium
ATGTTCATGATGCCGATGCCACCGACCAGCAGCGACACGGCCGCGATCGCCGCCAGAAGAGAGGTCAGCGTGCTCGTCGTCTCAGTCCGCATGGCCACCATGTCGTCCTGGGTCTGGACCCGGAAATCATCTTCTTCACCGGGGCCGATCTCGTGGCGTACCTGGAGCAGACTGGTGATGGCCGCTGAGGCCTGTGGAATCTGGTCACCAGACTGAGCCGACGCGAGAATATAGCTCAGGTACTCGTTGCCTGAAATTTTCTTCATGACCGTGGTGTAGGGCATGAACACCTGGTCGTCCTGATTCTGCCCGCTCGATGACGAGCCCTTGGGGCCCATCACTCCGACCACTCGCACGACATGATTGCGCACACGGACGAGCTGGCCCGTAGGATCCACATCCTCCCCAAACAGAATGTTGGAAACGTTCACGCCCAGCGCGATGACTTTGGTCGCGCCCTGCACGTCCTGCTCGGCGAAGAATGCCCCGTATTTCATGGGCCAGGATTTGACCATGGTGTAGTCGACGTTCGTGCCGACAATCGAGGAGTTCCAGTTCTGATTCCCCGCGATGATCTGCTGACGTGACGAGACGTTCTCTGTCACGTACGCGAGTTCGGCAAGTCCACGCAACGCCGCGGCATCAGCAGGCACCAGACGAGACGAGGTTCCAGAACCCCCTCGCACGCCACCCGTCGTGGCGCTCCCGGGAAAGATGGTGACCATGTTGGTCCCGGCACTCCGAATCTGATCGGCAATCGCTGACTGAGCCCCTTCGCCCAGTGCCACCATCGTGATGACCGCACCCACCCCGATGATCATCCCAAGCATGGTCAGGCTGGTGCGCATCTTGTTGCGGGCGAGCGCCTTGAGGGCGATACGGAGCGTCATCAGAATTGACATAGAGCGAAATGTCCTCAGAAAACGAGCACATGGTGCCCAGACCACAGTGAATACGCCACTGGCGCCCTCGTGATTACGTTCTGGCTATTCGAAGCGCAGAGCTTCGATCGGATCGAGAGCGGAGGCCACTCGTGCGGGGTAGTAGCCAAAGAACACGCCGATGCCCGCTGCGACACCGAAGGCCAGCAGGACCGCGTCAGTGGGGACGACCGCAGGCCAGTCGCGGTACCACTTGACGAACTCGGCCGTCCCGAATCCGAAGGCGATGCCCAGTCCGCCGCCCACCAGACTGATCAGCAGCGCTTCGACCAGGAACTGGTACAGGACATCGGCTCCTTTGGCTCCAACGGCCAGACGCAGGCCGATTTCGCGTGTGCGCTCGGTGACCGAGACGAGCATGATGTTCATGATGCCGATGCCCCCGACCAGCAAGGACACCCCGGCGATGGCGGCCAGCAACGATGTGAGGGTGTCCGTCGTCTGTGTTCGCATGGCCACCATGTCGTCTGCCGTCCAGACCATGAAATCGTCATCAGCACCAGGCGCAATCTCGTGCTGGACCCGGAGCCGTGTCTTGACCGCCTCTGCGGCAAAAAGAATGTCGTCGCCGGACGCCGCCGAGGCGAGGATGGAGTTCAGGAATCTATTGCCCGAGATCTTCTTCATGACCGTGGTGTAGGGCATGAACGCCTGATCGTCCTGATTCTGTCCCATCCCCGTGGAGCCTTTGGAGGCCATGACGCCGATGACTCGGACGACATGATTGCGCACGCGAACCTGCTGGCCAGTCGGATCCACATCCTCTCCAAAGAGCGTGGTGGAGACGTTGGCGCCAAGTGCGATGACCTTGCCCGAGGCCTGGACGTCCTGCTCAGTGAAGAATGTCCCGTATTTCATCGGCCACGACTTGACCATGGGGAAGTCGACGCCCGCGCCGACAATTGAGGTGTTCCAGTTTTGATTGCTGGCGATAATCTGCTGGCGTGTGGAGACGTTCTCGGTCACGTAGGAAATCTCCGGAAGACTGCGGAGCACCTCAGCATCGGCGGGTGTGAGGCGAGAGGAACTGCCTGCCCCTCCATGCGCCCCTCCCACCGTGAAGCTTCCAGGGTAGATGGTGACCATGTTGGTGCCGGCGGCACGAATCTGGTCTTCGATAGCCGATTGGGCCCCTTCGCCCAGTGCCACCATCGTGATGACCGCGCCCACCCCGATGATCATCCCGAGCATAGTCAGGCTGGTGCGCATCTTGTTGCGGGCGAGCGCTTTGAGCGCAATACGGAGCGTCATTAGTATCGACATAAAAGTGTTCCTACGATCATCGCTTAATAATCACATCCCTGGGCGGCGCGGTAATGGGTGTGAGTTCAACCGGAAGTGCCCCGCTCCCGTCACTGAGGACTCGAAACGGCCGTAAGTCTTCTTCGGACAACTCCAAAACCCGCACAATATGGGGCGTGATCGTCAAAACAATATCAGTCTCCTGAGTCTCGCGCTTGTTGCGGCCAAACAATCGACCGATGACGGGCAAATCCGAGAGGCCGGGGATGCCTTCAGCGACGGTCCGCTCATTGTCGCGAATCAGTCCGGCGATGATGTTCGTTTCCCCGTCCCGGAGCCGGAGGGTCGTGACAATTTTGCGATTACCAAACGTTGGATACCCCGAAAACCCGACGCCAGAAACGCTGCTGAGCGAAATCTCGACGGCCAAGGTGACATCGTTGTTGGCGTGGAAGCGTGGTGTGATGTCGATGTTTACGCCGATGTTCTCGTATGTGACATTTTGAATCGACTGGAGGGAGTTGCCGCCCTGACCCAACGGCACAACCTGGGACGTGGGGACCGGGACACGCTCGCCAAACTCGGCTCTTGCAGGGCTGCCGTCGACGGTCCGCAGATGCGGATTGGCCAGTGTCCGGGTATTCGAGTCGGTCTTGAGGAGCCGGTAGTACAGCGAGGGCACGCCCGAGACCAGGATGTCGGCCTGGGTCAGGTTCCGAAGGCTCCGCAACGACGACTGATCATCTGGGCCAATCGCTCCCGACAGACCGGTGGCTCCTTGCGAGGCCGTCTGTAGACCGTACTCGCGCAAGCTGGTTCGATCGACCTCCAATATCTCCACGTCGATGATGACTTCGGCCCGGGCTTTATCAACGGCGGTCAGGAGTTTGGAGACGGCGTCGAGGCGCTCGGGCGTGTCCTTCATGGTCACCGTGTTGGTGCTCACTCCCTGGATTTGTCGAATGTCCGTCACGACGCGCAGAAGATCGAGCACTTCTTTCATGTCAAGGTTGCTGACAAAAAAAGTGCGGACTTGCTCTTCGGTATACTCCCGACGCTTGGCGGGGGTGTCAGGGATCACCGTGATCGTGTTCGGGGCCGTGACCTTGTAAAAGGTACGCGTACTCTGCGCCACCGCGTCGAGCGCCTCACGCACCTTGGGAGCCTTCAAACTGAGGACGGCTGGCGTGTCCTGGAATTGCGGGTCAAACACGATACTCAACCCACCGAGCTTGGCGATCAGCAGGTAGACCTGACGGCTTGTGGATTCCGGTCCGGTGTCGATCGAGGCGGGCAGGGTTGTGTCCGGAAAGTCGAATCCGAGCGGAGGCAGATTCCTGGTGCGAGCGAGCACGGACTCGAGCGCGGTTTGCCCCTGGTCAGGCGTGGCGAGTTTGGCGCGTTGGGCCGCTCGTGCGGCGCGGAGGTCGTCGTCGACAACTCCGCTCGACGGATTCAGTTCGTACGCCAACTGCAATTCGACGACGGCATCGTCATAACGGCCCTGGGAGAAGAGTCGGCGCCCTCGTCCGAGGTGGTCTTGGGAGGCGCGGAGCTTCGCACGGTCGAGGCCGAGGCGGGCTTCGGTATTGGTGGGCTGGGCGCGAACCAGCCGGGCATAGTGGGCGACCGCCAGATCAAAATCTTCCGCCTGTTCGGCTGCCCGAGCGTGTCGCATCATCGAGGTCGACGCACAGGCCGTCGCCAGTGCGAGCGCGATCGCCACGGAGGCGAGATGCACGCAGAGCAACGCGAGGGGGCTAGTCCTGGTCGCGGCCGGTGTAGATGACATTGGTGCCTTTCGGAAACGTGAAGCGGAAATCGCTGTCGGGAAGGCGAACGTTTTCTCGGAGATTGGTGAATCGGAACACGAACGTTCCCCCCTGATGGTCCACCGTGGTCATTCCGTGGAGGGCCAGCGTGCGGCGATCGACGAAAAGCATGAGGATCGCAAAGTCGTCCTGTCGCGTCACTGGTGTGAGTTCGAGCGCCCACTCGTCGCCTGGTTGGTCAGTGGGCAGGCGGGCTCGAAAGTCCTTGATCAGATCGCCTTGTCCCGCCAGAAAAAGAATCGCCGACGACAGGTCCTCGCCGGTGGGCATCGGCCCCTCGGTGCCGGAACGGTCGGCCGCAAAATATTGCTTCACCCGAACGCCGTCAGCCACGAATGTCTTCTTCTGCGGCGCGGCATAGGTCATCAAGAGGCGTCCCGGCTTCTTGACCTTCAACTCGCCGCGTTCGGTCGTACTGATCGTGCGCAACACGCCGCCTCTGACCTCGTGCGTAAAGTCCGCACGAAAGTCACGAATGGTGGCGTACCGCTTCTGCAGTGAATGGGCGAGTTCGCTGGCCGTCGGGGCCTGACTATGGAGAGGCGTCCCGACGAGGAAGCCGACCGCCAGCACGGGGAGCGCGAACCTGAGGTGCATGGTCTTTCCATCTTAGTCCCGGACGCGGCCTTGTGCCACGTGACGAAGTCGTGGGCCGTTATACTGGGTTTTCACTGGAGGTCGTGATGTCTCGTGATGATGAAAATGCTGTGATGGCGGTGAAAAACGCTTGGTTGGGTGTGGTGACGACCGCGGAAGCCGTGGTGGAACTGTCGCCAGTTGTGCAGGCGCTGGCGGACGAGACGGCCTCGGCGTCCTTGGATTTCGAGACCTACCACCGCGTGGTCGGTACCCACGCCAATGCCGTGATGGCTCTGCGCGGACTGCTCGACGAGGTCAAGCGAAAGAGCGACGCCGCCGAAGAGTAGCTGCCAAGGAGCAAGAAAAACTGCTGGGAGAGAGAAGGAAAGTTGGTGGACGGCACG
Organism: Acidobacteriota bacterium; assembly: GCA_013203475.1. GTDB lineage: Bacteria > Acidobacteriota > Vicinamibacteria > Vicinamibacterales > SCN-69-37 > SYFT01. The sequence continues at coordinate 4,999 of JABMNV010000146.1, forward strand.
AGGCTCGAACTCGTGACCTCTGCGATGCGAACGCAGCGCTCTCCCAGCTGAGCTAGCCGCCCACTCGTGAAGAGGTAAGCTTAGCGCGAGTGATGCTCGATTGTCTCGCCAATTGTGCGCCGTTCGCGCAACGAGGCCGGGATTTGTGTCCACGTCCGACGATCGTAGTAGGCCACGGGCTTGACGCCGGGGTGGGCTCTTCGGAACGCGAAGTACCGGCGCCGGAGGCGATCGACCCGCCGCTCTGAGGACCGAATGGACCGGTGGGGAATCTCGTAGAGCAGGCGCTCCACTTTCCAGACGTTGCCCTTCGAGAGCCGCCAGTCGTACGAGCCCAGCACGCGCAGATCGACCTGGCCATAGGCCAGCAGGCACCCGCTGGTGTCGATGAACGGCTCAAAGTAGGTCAGCGCCAGTGCTCGCAGGGAACGGAACACGGGGTGGCGCCCATGCAGCCCAGGGTCTCGCGATCGGGCGATTGAGCCCCAACCCGTGCGGGCGCGGTACACAAACAGCACGTGATCGAGACCGTCGATAGACTCGAGGCTCATGACAGTCGGCGGATATCCGTGCTGTTCCAGGAGTACGGCCGCGGTCAGCGCCGCCTCCAGGCAATGCGCCGTTCGGGTCGCGATGACACTTCTAAATGTGCGCTGCATGGGGCCCCCAGGAGGAGGCTCCGTGTTGTACGCGAGCCGATTGAGATAACCCTGCACCGCATCGGGCGTGGTCAGGCGGTCGATGATCCGCCGCTCGGCCGGCGTGAATGCACTGCGCGGCGGCGCGCTATTTTCCCAGGAGGGCACGCAGGTCAGCGAGGACAGCCGCGGCCGTCCACTCGGCGCCCGGGTAAATCTTGACAAGGTGTCCACTGGCGTCGACCAGCGCCGTCCGAAGGTTGTGAGTCACCTGCAACGGATCATCGGTGTCGCGAATGACCCCGACACCAAATTTCGCCGCCAGGCGATCGGTGGTCACTCGGTCGCCGGTCAGCCAGGTCCAGACGGCCGGGTCCGACTGTTGTTTTGCGGCAAAGTCGGCGAGCACCTCCGGGGTGTCATTTTCTGGGTCAAACGAGATCGAAATCAGTTGCAGTCTGCCGACGAGTGCGGGATCGTCCGCCAATATCTGCTGGATCGTCGCAAAGTTGCGGTTCACGGCAGGGCAGAAGGTGGGGAGAGGGCACCGCGTATACACAAACGTGAGCAGCACCGGCGACCCTTGCCACCCCGAGAGCGCCCGACGCCGATCGTGTTGGTCGATCAGGGCCGCGTCCGGAATCGCGTCGCCCGGCTGCAGAATGCCATCCACCATGGCCGCCGCGTTTGAGTTGTCCGGCAGCGGCGCGTCCCCGACGTGGGTGATGGCCACGAGAGTGCCGACGAGGTTGTTGACTTCGAGGGTGGCCGTGACCAGTTCGCCCGGTGTGCGGCCGATCAACAACGTACTGGTCGCGACCGGGAAACTCATGGTCATTCCCGGCATGAATCCCACAATGTCTTCATGCTTGATCGCCAACTCCTGCCGGTCGTCGTACACGGCAAGCACCTGTCCCCGCACCTCGTACCGCTTGGCAGGAGGCGGGGTGCTGCACGCGCTGAGCGACGTCACCACTGACACGAACACGAGCGACGCCAGCAACGTCAACGCGGTGCGAACGGCGAGGGCCATGGGAAGTCGCATTACTCGGGAGTGGGGGCTCCCACCACCCAGCCATCCTTGAGTTCGATGACCCTGGAACCACATTCAGCATTGGCCTCCGAATGCGTCACCTGAATGATCGTCGTGCCCCCGTCGTTCAATTTGCGAAAGAGCTCCATGATGTCGCGGCCCTGACTCGAATGCAGATTGCCGGTGGGTTCGTCAGCCAGAATGACTTTCGGGTTGGCGATGACGGCCCGTGCGACCGCGACCAACTGCTGCTGGCCCCCCGACAGCTGGTTGGGGTACAGGTCCTTCTTGCCGACGATGGCGAAGCGGTCGAGGATGTCGCAGACCATGCTGTCGCGTTCAGACTTTTTGATATCGCGATACGAGAGTGGCACATCGAGGTTCTCGTACACGGTCAAGTGATCGAGCAGGTGGTAGCTCTGGAAGACGAACCCGACATATGTCTTGTGCAGCGCGGCTCGGTCTTTCGGACTGAGTCGGTGGACGGGCTGGCCGCCGAAGTAGTATTCACCCGTCCACGCACTGTCGTGCATGCCGAGGATATGGAGCAGCGTCGACTTGCCGGCGCCAGACGGCCCCATGATCGACACGAACTCGCCCTCTTTGATATCCAAGGTGACGCGGCGAAGCACCCAGCTGCGCGAGGTGCCATGCGCATAGGACTTTTCCATCTGGTTCAACGAGATCAGGACCCCGGATGGCGCGAGAAAATCCTCGGGTGGAGCCGACTGCGGAGCGCGAGAAAAGAACGACATGCGCAGATTGTAGCGGGGTTGCCCCGCCCGTGTCCGGGCAGTTCGCGGCCAAATTGGCGGCACTCACCGAGCGCGGGGCGCCGCTGGCCGAAAGATCGCGGCGGTGATTGGGCCGTCACCCGTAATCTGCAACCGTGATGGCGACAGACGTGACGGGCCTCCCAAGGGCCAATTTCGGCGACACCCACAGACCCTCCGGTAGTCAGCGTGGAGAGCGCTGGTTGGTGGTGGTGGGACTGTTGGGGCTCTGGCGGCACTCGCCGCCGGTGATTTGTGGTGGACGGTGATCTCTGGAGGACTCAGATGAGACAGAAAGACCTGACTTCTGGCATTTTGCTGATTGTGGTGGGGCTGATTTTCCTCGGGGCCAACGTCGGAATTGCACCCGAGGTCAATGTCCGTGACCTGTGGCCCGTCATCTTGCTCGTGATTGGTGTCGGCCGATTGGTAGCCCCCGGCGACAAGCGGGACAGCCGATGGAGTGGCACATCGTTAATTCTGATCGCTGGGATCTTTCTGGCGCAAAATTACCGAGTGTTGGAACTGAGAGATTCCTGGCCCTTGTTTATTGTCGTCGCCGGTCTGTCCATCCTCTTTAATCGGCGTGACCGCCAGACGCCAAGGAAGCAGTCATGACAGAGCCCCCGAGTGACGCCCCAGTTTCCCATCGAGAACCTGCCGATCGTGATTCAGTGGGTGACGACCGTCATTCCTCTACGCTACTACCTGGTCATTGTGCGCGGGATCTTCCTCAAGGGTGTGGGTTTCGATATCTTATGGCCCCAGATCGCGGCGCTGGGCCTCTGGGGGACTCTGGTCCTGGCGTTGGCGGCCTCGCGGTCGAGAAAGACGCTCTAGATCCGATCAGGCGATCCGACTATTGTCTAGCGATGGAGATTGCGGTCGGCACGTCGGGCTACAACTATCCGGAATGGAAGGGCAGTTTCTATCCTGATCCTTTCCCGGCGTCGAAGATGTTTGCGTACTACGCCGAACGGTTTCGGACGGTGGAGATCAACTACACCTTCTATCGGATGCCCACGCCAGAGCTGACGGCCAAGTGGCGAGCCCAGGCGCCTGAGGGATTCCGATACACGCTCAAGGCGCCGAAGCGAATTACGCATCAACAACGACTGGTCGATTGCGAGGACTCGGTGGCCATGTTTGTCGACAGTGCGCGAGGGCTGGGACCGCATCTGGCGTCGTTGTTGTTTCAGCTTCCGCCGAATCTCAAGTGCGACCTGCCGCGGTTGGAGCGGTTTGTGGAGATTCTGCCGACCGACGTGCGGTGCGCGTTTGAGTTTCGCCATGACTCCTGGCACACCGATGAGGTGTTTGGCGTTCTTGAGGCGGGTGGCGCGGCACTCTGCATCGCCGATATGGGTGACAAAACCACGCCCCTGGTGCCGACCGCTCGGCATGGGTACTTCCGATTGCGCGATGCAGGGTATGGTCCGGCTGACCTGGATCGGTGGGCGAAGGTCGTGCTGGACCAGTCGGCCAATTGGGATCAGGTCTTTGTCTATTTCAAGCACGAGGATGAGGGAAAGGGTCCGGAGTTCGCCCGGGCATTTGAGGAGTTCCTCGACTAGAATCCTCCGGAGATGCCTGTACGCCATATCGTCACGCTTCTGATTTCTGCCCTCCTGTTGTCCGGTTCGATAGACGCGCAACAGCGGGGCCGCGGCGGCTACGACTACTGGGCGCCGCAACGCGAGATGATTCGCCGTGGCCAGCAGGCGATTCTGATGTGCAACGGGCTGTTTACGGCGAATCGGTCGCTTGAGCAGGTCTTCGCCCAGGAGTTGGCGTTTCTGCCTGAGCCTGTGGGGACCGCGCGCGGCGGCGACTACGTCGTGGATCGCGACCTCCGGGCCGTGGCGATCGGCGCGCCAAACGGGTCAATACCAGTCATGCGGGCGGCGTTCCGCGCCGGAATCGGCTGCGTGATTCTCGCGCCCGAGCAGACGTTTGCCGACATCGACAGCTTGCCCAGCTTCGGCATGGCTCCACCGCCCGGAGACGCCAGGACCATGGCCTGGCCCGACGGGGACCTCGTGGTCTCTCAGCCTCTGCCGGTTGGTGTGGATGCGGCGGGCCTTCAGGCCGCCTCTGATTGGGCGTTCAATCGCACCTCCGCCGAGCAGGTCACGCTCAGTCTGATGGTCGTCAAGGGCGGACAGATTATTCACGAGCGCTATGCCCCAGGTATCGATATGGGCACTCGGACGCGGACGTGGTCCACGGCCAAGAGTATCGCGGTCACATTGTTCGGAATGCTGGCCGACCAAGGCAAGATGGCGCTCGACGAGCCACTGCCATTCACCTGGTTGCCCAGCGCACCAACGCCCGAAACCGATCCGCGCAAGGCCATCACGCTTCGCCATGTGTTGAACATGTCGAGCGGTCTCGAAAGTATCGACAACGGGGGGCTCGAATATGCCACCGGGTCGGGGATGTCGTATTGGGCCGGTGCGAGTTCGGTGGAGGGGGCTCGACGCCGAGCGTTGGTCCGCCAACCCGGGACGCACTGGGACTATGAGAACTACGACACGCTGCTGGCCGTGTATGCGATGAAGCTCGCCCTGGGCGACGACGACACGTACCACGAGTTCCCGCGCAAGGCGCTCCTCGACCGCATCGGCATGCGCAATACCTTGCTCAGCGTTGATCGGTTCGGCGACTTTATCCTCAGCAGCCAGGTGTATACCAACGCCCGGGACCTGGCCCGCTTTGGGTTGCTGTACCTGCAGAATGGCCTGTGGCACGGCGAACGGTTGCTCTCCGAGGGCTGGATTGAGTTCGTCAGGACACCCGCGCCAGCCACCGCCACGCGCGGACAGCAGTACGGAGGGCAGTGGTGGTTGGTGCCTGATGACCGCACCGATGTGCCGAAGAGTGCCTACTCCACCAACGGCAATCGCGGCCAGTATGTGGTCGTGGTGCCCTCGCACGACCTGGTGATTGTTCGACGCGGCCTCGACTATGGCCGACAGGGATTCAGTCAGTGGGACTTGACCCGCGAGGTCCTCAAGGCCGTCGCGGCCGTCCCGGATACGCCTGCCCGTTAACGCGTGGGGGATGCGCCGTGACAGGCGCTTGTAATCCGGAGCACCTTTTGACATGTTTCGGTGTGGGCGCCCGGGGCAGGAGGGAACCGTGACTCAGAAGCACGCACGCGAGGGATGGCTGCAAGGGCCGACGATCGACTGTGTCCCCCCGACGAACGGTGACGCCAGTCCCAGACCCTGGCGCATGGTGCTGCTTGGCGCGCCGGGCGTTGGGAAAGGTACACAGGCGGAGCTGCTCGCCGGACGAACCGGAGCCTGCCACCTGTCAACAGGGGACGTGTTCCGCGCAGCCAAATTGCTGCCCGCGTGCGAACGAACTCCGGCTCTCAATGCCGCTTTGGAGGCGAGCAAGGCCGGCCACCTGGCCTCTGACGCCGTGGTACTTGAGCTGGTCGCCGAACGAATGGGTTGCCTCCGGTGTCGTGGCGGGTTCTTGCTCGACGGTTTTCCACGGACGGTCGTCCAAGCCGAAGCGCTCGAAGAACTGCTGGTGGGAGAAGCCCTGGCGATCGATGTCGTGCTCAGCTATGAACTCCCGCTTGGCACCATCGTGGCGCGTCTTGGTGGTCGGCGCACGTGCGCCGACTGCAAGATGGTCTATCACACGCAGACCAAACCCTCTCGTCTCGCTGACCGCTGTGACAGTTGTGGGGGGGCACTCGTGCAGCGCGATGATGATCGACCGGAAGCGGTGACGGTACGAATGGCCGAGTATCAGACCAGCACAGCGCCGCTCTGTGATTTCTATCGTCGCCGGGGTTTGCTCGTGACAATGTCGGCCGAAGGGACGCCAGACGAAATCTACCAGCGCACGGTCGAGGCGCTGAAGACGCGGGACTCTGCCGCCGAGCCGAGCTCAACCCCCTAGCGCGCCGGATACTGCGTCGTGGCTCCCGTCCGTGGGTTGGTGACGACGAAGGATCCATCTTCGTACGCGCTGATCTTGATCCAGTGCGCCGTGGACGTGTCCAGGTTGGCAATCCGCTCGGCGGCAGCATTCTCGGCTCCGGTGGCTTCCGAGCGATGCAGCTGCCACGTCTCAGTGCTCGCAATGGCCTGCAATGTCTTCAGCGTCGGAGCGGCTCCGCCTTTGGTGGCGCCGTTGTTCAGGATCGCCACTCTCGGTCGAATCGCCGAAAAAATCGATGGGCCCGCTGCATCAGCTCCTCCGTGGTGCGAGACCAGGTACACGTCGACAGGACCGAGACGATCACTTGGGCACGACAGTTGGTGGAGCGGTTCCCCGGTGAGGTCGCCGACATCGAGAAATCGGAATCTGCCGAACTGCAGGAGGAATCCCGTGGAACGAGGGTTTTCTGTACTTTCCTGGGCCGGAATGCCCGCCGTCAGGCAGGAGGCCGTTGGGGCAGACCGCGCGTCGTCGAGTGGTGAGGTCAGGGTCGCGCCCGCGGTACTCACGACGGTGACATCGACTTCCACCAGAGGCAGTCGGTCGCCAGGTGTCGGTTCGAGGTGCCGACCGGCCTCACGTACGGCGACGTAGGCCGCATGTATGGCCTTCGTGCCAGCAACCCTGTCCGCGTCTTCGGTCACGCCCCCGTGGTCGACAAACGTGTCAATCGGGATCAAGTGCGACAGCTCAGGAACGCCGCCGACATGGTCGGCATGAAAGTGCGTGACGAGCAGGTAGTCGATCCGCGTGACGCCAGCGAGCTTGGCGACTTCCAGGATCCGCTGGGGGTCGCGGGCCGTTGCTGGGTCGCCGGGCTGTGAGGCGAACCCACCGGTACCGGGAAACCCTGCATCAACCAGCAGCGTTTCCCCAGCGGGGGTGATGATGAGCGTTGCTTGGCCACCCTCGACGTCGATGAAGTAGAGGTCAAGTTGGGCCGGAGGCGGCGTAGAGCCACCGCACGACGTCAGTGCCAAAGCAAGGGCGAGTATCGTCGGTCTCACAGCGCACAGTCTACATCCGGGCGGTGAGCCGGCCGGTGGGAGTTGCTCGGGAACGCGGGCGACTCAGGCCGACCGGGGCCGACCGGAGTAAGATGCGCCATATGCGCCAACGTGCCTCGTTCTGGACCTCAGTCGGAACCATCGCGGTTCTTGTCCTTACCGCCGCCCAGCTCGCGACCACGCAGTCAATGCCGGAGGCGCCGCAGGCGCCAAGGTCGACGACCATGGCCGGCCGGTCGGCGGTGTACGCGCCGAACGCGGCTATCGCCACCAGCCAGCCGCTTGCGACGTCGGCGGGGCTGGCCGTGCTTGAGCGGGGCGGTAACGCCATCGACGCCGCGGTGGCAGCTGCGGCCGTGTTGACCGTTGTTGAGCCGAACATGACTGGCGTGGGGGGAGACCTGTTTGCCATGGTCTGGTCGGCCGCGGATAGGAACCTCCACGGCCTCAACGCCAGTGGCCGGAGTGGTGCCCTGATGACGCGCGAGACTCTGGTCGAGCGCGGCCGGACACGTGTCACACAGGGCATTGAAGCTGTCACAGTACCCGGGGCCTTGTCGGGGTGGTCGGCGCTGCTTGAAAAATTCGGAACGCTGACGTTGGCCCAGGCCCTGGCGCCCGCCATTGCGATCGCCGAAGACGGTTTTCCGGTCACGCCGATCATCGCGGGCCAGTGGGCCAACCAGGAGCGGTTGTTGCGCCGCGATGACGAGGC
>JABMNV010000147.1 GCA_013203475.1 Acidobacteriota bacterium
GAGCGATGGCCGCGTGTCGCTTGTCGGCATAGAACACTGACCAGTTCTTGAGGTGCATATCGCCATTGCCGATCAGGGCATTGAAGGTGAAGCGGCGGACAAATTCGGCGACGCCGGATTCGTTGACATCCGTGACCGCATCTTCTGGCCAACTCTCGGCGTCTGCCGGAGCCATGCGGATAGCGCCAGGCAGGTCGCACCCCAACACCCACAGCAAGAAGAAATCGCGCTGTTGGTTCACTCCGGCGCGCTGGGCCAGGTATTTTCGCAAGTGGCCTTCGGGCAGCAGGTTTGCAAAGAAGGTTGGCACGCGCGTCTTGATTGGCTTGGTCTCGGTATCGAGACCGCCATAGATGTCCTTGAAGGAAAGACTCAGCGTCGGGCGCCCAACCACAGCCGAGAGGACGTCGTCTAAGGACCATGCCTGCCAACGCCAGACTCGCCATCCGCCAGTTCGTCAAGGCCCCAGGATTCGCGATTGTTGCGATTCTGACACTCGCACTCGGAATTGGCTCGTGTACGGCGATGTTCAGCATCGTCAACGCCGTGCTCTTGCGTCCCCTGCCATTTGCCGAGCCCGGTGAACTCGTGTGGATCGAGAATGTCGGCACGAACGGAATGTCAGCTCGGACAACGCGGGCAGACACGATGAGGGCCTGGCGCGATGGGAACACCAGCTTTGAGGGAATCGCCGCCTATTTCGCGTTCTTCGACTTCGATCGCCTGACACTCACAGGCACCGGCGACCCGGAACGCCTGCGCGCGGTCGGCGTGTCAGACAACTTCGTCGAGCTGCTGGGGATTCCGTTGGAACTGGGGCGAAACTTTACGGCCGAGGAGTCGCTCTTCAACGGCCCCAACGTGGCGCTCCTGAGTCACGCCTTCTGGCAGCGCAAGTTTGACGGAGACCGCGGTGTGGTTGGGCAGACTCTCGCGCTCAACCAGACCGTGACGACCATCGTGGGCGTCCTGCCCGAGTCGTTCGACTTCGATGCCATCTTTTCCCCCGGCACAGACATCGACCTGCTCACGCCGTTTCCGCTCTCGCCTGAAACCGCACGCTGGGGCAACACCGTCTTTGGCATCGGGCGTCTCAAAGTCGGGTATTTCGGTGAGGCAGGCCGAACAGGACCTGCAATCCATCAGTGAGCGGTTCAAGACCTCGATCAACTACCAGGGCACGCTCGGTGCCCGCGTCAGTCCCATCGATGACGCGCTGCGCGGGACATTTCGTCCAGCGTTTCTGGTGCTGACAGCCGCGGTATTGTGTGTACTCGCGATCGCCTGTGTGAACCTGTCGAACCTCCTGCTCGGACGCACCAACGCCCGGCGACAGGAATTCGCCGTGCGCACGGCTCTGGGCGCGCGCACGCGACACCTCATTGCTCAGGCCCTGACCGAAAGTCTGCTGCTTGCGGGAGCTGGCGCGGCAGCCGGCATTCCGTTGGCCGTCTGGGCGACGTCGGCGCTGGCAGGGCTCCAGACCTTTGGTGTGCCTCTCCTGCAGAACACGGCTGTCGACCCGATGGCGCTGGCCGTGACCATCGGGCTGACCACGCTGGCAGGAATCGGCTGCGGTGTCTTGCCCGCGTTGCACCTCACCCGAACGAGTGGCTCCGAGCAGGCCACGCACCAACGCAGTGCCGGACGGGGGGCCACGCTGGCTAGAAACGGACTTGTCGTGGCCGAGGTCGCACTGGCCTGCACGCTGCTGGTTGGTGCCAGCTTGCTGCTCCAGAGCTTCAGCGCGCTGCTCAAAGTCGACCTTGGTTTCGAACCCCAGCACGCCATGGCGTGGCGCGTCGATCCGCCTCGCAGCTTCGACTCGCCAGCCGAGGCCACGCTGTATTTCGACGCGGTCGTCGACAAAGTGAAAGCCTTGCCATGGGGCGAGTCGGTGGGTCTGTCAGACGTACTACCCCTCGGCCGTAACCGGACCTGGGGCGTTCGAGCGCAGGATTCGCCCCATCAACCCGAGACGGGCGCCTCCGTGTTCCCGCGAATCGTCGACCATGCCTATCTGCAGACCATGCAGATCCCGTTGGTCTCGGGGCGTTACTTCGATGCGCGCGACACGGCCGACGCCCCGCCCACGATGGTCATCAACGAGAACCTGGCCCAGTTGCTCTGGCCTGACCGGGATGCCGTGGGCCAGATGATCACGCAGGATGGCGGCACGCGGGTAATTGGAGTCGTGGGCAACGTCAGGCATGGGACGCTGGAAGAGGCGGGCGGGAACGAAATGTACCTCAACTACCACCAGGGATCAGACTGGGCCGGCCTGGAGATGGTGGTGCGAAGCGCGCGGCCGACAACGTCTCTGGCACCCGAAATTCGCACGGTCCTTGCCGCGCACGATCCCAGTCTTCCCAACGGCGAGTATTACGAACTGGACACGCTCATCGACAATGCCGTGGCGCCCCGCCTGTTGACAACACAGTTGTTGGGCTTCTTTTCCGCGTTAGCCCTCACGCTGGCGGCTCTGGGGCTTTACGGCGTAATCTCGAACTCGGTTGGTCAACGCACCCAGGAACTCGGCATCCGGCTGGCGATCGGCGCGTCGCGAACGAATGTGCTGGGACTTGTGCTCAAAGGCGGCATGACGCTGGTGGCTATCGGCGTCGTGCTGGGGCTCACCGGCGCCTTCCTGCTGACTCGGGTACTCAACAGCATGCTCTTTGGGGCCACCGCCCACGATCCGTTGGCGTTCGCCGGCAATGCGCTCGTACTCACGCTCGTGGCGGGCGCCGCGTGCCTGATCCCCGCGTGGCGTGCCACGCGTGTCAATCCCATCACGGCGTTGCGATCCGACTAGGCGGTTCTGGTCACCGCGCGGCAGCCAGCTCGAGCCAGGCCATCACTTCACGCTCGAGCAGGTCGAGCGGGAGCGGTCCGTTCTTGAGCACCGCTTCGTGGAACGCCTTGATGTCGAAGCGATCACCAAGACGCGCTTCGGCGCGCGCGCGAAGCTCCAGAATCTTCAACATCCCGAAGGTGTACGCCAACCCCTGACCGGCTTCAGTGATGTGCCGGTCGACCTCGGCCGTGGACGGCCCGAGTTGGAAGCCCGTGTTCTCGGCCATGTAGGTGATGGCCTGGGCACGCGTCCATCCCAGGGCATGCACGCCGCTATCGACGACCAGTCGCACCGCCCGCCAGATCTCATACGTCAGTCGGCCGAAGTCGCTGTACGGATCCTGGTAAAATCCCACCTCGCCGCCCAGGCGCTCGGCATACAGGCCCCACCCTTCCGTGTACACCGTGATGCCCAGACTGCGGCGAAAGCTCGACAACTCTGTGTTCTCCTGCGTCCGCATGATCTGCAGGTGGTGCCCAGGCACGCCTTCGTGAAACGCCAAGGCCTCGGCCACATACAGAGGGCGCGCGGGCAAGTCAGACGTGTTGATGTTCACGAAGCCTGCGCGCGAGCCATCAGCCGCGCCACGATCGTAGTAGCCGGCCGATTGGCGAATGGCGATCCGTGCGGGCATCGGTCGTATGCCATACGGCGCACGCGGCACCAGCGAAAACAGCCGTGGCAGGGCACCGTCCATCCGTTTGGCCGCCCACGCGACGGCTTGCAGATACGCGTCCTCCGTGTCGACGGTGAATCGCGGGTCCGTCTGCAGAAACGTCATGAACTCGGCGAGCGTGCCGGTAAACCCCGCTCGCGTCTTGACCTGTTCCATCTCAGCTCGGAGACGGGTCACCTCGCGGCGTCCGACCTCGTGCACTTGCTCTGGCGACAACTCCAGCGTGGTGTGCATACGGATGCGATGTTGATAGAACTCGCGGCCCTCTGGCAGGCTCTCGAGGCCGAGCGTGGTCCGGGCGCCCGGGATGTACTCCTCCCGAAGGAAGTCGAGAAACTCCTGAAGCGCCGGCATCACAGACTCTCTGAGTGCGGCGGCACCGTCGGTCACGATCCGTGTGCGGTCAGCATCAGCAAAGGCTGCGGGCACTTCTTGGAAGGGCCGATAGAGAGGACTCTGCGTGAGGTCCGCCACGATCTGGGCGGCTACGGGCTCGTCGTAGCCCATCAGCACATCGCGCGGCAGGGTCCGGCCCGACTTGAGCCCCGCACGCAGCATGGCCGTCTGTTGGCCCGCGTGCTCGCGAAATGATTGCAGCTGCGCAATGTAGTTGTCGTAGTCGCGCACGGCATCAAATTCGTAGCGATCCGGCAGGGCAGGTAGCGCGAAGTGAAATCCTTCGCGGCTGCCGATCGGAATCTCGAACGCCCGAAACCCGAGTTCGGCGCGTCGGTCGCGCAACTGACGACTGAGAATCTCTGCGTCAGTCTGCTGGTCCGCTGGCAGCGTGGCCCGGTCGATGGCCGCCAACCGTTTGGCAAAACCCGCGAGCGCAGCGGCTTCCGAGACAAACCGCTGCTCGGAGACATCCTCCATCCGGTTCCCATAGCGCTGCGGCACGCCCGCGGGCAGGGCCAGCCTGAAACCGCGACCGCGATACGCACTGACCTCGGACAACAACTGGGCAAAGGCGCTCTGCGTGTCGCCAGGAGTCGGGGCTTGGGCAACTTGGGCGGCCGTCGTCGACACCAGGATGGCTGCGACAACGACGACCAGCGCGCACGTCTTGAACGATTGGCGACTCAACATAGGCGCATGGTAGCAGGACCAAGCAGGGGCGGACATGGGCGAGCGAGGTCTATCGACAATCTGGAATCTGGAATCGGCAATCGATTATCGCGACATCTGGAATTGGTAATCGGTCATCGAATCGGTGACCGCATCGAGGGGATCGAGATTGCCCATATTGCCGATCACCCGATTACCGCAGACTCGATAGCGATTCCAGATGTGAGATTCGAGATTGCCGTTTTAGTAGAACTTACGCGTCAGGTTGAACCCAAGATGCCAGTGGGTGCTGGCGGGACCACCATGACCGACCTGGGTCAACGTCGTGCCAAAGGCATTGGACACATTGAGCTGGAACATGTGCCCGCCGGCACGCTTCTCGAGGCCGATCGTCACCAGCGATGTGCCGCCATCGTAGCCACCGATTCTGGGGGCAAATTCGCCGACTAGATACGATCGTCCGTTGCCAAGCCGCAGCCGGGCTCCGAGGCCAAGCACGAACGAGTTCTGGTCAGATCCTGGAAACTCTGGTGTGGCGTTGAACACGCCGATCGGCTCAAGGTAGAGCGCACCGTGATCGCCGATTTGATGAGAGAGCACGCCGCCGGCGACATACGAATACTGCTCACGGAAGTTGTTCTGCCCCTCGACCGCCGCGATCACGTCAAACGACACGGAACCACCGCGGCGCTGTGCCACAACCTGCTGCTGGGCCAGGAACTGCACGTTCCTGGAACCAGTCCGGTGGGCGACCACTTGCAGCCCGGGCGCAAGGCCGAACCGTAACTCGAATCCGGTCGTGGCCGAACTGTCGAAGCCAAAGCCGTTCTCGAAGAACTCGCCGAACGAACCGTCGTTGATCTTGTAGGTAAATCGATGCGTGATCCGAAACGCCATCTCGCCCTTGGGCAGCCGCAGCGTGGTCGGCAGCGTCCCCAGCGTGAAGTCTGGCTCGCTGGGCACCAGTCGCAGGTCTGCGAGCGCCTCTTCTTGCGCCCGGGCCTGCGACTGCTCCTGCTGTGCACCGGCTGGTATCGCGCTCCCGAGCACCATCAACATCGTCGAAACCGCCACGGCCATCAGGCCCACTTCCCGCGTCCTTCTCATCGATCGCTCCTTACAGGGCACTCATTGCTAGACGTCACTGACGTCGCAGCACCCAACGTGAATAGTAGAGCAAACCTGACGCTGTCGGCGAAGACGCCCCGGTCGACGTCTGTCCTGCTCCGTGGGCGCTCGGCGGCCGCCCCCACTTCCACACCTCCCCACCTCCCCACCTCCCCACCTCGCGATAGACTCTCCCACAGGTAATGCCACGCTCGCCCGACCGTTCCCACCACCGGTGGATCCTCATGGTGATACTCGCTGTCGCTGCGGGGGCGCTCCCCCTGCCGACTGAGACCGGCCCAGCGGTGTGGTGGCTGGCCGGCGTGGGCATGGCGGCGGCGCTGCTTGAGGGGCCTCGCGTCGCCCCGGCGCTCATTGTGGCGTTCACGGCCGTCGGGGTGTGGCACGGCGTGCCATTTCGTGATGCCCTTGGATTCGGCCTCGGCCAGAGTTTGGCTGCGGTCGTCGGTGCGTGGCTCACCAGGCGACTGACCCACGGCTCGCACGCGTTTGACAACGGTCCGTACGTGCTCGTCTATGCCGTGATCGTCGCGCTGGTCAGTGCACCGCTAGCCAGCGTGACGGGCGTCAGTACATTGGCCTCGACCAGCGTCGGCGTCCTGGATTTTGGGTTCTGGCGAAGCGTAACCCTGTCGTGCCTGATGGTCACGCCCGCGCTGGTGCTGTGGTCGCTCAAACCGCGCCTCTCCCTTCGCCGTCGAGTCGGCGACCGCCGTGGGGCGCTGCGTGGATGGCGCGGGTGGATCAGCCCGCGCGCGCTCGAAGCGTGGGCCCTGGCTCTCCTGGCGATCGGAGCGACGGTCCTGCTCGCGCGATCCGCGGGGCCGATGACGCCCCCCGCGGCAGCGTCTGCAGACTGGACCGTGTCGGCATTGTCGATGCTCGCACGCGTTCTGCCATTTCCTCTCTTGCTGTGGGCGGCGCTGCGCTTCGGAGCGCGGGAGACCGCCACGGTCCTGTTGGGGTTTGCCGTGGCCACCACCGGGACAGCCGACGACGGACCGTCCGTTGAACGAGTGGTGTTCCTGTTGTCCGCGGGTTTGACTGGTCTGACGGCCGCCGCCGCCATCGACCAACGTAACCGCGCCGATACCAAACTCCACCGATTGGCGGTCACCGACCCGTTGACAGGCCTGGCCAACTACCGCCACCTCACCGATTCGGTCGACCGGCACATCCGGCGCACCAAAGAAACCGGGCAGCCGTTTGCACTGATTCTGCTCGACGTCAACAAGCTCAAGCTTGTCAACGACCAGTTCGGCCACAACGTCGGTAGTCGGCTGCTCGTGCGGATGGCCGAGGCACTTCGCGCGTCGTGTCGAGTCACAGACCTGATCGCCCGGTATGGCGGCGACGAATTTGCCGTGCTGTTGCCGGGCTGCAACGAAGACGCGGCCCGCGCCCAGGCCACACGCGTGAGCGAGGCGATGGCCGCCGACACCAGTCAACCGCCGATTTCCGCCAGCCTTGGCATTGCGGTCTACCCGCGCGATGGGGGGTCGTGTGATGAGCTGCTGGATCGCGCCGATGGTGAGCTCTACTCGATGAAGAGGTCGTCCAAGACGAACGCGCCCTGACCGCTGTGCACAAACGCTGAGAACGCCTCGCTCGGATCGGCCTGAAATCGCCAGTCTCGGCCCCGCCACGACAAGGCCAGCGCTCGCGCATGCAGGGCGTGGTAGGTCAACCGCAACGCCCGGCGGTCTTCGTCCGTCAATCGGTCTTCCACCAAACGCAGATACCGCAACGGGTCAGCGCCATACAACTTGTCTCCAACCAGCGGATAGCCCGCGTGCGCCAGGTGAATGCGGATCTGGTGTTTCCGGCCGGTCAGGGGCGTCACGTGCGCGAGAGAAAACGAGGCGTCGTCGCGGATGAACGTGTGCACGCATCGCACGCGAGTTTCGGCCGCTGCACCGTCCGGGCGCACGCAGTCCTTGATCGCGACCGGACTGTCGATGTCTTTGCCCAGCGGCGCCGTAATGTGGAGGGGATCAGCCGGCAGATGCCCTTCAACGATGGCCCAGTAACGTTTGTCCGCGTCCCGGGTCACCAATCGACCCAGTTCGCCCGCCACCAGCGCACTCTTGGCGATCAGAACAATCCCACTGGTTTCGCGGTCGAGCCTGTTCACCAGGCGTCCCTCGCCATGGCCCAGATGCAATCGCACCCGGCCGATCAGACTCGACAACGGTCCATTCTTCGTCGGATGGCAGACCAATCCTGGCGGTTTGTTCACGACCAGCAGATGCTCGTCCTCGTGAATGACGCTCAGGACCGGACGGCCCGATTCGTCAGCTGCCAGACGAGAGTCCCTTGCGAGCCTCAAGAAACTCGCGATACTGACTGCGCAGCCTGGACAAATCGCCCCGGTCCACCTTCAGTTCTTTCCCAATCCTGGAGATTTCGTCCGCCTCGGCCATAAAGATGCGTTCATCAGCCGCGGCCACGGCATACAGACAATCAATGAGCGCCAGCTTCTGCTCGTAGGACGCCACCCGACTCAATTCGCGGGTGACCAGAAAGTCGTCCGTGGCCCCAAACAGTTTCTGCTGCGTGCGCGCCATCTGGACAACAAGGACCGCTTGGTCACCAGACACGCCGCCCTTTTCGACGACGAGCGTTTCCATGGTGGCGACCTCTTCAGGCGAGACCTCATGGTCGGCGTTCGCCACTCGCGACAAGATAAACGCGAACGAGGCGAGATACTTTGCCCGATCCGGTTCCAACCGATCGAGTTCGTCGGCGATGCGCCGAATCGTATCTCCACCGCTCTCCACCCCCTCGGGCTTGAGTCCAAACAATTCTCGAACAATGCGCATGCCCTGTAGGGTGTCACCTGCGCCGCGCGGTTTCAACCACCCGGCGTGCTATTCGTACCGAAGGGCACGGAGCGGGTCGGTGGCCCGTACTAGAACAACCCTGTGACTTTGCCGTCCGCCGTAAGGTCGATCTTTTCCGCTGCCGGCACTTTCGGCAGCCCGGGCATCGTCATCACGTCGCCACAGACCATGACGACGAATTCGGCACCGGCGGCCAGACGCACTTCGCGCACGTTCACAGCGTGGCCTGAGGGCGCTCCGCGCAGGCTGGCGTCGGTGGCAAACGAATATTGGGTCTTCGCCACGCACACCGGATAGTGTCCGTAACCGTCCGCTTGCAGCTTTGCGATCTGCTTTGTGACTTTGACGTCCGCCGTGATGTCGCCAGCGCCATAAATTTTTGTGGCGATCGTCTTCATCTTGTCCCACAGCGTCAGGTCGTCTTCGTAGACGAAATGAAAACCCGACGGTCCCTGTTCGATCGCGCTGATGACCGCCCGGGCCAGGTCCTCGGCGCCGGCACCACCGTCCGCCCAGTGCGTTGCCAGGATGACGGGGACCCCCTTGGGCGCCATGATGGCCTGGAGTTTCGCGATCTCGGCATCCGTATCGTCCGGAAAGCGATTGATGGCCACCACACACGTCATCCCGTAGTGAGTTTGCACGTTGTGGACGTGGCGCTCGAGGTTCGAGAGGCCGCGCTCAAGTGCGTCCAAATCTTCCTGGCCAAGTGCGGCGCGTTCGACGCCGCCGTGGTATTTGAGCGCCCGAATCGTGGCCACCACGACGCAGGCATCAGGGCGAAGGCCAGACTTGCGGCACTTGATATCGACGAACTTCTCGGCGCCAAGGTCCGCACCAAAGCCGGCCTCAGTCACAACAAAGTCAGCCAACTTGAGCGCCGTCTTGGTGGCCATGACCGAATTGCAGCCATGGGCGATGTTGGCAAATGGGCCCCCATGCACAAACGCGGGATTGTTCTCGAGCGTCTGGACCAGATTGGGTTTCAACGCATCCCGCAACAGCACCGTCATCGCCCCGTGCGCCTTCAGGTCACGGGCACAGACGGGCTTCTGCTCTCGCGTGTAGCCGACGACGATGTTGCCAATGCGTTCCTTGAGATCATGAAGCGACGTGGCCAGACAGAAAATCGCCATCACCTCTGAGGCGACGACGATGTCAAACCCGTCTTCACGGGGATACCCATTGCCGGTCCCCCCCAAGGACACCACGACCTGACGAAGAGCCCGGTCGTTCATGTCCACGACGCGCTTCCACTGGATGCGGCGCACGTCAATATCAAGGGCGTTGCCGTGATGAATGTGATTGTCGAGCAGCGCCGCCAGCAGATTGTTGGCAAGAGCAATGGCAGAAAAATCACCCGTGAAGTGAAGATTGATGTCCTCCATCGGCACAATTTGGGAACGCCCGCCGCCGGCCGCGCCGCCCTTCATGCCAAAGACGGGGCCCAGGCTGGGCTCCCTGAGACAAATGACAGTCTTCTTGCCGAGGCGGTTGAGTGCGTCACCGAGCCCCACCGTAGTGGTGGTCTTGCCTTCTCCCGCAGGCGTGGGGCTGATGGCCGTGACAAGAATCAGTTTGCCATCGGGACGGTCTTTCAGGCTCTCGATATAGTCCAGCCCGATTTTGGCTTTGTAGTGCCCGTACGGCTCAAGGTGTTCTTCAGCAATTCCAAGGGTGGCGGCGACCTCAGTCGCGCGTTTCATCGTAGCGTTCTGGGCAATTTCAATATCACTGAGCGGCACGAACGACTCCTTCTTCTATGGACGATTTTGTACAAATTGCCAGCCGAATCGGCCCTTGATACACAAGTGTCCCTCGGTCACATCATGATCATGCGGTGACGTGACGCGGACGATGGAGTTGTCTTGCACATGGAGTTGCAGGGTGCAGCCCACACCGCAGTACGGACAGATTGTGTCCGTGACCTTCTGAGCGGATTCGTTCCACGTGCCGGCTTCGCGCATGTCGTGCTCCGTCTTGAACATCAGGGCGCCCGTCGGGCACACGCCGATGCAGTTCCCACAATAGACGCAGGCGGAGTCGGGCAGAGGCGTCTCAAACTCGGTGGCAATGGTGGCGTTGAACCCGCGCCCGGCCACGGCAATCGCGAAGGTGTTCTGGGCATCGGTGCCACAGGCTTCCACGCACTTGTAGCAGAGGACGCACTTCGAATAGTCGCGCACGTAGAGGTTGTTGTCGACCTTCACCGGTTGTTGCACCGTGGCCTTGGCGCCATGGCCCGTCATCTCGCCGGTATCAAATCGTTCGGGAACGGCGCCATAACGCTCCATGTCGGCGAGCATCTTCGGCTCCGCCGTCGACAGGTCGACTGAAGAACCTAGCAACTCAAGCACAAGACGACGGCTGTGACGCACGCGGTCGGAATCGGTGTGGACGACCATGCCTGGCTCGGCCGGTCGAGAACAGGACGGCACGAGCACACGTGAGCCTTCCACTTCCACGACGCACACGCGGCAGACATTGACGGGCGTCAGATTCTCTGAGTAGCACACGGTAGGCGTGTCAATCCCCATGGCCTGGCACGCGTGCAACAGGGTGGTGCCCTCGGGGACGCGTACGGCCTGGCCGTCAATCGTCAACTCAACGGTGCGGACAAACGGCAGGGGGACGGCTTCCATCGCTAGTGTGCCTCCGGCGTCTTCGCGGGCCCGGCCGGCGTGGCCAGCCTGGGCCCGAGTGAGTCAAGGGGGAATTTCTGCAACGCGCTCTGCACCGCGCTGGCGGCCGTCTGGCCAAGGCCGCAGATCGACGCGTCGCGCATCACCATTGCCAGATCGTTAATGAGGCCAATTTCTCCCTCGCGATTCGTGCGTCCGGCCACCAGGCGATGAAGCGCTTCTTCCTGGCGCATGGTGCCGACGCGGCAGGGCACGCACTGGCCACACGACTCGTCCCGAAAGAACGACGCAATTCGAATCAGCACGTCACCAAGGGGCACGCGGTCATCGAACAACATGATGACGCCAGACCCCAGTGTGGCCCCAGCCGCCTTCGTGCCTTCAAACGTCAGGGGCATCTCCAGTTCGTCCGGCGTCACAAACACGCCGGCCGCGCCGCCCAACAGGACCGCTTGCAGCGATCGGCCGTCCGCCACGCCGCCCGCCAGCGTGATCAACTCGCCCAGGGTGATGCCGAAGGGGGCTTCGTACAACCCCGGACGGGTCGCGCACCCGGACACACAAAACAGTTTGGTACCAGACGACCCTGGCGTGCCGGACGCCGCGAACGTGGGTCCCCCATGGGCCAGGATGTCGAGCACGTTGACCAGTGTCTCCACATTGTTGACGACGGTCGGTTTGTGGAACAGGCCTTCGTGTACTGGGAACGGTGGTTTATTGCGTGGTTCGCCACGGAGGCCTTCGAGCGAATTAAACAGTGAGGTTTCTTCGCCGCAGATGTAGGCACCGGCGCCCCGGCGGAGTTCGATGTCGAACGTCGCCCCTTCGCCCATGATGTTGTCACCGAGCCACCCGCGCGTGCGGGCTTGACTGATCGCGTGTGCAAGGCGCGCCGTCGCCTTCGGGTACTCGCCACGAATATAGAGGTAGCCCAGTTCGCAGCCAGTCGTGATTCCGGCGATAGTCATCGCCTCGATCAGGGCAAACGGATCCTCCTCCATGATCACGCGGTCTTTGAACGTGCCTGGCTCAGATTCGTCGGCATTACAGACCAGATAGTGCGGACGCATCGGATTGCGAGCGACCGCCTCCCACTTGCGACCCGTGGGAAACGCGGCGCCGCCGCGCCCGACCAGCGTGGACTCCAGCACTTCGCGCAGCACACGTTCGGGGCCCATCGACAAGGCCTTGCGCAGGGCCACGTAGCCGCCATGAGCGCGATAGTCATCCAGGCTTGAGGGGTCTGCGACGCCGACCCGCCGCAGCAGGCGCAACGCCGGGTCACGCGGAGACTCGGTCTGGGGCGCCAGCGTCTGCTGGGGCGACCGCACCGTGCCTGACTCTACCGCCAGTATCAAATCATCGAGCGACGCGAAGGCCACGGCCTCGTCGCCCCGGGCCTCTCCGGCTCGTTGCACCAGGGCCGCCGGGGCCTGCTCACACAACCCGAGGCAAGGGCTCCGGACCCACGTGGCGGCACCGCCGAGGCCGGACGCGTCCTCGCCGGCGGCACCGAACTTGTCGGTCAACGCCTGGCACAATCCTTCCGCGCCCTGCGTGCGGCACGCGATGTCGTCACACACATGCACCGTACGAGGCGCACGCGCAGTCGTCGCAAACATCGCGTAGAACGACGCGACCCCGTAGGCCTCGGCAGGCGGAACCGACAGTCGTGCGCAGATGTGATTGAGCGCTCCCGGACTAATCCAGCCCACCCGCGCCTGCGCGGCATGCAAGGCTGGCAGAAGCAGGTGACGCTCCGGCCTGGCGCCGTCCAGAGCGGCGTCAATGGCTTCGCGTTCGTCGTGTGAGGCCGTCGCCCCAGGAATCAGATGCAGATCCACGTCAGTGCACGCCTCCACCCGCGCCCACAGGCTCGGGCACGTTGAGTTTTTCGACACGAATAGCGGTGGCCTTGAACTCGGCCGTCCCCGACTTCGGATCAACGGCGTCGATCGTCAGGATGTTCGTTTCGACTTCGTCCGGAAAGTGCAGCGTCATAAACGTCAAGCCCGGCCGCAACCCGGTGTCGATCTTGACCGGAGCGGTGACGGCGCCACGACGAGATACGACCCGCACCACTTCATCGTTGACCACCTGCAAGCGTGCGGCATCTTCGGGCGACAGCTCGATTCGTTCACCGTGGCGCAGCGGCGACGTATAGCCCCCGGTCTGCACGCCGGTGTTATACGAATCCAGACGACGACCGGTCGTCAGACGCAGCGGAAACTCCTCGGACAACTGATCGACCGGCGGGGAATGGTGCACGACCTGGAACGAGGCGCGGGGTCCCTCGATCGGCTCACTCCACAGGCGGGTATGCAGCGTGGGGCTGCCCGGATGCTCGTCGGTGGGACACGGCCACTGCAGTCCGTTGAGCGCTTCGAGACGCGCGTAACTCATCCCCCCGTGCCACGGCGACAACCGTCGCACTTCCTCCCAGACGTCATGGGCCGTGGGCGCGCCCCAGTCCGTTCCAAGTCGATGGGCCAGTGCGGTCAAAATCTCAATGTCGTCCTTGGCCTGCCCTGGCGGATCGAGCGCCTTGCGCACGCGCTGCACACGCCGCTCGCTGCTGGTCACCGTGCCCTCGGACTCACACCACGACGCGGCCGCCGGCAACACCACGTCAGCCACCTCGGCTGTTTTCGTCAGAAAGATGTCCTGCACCACAAGATGTTCCAACCCCTCGAGCAATCGACGCGTGCGCTTCGCATCGGCCTCCGACTGCATCGGATTCTCGCCCAGGACATACACGGCGCGCAGCGTTCCGGCCTCCATCCCATCGAACATCTGACTCAAGTGCCAGCCTCGCTTGTCAGGAATGGTCGCGCCGTACTCGCGTTCAAACAGGGCCCGCAGTTCCGGGTCCTCAACATCTTGTCCACCGACGAACTTGTTCGGGATGGCCCCCATGTCGCCGCCGCCTTGTACGTTGTTCTGTCCACGCAGGGGCACCAGACCGGATCCAAACCGGCCCACGTGCCCGGTGAGCAACGACAGATTGATGATGCTGAACACATTGTCCACGGCGTTATGGTGTTCGGTAATCCCCAGCGTCCAGCAAATCTGGGCTCGATCGGCACGCGCATAGGAGTGCGCCAGATCACGAATGACCTCAGCCTTGACGCCCGTGAGTTCCTCGCCGCGAGTCAACGTGTACTCCTCCACGGCCGCTTTGTAGGCCTCAAACCCTGAGGTGGCTCTCTGGACAAACGCCATGTTGCACAGACCTGCGGCAATAATCTCGCGCCCAATCGCATTAGCGAGCGCCACGTCTGACCCCACCTCCAGCCCGAGCCACACGTCTGCCCACGCCACAGAACTCGTTCGCCGTGGATCGATGGCAAACAGCCGCGCGCCGGCCTGCTTCCCCTTCAACAAGTGGTGGAAGAAGATCGGATGTGTCTCACGTGCGTTGGATCCCCACAACACGATGAGGTCCGTCTCTTCAATCTCGCGGTAGGCACTCGTGCCACCACCCGCCCCGAACGCTGTCGTCAGACCGACGACACTGGGGGCATGTCAAGTTCGATTGCAGCTGTCGATGTTGTTGCTGCCGATGACTCCACGGGTGAATTTCTGCGCCAAATAGTTCACCTCGTTGGAGGCCTTCGAACAGCTGAACATCCCGAAGCTCCACGGGCCGTGCTGGTCAGTCACGTGGCGAAATCCGCTCGCCGCGCGCTCCAGGGCTTCGTCCCAGGTCGCCTCGCGCAACCGTCCGTGCTCACGCACGAGCGGCTGTGTCAGTCGCGTGTATTTTGCGCTCATCCCGGGAGTTTACACCGGCCCGACCGTCTGACCTACCAGCGAAAGAGCTTTGTGGCTTTGACGACCAGGGATCGATTCTCGAGGCGAGTGGGAAACCGCCCCGTCTCGGCGCCGCGCCCGTCGCTGTAGACGATGAACAGTTCGCTGCCCGGGAGGTACTCCCAGCGAAACCGGGCGTTCGTCGTCAGAGAATGACTGCGCGACTGGAACTGCAGCAGCGTCCCGATGAACATCCGCGGAGACAGAGTGTAGGTCAACCGCGATCCGAACACGTTGCTGCTGCCGCTGCCAAAAGGACCATCCACGTAGCTCACCGACACTCGAGGTTCGGCGTACAACCTGGCGGAAAATTCCACCCGACCGCGCCACGCCGCCTCGGTGATCGTGCCACCGTAGAATCCGCCGCGCGACACACTGAGAAAGCCTGAGACTGGACGAGACGAAGACAGCTGATACTGGATCTTGCCCTGACGAAACGTGTACCCGCCGACAGGGACTTCCACATCGTTGGCCACCTCGAACGACTCGTCGAGGCGCTCGAACGACTCTACGAACTGAAACGTCAGCTGGTCGCTGCTGTCAAACTCCATCTTGAACTCGCCTTCCCACTCGCGAGACTCAAGGGCTCCGGAGGTGTCGTGGTAGTAGTCCCCCTTGCCCTGAAAGAAAATCTTCCTCACACCAGGAATACCCTTGGGACGCGGACTGTACCGTGCTTCGCCAAACGATCGGCTGAAGGCGCGGCGTCGCACGAATCCGACGTCTGGCGAAAAATCGTCGCCGACATAGAGATGCTCGGCCTGAAGGCCGATCACATCCGTGTTCCAATCAGCCCGCGCACGATAGCTCACGTCGTCGCCCGCCGGATCACCCTCGGTCCGGGTTTGCGCCCAGTAGCCCTGCATGGACGCCGCCGTAGAGAGGTTCAGCGAGACGTCCGCGCCATACGCGTAGTTGACACCAGTCCCGGAGCCTGACGCCGCTCTGCGGGTGGCAATGAGCCCCACCCGACTTCGGCTCATCACATCGCGGTTGAGGCGCAGGACCGAGAACTGGGAGCCGACACTTTCTGGCTCTGGGCCGCTGTCGGTGACGATATGCAGTGCGCCGACCTGGAATCCGGCGCCACGGCCCAGCACCCGCCCACCGCCCAAAATCGGAACGGCTGCACCGTCCTCCAATCCAATGCGACGGCTGTAAAACACCAACGGCGTGACAGACGGCCCAAAACCGCCACCGCCGCCGCCGCCACCAAAGCCCCCGCCACTCCCGAAATTGAAATAGTCCTGGCCTTCCAGGAAGAACTCACGCTTCTCAGGGAAGAACACGCTGAACCGCGTCAGGTTGATCTGCGCCTCGTCATCCTCAACCTGCGCAAAATCCGTGTTGTAGGTGAAATCGGCCACCAAGGACTGTTTGATACCCCATTTGGCATCCATGCCGAATTCGCCAGCCGTGCGGTTGCTGAACGCCGGGTCGGCGGTGCGATCCGTCGCGCTTGATCCCAACATGTAGGGCTTGACGTCAAGCGTCTGTCTCCGCTTGGGCGACTCGAGTCCAACCAGTGTGCCTGCGGCAGACACCACCGTCAGCCCGCGCCGACCGTACGACTGCGGAACGGCGGTCAGATACGAGGTCTCATTCCTCCACCGCACGACCCGCCGGAAATTGATGCCCCAATCCTGGCCTTCCGGCTTGAATCGAAGCGACCGAAATGGAAACCTGAACTCCGCCGACCACCCGCCGTCGAATTCCTCTGTTCTGACTTCCCACAGGCCGTTCCAGTTCGTGTTCGGCGCTTCGTTGGACACCTCGCCGTCCGACATGCCGCCCTGGGCATTAGCGTAGAAGTAGTAGCCGTTGCGACCGTCATGAAAGGTGTCGAACAAGACGCCAAAGTGGTCGTTATTGAACAAATTGCGGGCGTCACGCTGCATGTCACTCATCACGCGACGTTCCGGCTCAGTTTCCCAGTTGCGCGCGGACACGTAGACGTACTGGTCGTCAAAAAAGACCCACACTTCGGTCTTCTCCGCCGACGGTTGGCCCTCGAACGGCTCTTGTTGAATCAAGTCGCCGACCGGTTTGATCGCTTGATAGAACTCTTCGTCAAGCCGCCCGTCAAGCACGAGGGCGCTCGGGAGCCTGACCGTCCGAATAGTCGTCCGGCCCAAGGCATCCCGGGCCATCATCTCGGGAAACAGAGGCACGCTCGGCCCGTCGGCGTTGGTCACGGCGGGCACCGACTGGGGGGGCACTGATTGGGCGAATACGGGAGACGCGCTGATCAGAAGCAGGAGAACAAAACACACGGATCGAACACAAGACGGCATAGCCATGAATGGCGACGATTATAGCGTCTTGTCGCCAGTGGCCCGACCCGTCAACGTCTGCCGCGCAAAATTTTCAGCAGGGCGACCGCATTGGTGTTCCCAGGATTGAGTGCCAGTGCGGAAATCCTCCCACGCCGCAGGATCGGCACGGATGAGGAAGCCGTGCAAGACTAGCACCTGCGATGTCCTTGCTCACGATCGTGTCGTTGTTCGGGCTGTGCGCGCTGGTGATCGTGATCAGTGGCGCACGCCTGTCGTACTACGGGGATGTGATCGCCGAGCGGTCCGGCTTGGGCCACGCGTGGGTCGGAGTCATCGCCATGGCCTCGGTCACGTCGCTCCCGGAATTGGTGACCGGTGTCAGCGCGTCAGTCATCAACGCGCCCGAGATCGCCGCGGGCGACATCGTCGGAAGTTGCCTCTTCAATTTGCTGATTCTCGGGCTGCTCGATCTGCTGTCGCCGACATCATTGTTTGCACGCCTGCGGCCCGTGCATACCCTTTCGGCGGCCCTCGGTGCGCTGTTGCTCCTCGGCGTGGCCGGGGGGATCCTGACGGCCGGGCACTGGCCCGTGTTCGGCTGGATCGGACTGCCCAGTCTCATCCTCTTTGGCGGGTACGCCTTCGCCGTCAAGTCGATCGTCAACTACGAACGCACCCATGACCAGGTGGGCGACGACAACGTACTCGCGGAAAAATATGCGCACCTGTCACTGTCAGGTGCTGTCTGGCGATATGTCGGCACCGCCGTCGTCCTGGTGGCTGCCGCGGCCAATTTGCCCCATCTGGCTGTCGGGTTCGCCGAGGCCACGGGCCTGCAGGAAGGATTTGTCGGGACGGTCTTTGTCGCCCTGTCCACTTCCTTGCCCGAGCTCGTGGTGTCACTGGCGGCCGTTCGGTTGGGCGCCTGGGATATGGCCGCCGCCAATGTCCTTGGCAGCAACTTGTTCAATGTGGCGATTCTCGCCGTGGACGACGCGTTCTTCGAAGGCGGCGCCTTGCTGGCCGCCGTCTCACCGACCCACGCCGTCACAGCCGTGGCGGCCGCGGCCATGTCAGTCATCGTGATCGCCGGTCTGATTGCCCGCCCTCCGCGACTGTTCTCTCGCGTCTCGTGGACGATGCTGGGCCTGCTCAGTGTCTATGGCCTGGCGAATTGGTTCGCGTTTTAACGGCGCGCTTCGAGCATCGCGTCCGCGAAGCCAGCGGGCTTGAGGGCCAGGACGGAACACCGCACCTGGCGCAGCACACGCTCAGCCGTGTTGCCAACGATGAGTCCAGCGAGTCCTGTCCGCGCCACCGTCCCCATCACAACAAGGGATGCACGTCGTCTCGCCACAAACGTCGCCAACACATCGTCCGCGACTCCCTCGAGAAGATGCACCCGCGCTGAGGACGGCAGGCGGGCATCCCACCTCAACGAAGCCAATCGCTCTTCCGCGCTCTGCCGACACGCCACCACGTACGCATTGACATCGGCGCGACTTCCGTGCGCGGCCATGAGTCGGTGCCCGTAGGCCGACCAGACATGGACCAGATGGAGCGCGGCCCCCGTCTCGGCCGCCACCGCCATCGCCGCCCGCGCCACCCGCACGCTCAGACGATGCCGCGCCACGTCTGCGGGATCTGGATCAACCGCGGCCACGACAACTTTCTCTCCGGTCGCCTGGCGTGGCGTCACCAGCCACACCGGACAGGGACATCGCCGCAGCAATTGTCCATCCTCGGGGCCGATCGGGATAGGCGAGGCCCCGTGGATTCCATGCGATCGCAGCAACACGTCCGCCCGCCAGGCGACTGATTCGGCAACCAGGGCACTGGCGACATCGCCCACCAGGACCGCCGTCGTGACCGGCACCCGCAGTCGCGTGGCTGCTGTCGCGGCCGCGGCCAACCGATCGGCCATTTCGGCCAGCGCGAGGGCTTCGAGCCGCTCGGCTGCCGGCGAGTGCGTTGGCAGAGGAACCAGGACGTCCACCACCCGGAGCGTGCCACCGCACTTCTTCGCCCACTGGGCGGCCCGCGTCAGGGCGGGACGACGGGCGCTGGTGGTATCGATGTGGACAAGGATGCGTTTGGCTCGAAAGGCCATTAGCTGACCTGCAGAAGCGGATGCCGCGCGAGCCTGGTTCGGGCCTGGCGCATATCGTCGCCGCGTAACTCACGCAGCGCAGACGTGACGAGCGAACGGACCATCTTCTTGCGCCACACCAACTCGAAGTCGGTGTTATCCATCGGCTTGGCTAGCGGATAGGCATCGTCAGCGACCGAGGCAATGAGCTCATCGGTGAGCGCTTCTCCAGCCAACCGAGCCGCAGCCGCGGGCACCTCAAGCGGGCACGAGGCCAGCGCGCCCAGCACCAGCCGCGCTTCCACGATGCGATCACCGTCGAATCTGGCGGCGGCCGCCACAGAGGCCACGGGAAAATCGAAGGACCCACGCCGGCGCAACTTCCAGTACGTGCTGCGCCACCCGGCGACCTCCGGCAGATGGATCGAGGTCAGAATTTCGTCGGCGCGACGGGTCAAGTATTGCATCCCGTCATTCACGTAGAGGTCACCCATGGCGACATCGCGCGTCCCGGTCGCCGATACCAGTCGCACGGTTGCCCCCAGCGCGATCAACGCCGGCGCACTGTCGGTGGACGAGACGGCGAGGCAGCGCTTACTGGACGGGGCAACCCAGCACACGTCTCCGTCCTTCTTCAGACAGAAGTCGATGGCCTTCCGCCACTCGAACGTCTGGTCGTAGTAGGTGCAGCGTGTATCGAGGCAGATGTTGCCGCCGATGGTGCCCATGTTGCGCAGGTGTGGCGTCGCGACCTGGGCGACGGCCTGCCACAGCCCCGCGTGCTGCTGACGCACTCGCTCGTCATGCACCAGGGCCGACAGCGTCACCCCGGCGCCCACGGTCAGGCCGTCACCATCTCGGACCTCCGACAACTCCGCGATCCCGCGAAGCCCCACGACGGTGGCCGGGGTCTGCTGCCGTCGCTTCATGTTCGGGATCAGGTCCGTACCACCGGCCAGCAGCATCGTGTCGGTCGGCGATTCGGCCAGCCACGCCGCCGCGTCGCCGATCGTCGAGGGTGCGCGATACCGGTACGACGGGAGGCGCATCATGACCGAGCCTCCTTGGTGATGCCTGCCGCCCGGGCTTCGATCCCGGCATCAACTCGTCGATGCGTGGGGCGCGCCGGCTCATTGTCCGCGCGGCCAGTTCCCCCCGCCCAGGGCGGTGTGACCCGCAGCGTCTCCGGCCACGGAATATCGGGAAACGACGCAGGACCTTGCCGAGGCGCCTTGCCGGCCGCCTTGGCCTCAAGTGCCCGAAGAATCTTTTCAGGAGTCACCGGAATGGAATCGATCCGGACACCGACCGCGTCGTACACCGCGTTGGCCACGGCCGGCATGATGGGCAGCAGCGGTCCCTGCCCGACTTCCTTGGCGCCAAACGGCCCCGCCGGATCGGGATATTCGATCAAATCCGTGAACACCTCCGGCATCTCAAGGCTGGTCGGGCTCTTGTATTCGAGAATCGACGGAAACTTGTGGACCAAGGCGTGTGACAACTTCGCTGGCAGACGCCGGAAGACCTGCTCTTCCATCAGCGCCTCGCCAATCCCCATATAGACCCCGCCCTCTACCTGCCCGCGCACCAGCGTCGGGTTAAGTGCGCGGCCGATATCGTGTGCGATCCAGACCCGCGGCACCGTCACCCACCCGGTCTCGGGATCGACGTCGACTTCGACGACGGCTGCCGTGTAGGAATACGTCGGCGACGGTCCCACACCGCCGCCCTTGAACTTCGCCTCAGACCTCGGCGGTGTGTAGGAGCCGGTCGTGCCGAGCGTGCCGAACTTCGCCTCGGCCAGACGCACCGCCTCCCGAAACGACGTGCCACGCTCCGGATCTTCGGCGTCGAACACACGCCGGTCCGCAAACACCAACCGTCCTTTCGGAATCTCGAGTTTCACGCTGACGGCGTCAGCAATCAGCTCCCGGGCCCGTTCGGCGGCCTGAATCGCCGCGTTGCCCATCATCAGCGTGACGCGGCTTGAATACGACCCCAGGTCGACCGGCGTCAGATCAGTGTCACCGGTGACCGCACGCACATCAAAGGGATCAATGCCGAGTACTTCGGCAACAATGGCCACCAACACGTCGTCGGAGCCCTGTCCAATTTCTGTGGCACCGCAGAACACGGTCACGCCACCGCTACGATCGAGTTTCAGCTGTACCCCGGAATGCGGCAAATCGTTCCAGTTGATCGGCAACCCGGCGCCGGACAGGTACGACGAACAGGCGAGACCAACACCATGGCCGAGCGGCAACTTGCGAAACGTGTCGCGCCAGTTGGAACGGTCGACGACCTTCTTGATGCAATCGGCAAGCCCGATCGTACCGACCCGAAGGAAGTTGGCCGTCAAGCTGTCAGGCGGCTGCACAATGTTGAGCCGGAGGTCAGCCGGGTCAATCGCCAACGTCTCCGCGATCTTGTCCAGTTGTACTTCCTGGCCAAAGCGCGACTGGGGGGTCCCATGGCCACGTTTGGGCCCACACGGTGGTTTGTTGGTGAACACGCGGCACCCGCGGAAACGATACGTCGGGATGTCATAGGTCACGGTCTGGAGCGCGCCCGTATAGAACGTGCTCGCCACACCGTAGGAGCCGTACGCCCCTCCGTCGAGGAGCGTCTGCAAGTCCAGCCCCGTGATCGTGCCTTCCTTGGTCACACCCGTTCGGAACCGCATGAGAACGGGATGCCGACCGCGGTGGCAATAGAAGACTTCCTCACGGGTCAGGCAGATCTTGATCGGCCGATCGAGACGCATCGCGGCATAGGCGACGACCACTTCGTGATTGAACGGATCACTCTTGCCGCCGAAGCCGCCGCCGTTGGGCGTCGCCACCACGCGAATATGAGCGGCCGGCAACGACAGGGCCTTGGCCAACGCCCTGTGCAGATAGTGCGGCGTCTGCGTACTGGAATAGACCACCAGTTTGCCGTCCTGATCCTTGGTCGCCACGGTCGCATGCTGCTCGATTGGCAGGTGCGTGTTCCCTTCAAAATAGAACAGGTCGTCGAACACATGGTCAGCGCCGGCGATGGCCGCATCCACGTCACCAAACTGGAGCGCCACAGCCTTGTGCACGTTTCCGAAATCACCGTACTCATGGATGCGCGGCTCCGGATGCGCCAGGCTGTCATCCGGTGACGCAAACGTCCGCAACGCCTCGTACTCCACCTCAATCAGACGCATGGCACGTTCGGCTGTCGCCTCATCACGCGCGATGACGGCGGCAACCGGGTCGCCAACAAACCGAACCACATCACGACACAGGGCATGTTCGTCGTGGCTGACGGGCAGGATGCCGTACGCGATCGGGAAAGACTCGCCCGTGAGCACCAGAGACACACCGTCCACGGCCGCCGCCTTGGACGTGTCGATGCGGACGATCTTCGCGTGCGGCACCGACGATCGCAACAACTTGGCGTGCAACATCCGCGGCAGGACGATGTCGTCAGCGAACTTGGTTTGGCCGGTGACTTTTGCGCGGCCGTCTACCCGACGCCTGGGTTTGCCGATGACGTCGCCGCGCAGAGTCATCGCGTCACCGTCAGCGAGGCGGCCGCTTCCACGGCATCGAGGATCTGCTGGTACCCCGTACACCGGCACAAGTTCCCGGATAACGCTTCACGAATCCGTTCCCGGGACGGGTGCGGTTCGCGATCAAGCAACGCTTTGGCAGTCATGAGAATGCCCGGCGTGCAATAGCCACACTGCGCGGCCCCGAGATCCGCAAAACACTCCTGCAGCGGATGCAGTCGGCCATCTTCCGTGAGCCCCTCAACCGTGACCACGGCGCGCCCCTCGCACTCGTGTGCCACCATCAGGCACGACAACAGCGGCACACCATCCACCAGCACGGCGCAGGCCCCACACTCTCCCAGTTCGCAGCCGTGTTTGGTGCCGGTCAACTGGAGATCCTCGCGCAGCACCTCCAGAAGCGTCTTGTCAGGGTCGACCAGCGTGTCCGCCGGCTCACCGTTCACCGTAAGCGTCAGTCGCAACTTCATCGTCGCCGCCGATTGTACCCGGAGCCCGGGGCTCCCGCGCGACTCGGCACACTAGGGGATGGGCATCGACTTGGGAACCTTGACGACGAACGTGCCGGCAGCCTTGTCGTGCCACGCCTGCCCTTCCGGGTCACGGAGGATCCACAACACGCCGACCCCGGCCGCGGCGAACGACAAGACGCCCATGAGCCCCCGGATCAGGGCGTCTACAAACTCCACGGGCGCGCCCGTGGTCTTGACCACTCGCAGGTTTGTGACAATGCCGCCCATCGTGGTTCCCTTCCACGCCCAGAAACCAATGAAGTAGATCAACAACAACGGCAACATCACGTCGTCGCCCCGCCACCGGAAGGGGCCACTCAGGACTTGATAGGCGATCGCCACCAGCAAGACATCAATCGCCAGGGCCCCCGCGCGGTCGAGAAACTGTGCGCGCGGAAACCGGGTCAGATCGGGCGCCCCCCCACCCCCTCCAGCCGCGGCTGCCGATGCTGGCTCGGCGGTCCAAGCGTCCGCGCCCGGCGTCGGAGGCGGCGGGTCGTAGGCCAGCGTCGCGGCAGGCGTCGGCGTCGGCGTCGGTGCGGCAGCAGCCGCTGCCGCGACAACCGTTGCCGGTTGTCGCGTGGGCTCAGGCCGTGGGCGCTCGCGTCGCCAAGCAGCCAGGAATGCCAGCACCACGGCCCCCAGCCCGATCACGCCCAACAAGGCCCAAGTCAGGAGTCCAAGAAACGGCACCATGTAGACCAGCGTCAAGAGCGCAAACCCGGTCACCAGGGATCGCAGGGCCTGCACTCGGCTATCTGGGTCATCAGACGCGACGACCGTGGTGCCCAGCCAGCGCATCACCGTCACGCGCCCCAGAAATCCAGCGACAACCAGCGCGGCCATGGCGAACGGAATCACGGCGATGCCAATCACCGACACGAGCATCAGTGCCGAGACGGATCCCGCCAGCACCAGAACCAGGAGGCCGACCATGAAGCTACCGAAGGGCCGAGTGGACAGGACCTCAGCAGACGTGCGCACCGGCTCATGCGCAATCAAATTGAGCATCAGGTAGAGGATGAAGAAAATGCCGACGACACTCCAGACCCACCCCACACTGTGAGCAATGGGGCGCCCCAGGAGCAGGCCACCCGTCACCCAGGGCAGGAAGGCCTCCATTCGAGCCCCCAACGCGCGTGAGCCGAACACGAAGTGCTGGCCGCCAAAAATGAAGTTTTCAGGAAGGTCCAGCGTTGACCCCACCATGATCACGTCGTCGCGCACGATGGCTCCCGCAGCCGCGGTCGCCGTCCCCCCCAACACGACGAGGGCGCCATCCACGACGGCCGTGGGCGACAAAGTGGCGGGACCAAAGAGCACCACGAGCGTGCCGTTCACCCGTCCATCGATCCGCGCCGAGCCAAAAATCACCGTCACATCACGAACGGTCTCACCCTCTCGCAGCCAGTAGTCCTGCCCAATGCGCACCACGGGGCGGCTGTCACGCCGCCGACGGAACTCCTCTTCCCACCGGTCAGTCAGTTGATCCGCAGTCAACTGGTCCACGGTGGGGACCGAAGGATTGACGCGCGTGGGGCTCATCGCATCAGTCGGAAAGGTCGACTCAGGTCCGCGGCCGGATGTCTGTGCCATCACCACCCCGGTCGAGAGCAGGCCTCCGATGAACACCCTTCCAACGACTCTGGCAACAGAAATATTCTTCATCGTCTTCATCGGGATGCCCCTCCCAGGGCCACGCGACCAACGGCGGCGCCCAGCGTCGCGCAGACCATCGTCATCACAGTCACACACAGGGCTCTGGCGTTGCCGCCCGACGCGGGATGTCGCCCAGTTCGCTGAACCGGTTGCGGCATCGGGGCAGGTGATTCAGGCGCTCGTTGGTCGTCACCGTCTTGAGCCACCCTGGCTCGCTTGGCGTGCACTGATTTGGGTGACCCGGTCAAATGCCTTGAGGAACCGTCACGACCTGGCAGACACGAGGAGTGGCTAAGAGTTTCAAGCACAATAGATGTGACGCGATTGGTTCAGTCTCGGATCAACTCACCTGGTTGGTGGCTGAAGGGCCACATCGGCCTGCTCATTAAAGTTCGCCAGCTCCTGGCACCCGCTGACGCGTGATCCGGCGCGGTCGCGGGTATAGTGAGTCCACCCTATGGCTGGTCTTGACTACGGCATCATCGGACTCTACCTCTGCCTGATTATCTGGATGGGTTCGAGTTTCGCAAAACGGCAGACGACCGCCTATGAATACTTCCTGATCAGCCGCACCGTTCCCTGGTGGGCCGTCTGCTTCACCGTGGTCGCCACCGAAACCAGCACGCTGACCTTTGTCGGCATTCCAGCGGAGACATACCACCAGGGTGCGGCTGGCTATTCCGGCAACATGACCTTTCTGCAACTGGCGCTGGGCTACGTCGTCGGCC
>JABMNV010000011.1 GCA_013203475.1 Acidobacteriota bacterium
CCCCGGCCCCGGCCCCGGCCCCGGCCCCGGCCCCGGCCCCGGCACAGGCATCGGCAGTCGCGGCGTCGGGGCCCGTCGAGTTGGCGCCATCCGTGCCCGCGGCTCCGTCCGTCCGTCGTTTCGCGCGTGAGGTGGGAATCGATATCGCTCAGGTGCCGGGGACTGGCCCGGGAGGACGAATCGGCCAGGAAGACGTCAAGGCCTACGTGAAGGCGCAGATGACGTCGGGTACTGTGGGGAGCCTTCGGGGATTCGCGAAGCTTCCCGATTTTTCAAAGTGGGGCAGCGTCGAGAGCAAGGCGATGTCGAACATTCGCCGCAAGACGGCCGAGCATCTGAGCCAGGCCTGGCAGGCTCCGCACGTGACGCAGCATGACAAGGCCGACTTGTCCGGGTTCAATACCTTTCGCGAAGCGTTTGGTACGCGCGTGGAGAAGGCTGGCGGGAAGCTGACGATTACCGCGGTGGTGATCAAAGTGCTCGCAGCCGCGATCGACCGTTTCCCGCAGTTTGCCTCGTCCGTTGATATGGCCAACGACGCGATTATCTACAAGGCCTATCGACATATTGGCGTGGCCGTGGATACGCCGAACGGTCTGCTGGTGCCCATCATCCGCGACGTCGACCAAAAGACCATCACCCAGATTTCCGTCGAACTGGCATCCCTCTCGCAGAAGGCCCGCGACAAGAAGCTGAGTCTCGCTGAAATGTCTGGCGGCGTCATGTCGGTCACAAATCTTGGCGGCATCGGGGGCACGTCATTTACGCCCATCGTCAATCAGCCGGAAGTGGCAATCCTGGGGATGTCGCGGGGGGCCGTCGAACCGGTGTGGAAGGACGACCAGTTCGTGCCTCGTCAGATGTTGCCGCTGTCGTTGTCATACGACCACCGCGTGATTGATGGTGCGGATGCCGCACGGTTCCTGCGTTTCGTCGTCGAGGCATTGGAACAGCCGTTGACGATGGTGCTCTAGATAGATGGAGAATATGCCTGCAACTCAACTCGTAGTCATTGGTGGCGGTCCTGGCGGATACGCCGCGGCATTTTATGCGGCGGATCTTGGCGTGCAGGTCACGCTGGTCGATATGGAGCCCAATCCGGGCGGCGTATGCCTGTATCGCGGCTGCATTCCGTCAAAGGCCCTGTTGCATGTGGCGAAGGTGGCGAGTGAAGCGAAGCATGCGTCGAAGTGGGGTTTGACGTACGCCGAGCCGACGATCGATCTCGACATGCTGCGTTCGTTCAAGGACGGCGTGGTCGAAAAACTGACGAGCGGGTTGGGGCAGTTATCAAAGCAGCGGAAAATCAACTTTATTCACGGCAAGGCGTCGTTCGTAGACGCGAAACATCTTACGATCGAACTGGCGGCTGGCGGTAGTGCAGCGCTCGCCTTCGAGCACGCCATCATCGCGACGGGGTCGTATCCCACAGAGATTCCTGGGTTGTCGATCACCAGTGACCGACTGATGGATTCAACCGGTGCGCTCGACCTGCCCGAGATTCCCAAGACATTGCTTGTGGTGGGCGGCGGCTACATCGGTCTCGAATTGGGATCGGTGTATGCGGCCTTGGGGACCAAGGTCACGGTCGTGGAAATGACCGACGGACTGTTACCCGGGGCGGATCGCGATTTGGTGACGTTTCTGGCACGGCGACTGGAAACGACGCTGCACACAATTCTTTTGAAGACCCGCGTCGTCGGCATGAAGGAGACCAAGAAGGGCATCACGGTGATGATGGAGGCGGAAGGGTTGGCTGAGGCCGATCAAGCGCAGACCTTCGATCGGGTGCTGGTGTCTATCGGTCGGCGTCCGAATTCGGCGATTCCCGGACTGGACACGACAGGGGTCACTGTGGGAGAGCGCGGTTTCATCACGGTCGATCCGGCGATGCGCACAACCGCACCCAACATCTTCGCCATCGGTGACGTCGTCGGCGAGCCGATGCTCGCACACAAGGCGTCCCATGAGGCGAGGGTGGCCGTCGAAGCGATGCTGGGCCACAAGGTGGCGTTTGAGCCACAGGCGATTCCAGCCGTGGTCTTTACCGACCCTGAAGTCGCGTGGTGCGGACTCACGGAAAGTGATGCGAAGAAGCAGGGGCGCAAGGTGGCTGTGGCCAAGTTCCCCTGGGCCGCTCTGGGCCGCGCCCAGGCCATTGATCGGCCGGATGGCATGACCAAACTCGTGATCGATCCGGACACCGAGCGCATCCTTGGTGTGGGCATTGTCGGTGCCGGCGCGGGTGAACTCATCGCTGAGGGTGTCCTGGCTGTTGAGATGGCGGCCCTGGCCAGCGACCTGAAGCTTTCGATCCATCCGCATCCGACGATGTCGGAGACGTTGATGGAGGCGGCTGAGGTGTTCTTTGGCCACGCGACACACGTCTATCGACCCAAGAAGAAGCCGTAGTCCTCCTCACGCGAGGCGTCGAGGCCCGCTATTCTCAGTTCCTGGGTCAGGCACGCCTGGTAGGCGGACTCCATCAGGCCAGGGCCAACGGCGCGATGGACTTCGATCGCGCATCCGATGACGCGTTCGGCTACGGAACTTCGATAGAACATGCTCGGTGTGTTGCAAGGCCAGCGCCAAGAGGTCTTGGATTCCAACGGAAGACGGGATGGGTTGGAGCGCGCCGGAATGGGGAACTTGCTGCCCCGGCGAGTTGTCGGCGGGGCTCACGATACCCGTACCCCGCTGGCGGTAGGTCTTAGTCCCACACGAGCCGTGGAGTCGTGAAGGCACCGTAGGGCAACCTCTGGAGGGAAACCTTCATGCCTCGTGTGCCCCTCCGTAACTGCGCCTATAATTCCGGCGAGGTATTTCATGTCCGTGGCCACCGTTCGTAGTCGTGTTCTGTTGCTGTCTGCCCTGATGATCGGGCCGGCGTTGGTCTTCGCACAGCAGTCCAGCCAAGCGCCTTCGTCTGCTCCCGCGCAGGTCATCACGCCGGATCTGGTCAACGCCAGACCGGGGCGCGATCCGAATCAGCCCATTGACGAGGCGTACACCAAGAAGATTCTGGAATACACGACTGAGACATTTTTTCTGTCGCCGTTCGTGGACTACCTGCCCGCCTCCAAGACCGTGCCGACGCCGGCCGTTGTCCTGGGCGACATTGCCGGGGCGCCGGGGAAGTTTCCGTATACCAAAGAGGTCAATGACTACATGCGGCTGCTAGCCGCGTCCTCGCCACGTGTTCGTGTGATGTCGATCGGCACATCGGAAGAGGGACGCGAGATGATCGCGGTGGCGGTGGCGTCTGAGGAAGTGCTGGCGAACCTTGATGCCAATCAGGCCAATCTCAACAAACTGGCTGATCCGCGCACGATTCAGATGAATGACACCGAGGCGCTTCGGTTGGCGGGCGAGACGACGCCGGTGTACTACATCACGGGCACGATTCACTCGACCGAAGCCGGGGCACCGACGGCGCTGATGGAACTGGCATATCGACTGGCGGTTGATGAGAGTGCCTACATCAAGAACGTCCGCGACCACCTCATCACGTTAATCACACCCGTGGTCGAGACTGACGGGCGCGACCGCATGGTCGACCTCTACGAATATGGCAAGAAGTACCCAGACCGCACGGTGCCCAACCTTCTGTACTGGGGCAAGTATGTCGCGCACGACAATAACCGTGACGCGATGGGGTTGACGCTCAAACTCACCGAGAATGTCCTGAACACCTACATCGGGTGGAAGGCCCAGGTCCTGCACGACCTGCACGAGTCGGTCGCCTATCTCTATGACAACACGATCGGCGATGGGCCCTACAACGCCTGGTTGGATCCGATTCTGACCAACGAGTGGCAGATGGTCGGTTGGCACAATGTGAACGAGATGACACGCATGGGGATGCCCGGTGTGTTCGCCTTCGGCACCTTCGATACGTGGTCGCCTGGCTACCTGATGTTCATCGCCGCCACGCACAACGGGATTAGCCGGCTGTACGAAACCTTCGGTAATGGCGGCAGCGCCGATACGCGGGAACGCACAGTGGGCGCGAACCAGACCTCACGGACGTGGTATCGCCAGAATCCGCCGCTGCCGAAGGTGCAGTGGTCGCTTCGGAACAACAACAACTACGAGCAGACCGGACTGCTGGTCTCGCTGGGGTACTTCGCGAACAACCGTCGGCAGTTCCTGTGGAATTTCTACGAGAAGAGCAAGCGATCAATTCTCAAGGCGACCACCGAGGGCCCGGCCGCGTATGTGCTGCCCGCCAGCGACCCGCGGTTGGGCACGCAGGCTGAACTGCTGCGTCTGCTCCAGAAGCAGCACGTCGAAGTATCCCGGGCCACGGGCCCGTTTTCGGTGGAAGTGCCGGTACGACCTGCGCCGTCGGCCGGCCGTGGTGGACGTGGTGGAGGCGGCGGACGCGGCGGTGGGCGAGCCGGCGGGGCCAGTGGAGAGGGCGGCGATGCCGGGGCCGATCAAGAAGGACGCGAGGGCGGTGCCCAGGTGCCCCCGGCGCGTCGGACGGAGACGCGAGATTTCCCCGCCGGTTCCTACATCATCCGAATGGATCAGCCGTACTCGCGCATCGCGGATGCACTTTTTGATTACCAGTACTGGTCGCCCAGCGACCCTCAGGCCCGCCCGTACGACGACACAGGGTGGACGTTCCCGGAAGGGTTCAACGTGCAGTCGGTTCGGGTGCTGGACACGCAGATTCTGGAAATCCCGGTCGAGAAAGTGACGGGTGCGGTCACGGCACCGAGCGGAGTACAGAGGGCGGCCAGCGCGGACTCTGGTGCCGCAGGTGTGGCGACGGTGGCGGCGGCCACCGTGTTTGCCATCAATCACAACGCTGACAACGCGATTTTTGCTCTCAGGTACAAGATGCCGTCTGCGGATATCTCCGTGGCCGAAGAACCTTTCGAGGATGCGGGCACGAAGTTCAATCGGGGGTCTTTCATTCTCAAGAACGTGGCGCAGGCCGATGTCCAGCGCGAGACCGTGGCCCTTGGACTCCAAGCCTTCCCACTGGTCTCCGCACCGACGGTCAAGGCCCATCCGGCACGTGCGGCCAGGGTCGCCTTGATGCACACGTGGTCGAGCACGCAGACCGAAGGGTGGTGGCGCATTGCCCTGGACAACGTCGGCATCCCGTACGACTACATCAGCACGCAGGAAGTGTCGCGCGACGCCAACTTGCGTGCGAAGTACGACGTGATTCTGTTCGGGCCAGGCGGAGGCAGCAGCCAGTCGATCATCAACGGCATGCCCATGTGGCGGGGGCCGATGCCCTGGAAGCAGTCAGCCGACACGCCCAACATTGGCACCTATGCCCAGACCGACGATATGCGTCCCGGTCTGGGGTTGCAGGGATTGATGAACCTGCAGAACTTCGTCAAACAGGGGGGGCTCTATATTGGCGCGGTGGGCAGCGCCGACTTTGCGATTGACAATGGGCTGACGCAGGGCGTGTCCGCGAGGGCTGCCGGTTCGGGGTCCAGAGTCGTTGGCAGTCTGCTGCGCACTCGGATTGTCGATGAGACGAGTCCAATTGTTTACGGCGTGCAGGATCTGCTGGCTGTCTACAGCGACAGCGGGGACAGCTTTAGTGTGAGCGCGACCAGCGGCGGCGGACGTGGTGGCGGCGGAGGTGGTGGCCGTGGTGGCGGCGCGGGTGATCGCCCGACCGGCCGTGGCACGCCTGACGATGCCGACTCAGTGCAGGGGCGCCCGGCGCTGGCCCCGCGCTTTGAGGCGACACCCGCGCCGCGCGTGGACGCCTGGGCGTACGCGCTGCCGACTGACGATCAGCTTCGTTCGCCACTCAATATCATTCCGCCTCAGTATCGCCCGCGCGTGGCCTTGAGGTTTGCCGAGCAGAATCAACTCCTGGTGTCTGGCTTGCTGCAGGGGGGCAACGACATCGCGCAACGTCCGGTTGTTGTGGATGTGCCGGTCGAACTGGGACACGTCGTGTTGTTCGCCAATAATCCGCTCTATCGCGGGTCCACCGTCGGCAGCTATGCGCTTGTGCTCAATGCGATCGTGAATTTCGACAATCTGAACGCTGGACGCAAACTCGACGAGAAGTAGTGTCAGGGTGTGCCGCCACCTCCCGTGGCGAGGCGAAGGTCCTGGACCTTCGTCTCGCCGTCTGCGAGGGTGAGCGCGATCGAGGCCGCCGCGAGTTCCTCGAGCAACGCGGGATCCGTGAGTTCCTCGCGCCCGATGTCGACTACCGCAGCGATGCGGTAGGCACCTGAAGGAAGCCCCTCGAACGAGAACGTGCCGTCGGTGCCTGGTCGAGTCGTACGGACGCGGCGGGTGGCGCCCCACAGCGCCTTGTCAGCCGGGAAGACGACGACGGTGAAGTCCGGCGCAGGGCGCTGAGATTCGTCCTGGAGCGTGCCCCGAATTTCCTGTGTGCGGTTCGTGAAGACGAATGACGCGCCGGTGATCGCGTCACCCGGCTGCAGGTCAAAGGGCACATCTACGGCGTCTTGTCCCTTGATGGTGGCCGACTTGAGAATCCAGTCGGCCTCGGGCGTTCGGAACGAGGCCGAGACTCGATATCGTCCCGGGATGACCCCGATGATCGCGAAGCCGCCCGATGACGTAAACGTCGTGTTGTTGCCACTCCCCAGAGACACGCCGATGCTGCCGTCGACTGGGAGGAGACTCAGGCGTGCTCGGGTGAAGAGGTCTGGCGGGTCGGTGCCATCCACCTCAAATGACAATTGACCAGAGACCGTGAGACCTTCCTGCAGTGAGAGTGTGACTCCTGATAGTGACTGTCCGTCGATGTCGACATCGGCGCGCGCCCAGAGTGGCGTGCCGCCATCGGGCGTCACCTGGGCGCTGATGGTGTAGGCCCCTGGCGTCATGCCGGTATACGAGAATCGTCCGTCCGGTCCCACTCGCCGATTCATCGACGTGACACTGAACATCATCACGCCGCCTCCGTCGCCTCCGTCGCCTCCGCCGCCGATCTGTCGAGGAAGCATCAGAAGTTGCACCGCCTCGGTTCGGACATTCGCGGGGGTGACCACCGCCCCCTCGATGGTGGCGGTCCTGACGAATCGCACGGCGATATCCACGCCCTGCCGCTCCTCACCGACGCCGAGAGGAATCGCGGTCGCCTGGCTCGCATCAAGCGTGCTCGGATAGAACATGGCCGTGTAGCCCAACGTGACAGGCGGCGAAACCGTATCGTGATCAG
>JABMNV010000148.1 GCA_013203475.1 Acidobacteriota bacterium
ATCGACCCGATCGGTCTATCGCTGGACAACTTTGACGTGGAAGGGTCGTGGCGCATCAAGGACCGTGGCGTGCCGGTGGAAACGTCAAGCGTCATGTATGACGGCACACCGCTCAATGGCGTGGCGGATTTGCGCGCCGCGCTGCTCAAGCGTTCGGACGTTATCACGACGCACTTTACCGAGATGCTGATGGCGTATGCACTCGGCCGGAGAATCGAGTCTGGCGACATGCCGACGATTCGACGAATCATTCGTGAGGCAGGCACCCAGGACTATCGGATGTCGGCCCTGATCCTCGGTATTGCCAAGAGTCCCGCTTTCAGCACGGCGTACGCTGCCGTGGATGGCACGAAATAACTGTTCGGAGGAATGTTATGTATCTGACTGGAAAACATCTGTCTCGTCGCACCGTTCTGCGGGGGCTCGGCGCGACCGTGGCTCTGCCACTACTCGATGCGATGGTGCCTGCGCGCACCGTATTCGCGCAAGCCGCAGGCAGCGCCGCTGACCACACTCGCCTGGTTTGCATCGAACAGGTGCACGGGGCGGCCGGGTGCAGTCCGCTCGGGGCATCGAAGTTCTTGTGGAATCCTGAAAAGACGGGCCGCGACTTTGACATCAGTCAGGGCAGTCTCAGTCCGCTTGAACCCTACAAGGACTACCTGACGATCATCAGCAACACTGATGCGCGAATGGCTGAAGCCATGGCGCCTGCCGAAGTGGGTGGTGACCACTTCCGCTCGAGTGCGGTCATGTACACGCACACGCATCCTAAACTTACTGAAGGATCGGACGTCCAGGTCGGCACATCGCTCGACCAGTTGTTCGTGCAGCGGTTCGGGCAGGATACGCCGGTGCCGTCCATGCAGCTGAGCATTGAGCCCGTGGACCAGTCGGGTGGCTGCGCATACGGCTACGCGTGCGTCTATACCGACACGATTAGCTGGGCTGCGCCGGACCAGCCACTGCCCATGATCCGTGACCCGCGTGTGGTTTTTGAGCAACTGTTCGGGTCGGGCGGTACGCCGCAACAGCGGGCGCGGCGTCGGGCCACGGATCGCAGCATTCTCGACATGTTGCTGGGACAGATGGACGGTCTTCGTCGCGAACTTGGCCCAGCCGATCGGCAGCGTCTGGATCAGTACGCGACCAACATTCGCGAGATAGAGCAGCGCATCCAGCGGATCGAAGCGCGGAATCTCAGCGGCGAGACACGTGAGCTGGCCGGGGCTCCGGCGGGCGTGCCGGATTCGTGGGAAGACCACGTGAAGCTGATGCTCGACTTGCAGGTGCAGGCCTTCATTTCTGACTCGACCCGCGTCTTCTCCTTCAAGTTCGGCCGCGATGGTTCGGGCCGCGTGTACCCAGGCAGCGGCGTGACGTCGGGCTTCCACAGCACGTCGCATCACGGCGCGACCGAATCCAGGATCGTGGCGTTCAGTGAGGTCAACAGGTTTCACATGTCTGTGATGCCCTACTTCCTCGAGAAGCTGAAGACGACGATGGAGGGGGATGCCAATCTGCTCGACAAGACCGTGATCATGTATGGGTCGCCGATGGCCAATGGGAATGTGCACAACCATCGCAATTGCCCGTTCATCATGCTCGGCAAGGGCAATGGCGCGTTGGAGGGTGGCCTGCACATCAAGGCGGCCGACGACACACCGATGGCCAACGTGATGTTGAGCATGATGCAGAAGATGGGCATGGATGACCTGACGTCGTTTGGCGACAGCACCGGCGAATTCTCATTCGCGGCGCCAGACGCGTCGAGTGGCGTGTGAGTATGGAGGTCGTGATGCGAGGTCGTCGTTCCCTGATTCTGTTGGCACGCGCACTGACGGTCGTCGTCATCCTGGCGGTCACGACGTATGCGGCTGGGCCAACCGCGCCGATCGCCGACGCGGCGATGCGAGGCGACAGTGCCGCCGTGCAGGCCCTCATCAACGGTGGTGCAGACGTCAATGCGGCGCAGGGTGACGGCATGACTGCGCTCCATTGGACCGCGCTCAATGGCGACGCGGCCACGACCGCGCTCTTGCTGTCATCGGGCGCGACCGTCGAACCGCTGACGCGTCTCGGTCGCTACACCCCACTGCACCTGGCCAGCTCGCGCGGGCACGCGGCGGCCGTGCAGCGTTTACTTGATGCGGGCAGTGCCGTGGGGGCGTTCACCGACACGGGCGTCCAGCCTCTGCATCTGGCCGCTCAGGCGGGTGACCCCGATGCGGTGACCAGTCTGCTGGCGCACGGTGCCGACATCAACGCGCAGGACAAGACGCACGGTCGGACACCGCTCGTCTTTGCCGTGGCGCAGAATCGCCTTGAGGCGATGCGGTTGCTGATCGCCAAGGGCGCAGACATCGCACGCCCAACGTCAGTCATTGACTATGAAGCGCGGTCCAGCGCCGACTCGACCGCAAGTGCCGCGCGTCGTCGCGAAATCGCGGAGACGACCGGTCGGCCAGAGCTCCCGGATCCGGATACCTTTAACGCACAGACAAACGGAGATCCGCCCGACAACGCGATAGCGGTTACTGCCGGCCGAGCGGGACGCGGCCGTGGGCAGACGACGGGGGCGGCGGGACGTGGCGGTGGGCGCGGCGGCGCGGCTGCGGCTCGTGGTGGCGGCAGAGGCGGCGGGGCCAGCGGTCCGTCCTCCAACCAGCAGATTGGCAAGCAGGGCGGAATGACCGCGTTGCACTACGCGGCCCGCGACGGATTCGCCGCGGCCGCAGATCTTCTGCTTGAGTCAGGGATGGACGTCAACGCCACCACCAGCGGGGATCTGTCGAGCCCACTTCTGGTAGCCACCGTCAACGGGCAGTACGACATCGCGATGATGTTGCTCGAGCGCGGTGCCGATGTGAACCTGATGAACGACGATGCGATGGGACCGTTGTTTGCCGTGCTGAACAATGAGTGGGCCCTGCGGACGTGGTATCCGCAGCCGACCGCCGGTCTGCAGCAGCGGACGTCCTATCTGACCCTGGTCGAAAAGCTGGGAGAGGCGGGCGCCGATCCGAATGCGCGTGTGAGGTCGCATATCTGGCACGCGGCCTACAACGCCGGGCGGATGGGCGTGGATTTTGCGGGCGCCACGCCATTCTGGCGTGCGGCCTACGCGCTGGATGTCGAGGCGATGCGGTTGCTGGTCCGGCTTGGAGCCGACCCCAGTATTTCTACGATGACCTTTGGTACGGCGGCTCGTCCCAATGACCCGTCCGGGTTGGCCGCAGTGCCCACCGGCGGACCGTACGT
This sequence comes from Acidobacteriota bacterium, assembly GCA_013203475.1. Classification (GTDB taxonomy): domain Bacteria; phylum Acidobacteriota; class Vicinamibacteria; order Vicinamibacterales; family SCN-69-37; genus SYFT01. The sequence continues at coordinate 3,262 of JABMNV010000148.1, forward strand.
CCCGCCCTTTCACGCGGCCAGTGGCGTCGGCTATGGCTCGTCCAGGGTGGCGCAGCAGCATCAGTACGTACCGGACGGGTGGATGCCTGCCGCGAAGTACTTCCTTGAGGAACTCAAGGTTGATGTGAACATGCGCGACGCCAACGGCTTCACCGCCCTGCATCATGCCGCCGCGCGCGGCGACAACGACATGGTGCGCTACCTCGTGAAGATGGGGGCCGACGTGATGGCCGTCAATCGCTCAGGGCAGACGACCGTCGACATGGCGAACAGCCCCGAACAGCGAACCCAGCCATTCCCCGAGACCATCGCGCTCCTCGAGGGCATGGGCGCGAAGAACAATCATCGCTGCCAGGCGTGCAAATGAGGTGGGGAAGTGGGGAGATGGGGAAGTGAGGAGCTGAGGAAGTGGACGAAAGTGCCACCTTCTCACAGACGTTGATGGGAACAATCTGTCTGATGCTTCGCCACGTGGGCGTTTTGACGGGCAGCTCGTGCTGGAACGAAAGTTGCGTTCTTGCTTCCCATGGACCGGGAGGTCGTTCGAAGGCTTGAGGATCGTACCAAGCGGTTTGCCATCGACGCGATTCGACTGCAGCGGGTGCTTGGTCAGCAGTGCGAGCTCCGAGATGCGGCCAGCCAGTTCAGTCGAGCCGCCAACAGTGTGGCTGCGAATCACCGGGCGATGAGCCGCGCCCGTTCACTGAAGGAATTCGCTGCCAAGCTTCATATCGTTCATGAAGAGGCCGACGAGTGTGCACATTGGGCAGGCGTGATTCTTGAGACAAACAGAGACGTGCGCGCCGTGGCAGCGCTGAAGGCCCTGGCGATCGAATCGCAACAACTCCGCAACCTGTTCGGCCAGGCGCGAGCAACGACCCGCCACAAACTCTCAAGTTCCTAATCTCCCCACCTCCCCATCTCCCTAGCTCCAATACGCCTCACCCTTCGGCTGTGAGAGCACGATCGGCCGGAGGAACTCGATCGCCTTGCGCAGGCCCTCTGCCGGTGACATCAGGCTGTCTTCGTGCTCGATGCTGATGGCGTGGTCGTACCCGACCATGCGCAGGGCTGAGATGATGTCCTTCCATACGAGCGCGTCGTTGCCGTAGCCGACGGTGCGGAAGACCCATGAGCGTTCGAGTTCGCGGGTGTAGTTCTTTGAGTCGAGGACGCCGTTCAGGCGTGTGTTCGCGACATCGATCCGACAGTCTTTGGCGTGGACGTGGAAAATACGATCGCCCAGCGCGCGAATGGTCTGCACGGGATCCGCCTGCTGCCAGAACAGGTGACTGGGGTCAAAGTTGCAGCCGATGATCTTGGGCGCAATCGCCGACAGCCGCAGCATCGTCTCTGCGTTGTAGGCGACAAAGTTCGGGTGCATCTCGATTCCCACGCGCACGCCCGCGGCCTTGCAGCGCTTGGCCGTGTCGGTCCAGTAGGGCAGCACCCGTTCAGTCCACTGCCACTCGAGCGCGGCGGCGAATTCGGGCGGCCACGGCGAGACGATCCATGACGGCTGCTGGGCTTTCGGATCGCTGCCGGGGCAACCGCTGAAGGTGACGACGGTCTTGACGTCGAGTTTCTCCGCCAGCGCGACTGTGCGCAGAAACGCCTCGTGGTGCGCCTTGGCAGTGCGCCGGTCGGGATGCAGTGGGTTGCCGTGACAGCTGAGCGCGCTGATCGTCAGGCCGCGCTCACGAATCGCCTGACGGAACGCGCGCAGCTTTGTGTCGCTGGCGAGCAGTTCGGTGGGCTTGCAGTGCGCATTGCCAGGATAGGCTCCCGTACCCAGTTCGACGGTCTCAAGGCCGAGTTCAACCACCGTGTCGAGCATCGGCTCGAATGGGCGGTCAGACAACAACACAGCGAACACACCTAACTTCATGTCCGACTCCTTAGATTCGCTGCCATCGTCGGGTCCTGGCCGCGCGCTCGATTGCCGTGAGCACTCGCTGGTTGGCGACGCCGTCGGCGAAGTTCGGTTCAGGCACGTTGCCGTCAGCGATGGCCTCCAGTAGATCGTAGACCGTGTGCACGAACGTGTGCTCGTAGCCGATGACGTGGCCGGGCGGCCACCATCGTCCGACAAAGGGGTGCGCGCCTTCCGTCACCATGATCGTTCGGAACCCCTTGAGGTGTGGCGGATCGTTTTCGAAGTAGACCTCGAGTTCGTTCATCCGCTCCAGATTGAAGGCAATGCTGCCGAGTCGTCCGTTGATTTCGAAGCGGTTGAAGTTCTTCCGGCCGGGCGCCATGCGCGTGGCCTCGATCGTGCCGACGGCACCATTGGCAAAATGCACCAGCGCCATGGCGGCATCGTCGACGGTGACGTTGACACGTGCGCGCGGTTTTCCGGCGGCCGGGCGCACGGGAACAAACGTCTTGAGGTCTGCGGTGACTTCCGTGATCTCGCCCACGAGAAAGCGGGCGAGGTCGATTGAATGGGAGGCGATATCACCAAGGGCTCCCGAACCCGCTTTCTCGCGATCGAGACGCCAGTTGAAGGGGGCAGCCGGATCAGACATCCAATCCTGCAAGTAGGTGCCCCGGTAGTGGCGAATCTCACCCAGCGCGCCGTCGCTGATGAGTTGCTTGGCCAGCATCACCGCTGGGATACGGCGATAGTTGTGGCAGATCATGTGGGCCACACCCGCCTTCTCGACCGCCGCGAGCATCCGCTCGGCGTCTTTGAGCGAGTTGGCGAGAGGTTTCTCGCAGAACACGGCCTTGCCCGCGCGGGCAGCCGCGATGGCAATCTCGGCATGACTGTCTCCCGGTGTGCAGACGTCGACGAGATCGATGTCCTTGCGCCTGACGACCTCGCGCCAGTCGGTCGCACCCTCTTGCCAGCCGAGGGTCACTCTGGCGCGTTCAACCTCGGCCGAGGTGCGACCGCAGATGACCTTCATGTGCGGCGGCCGCCGAGGTGAGAAGAAGGGGCCGACCTGACGATACGCATTGCTGTGCGCACGCCCCATGAAGGCATACCCGATCAGGGCGACATTGATTGGTGCCACTAGAGCAGACCGAGTTTTCTGAGGACCTCGTCCGGGCAGCCCGTCCACTCGGGCACGACTGTGTTGCCCAGATACTGCAGGTCGTCGATGCCCATCTTGCTCGACCAGAACCCACTGGCGGTCAGATCGCGGAAGCTGTTGAAGAACGCGACACCCGGCGCCATGCCTGGCTTCGCCTCACGACGCGGCCAGGCGATGTCATCGAGCAGGGCCTGTCGCTGGCCTTCGGCACACGCCACGAAGTCGAGGCTGAATCGGCGGTGGCATTCAAGCTCGAGCCATGACAGGCCACCGCGCATCGCGTTCTGACGGTTCGTTTCTTCGTTCAGAATGAAGTCCATGAACTGCGGCACACCGGCCTCGGTGGCGCTTCCGGAATGTGCATCCTTCGGAATAACGAGGTCGACCAGCACTTGGACGATGTCGTATTCGTGCGCCGTGAAAAACACCGGTGTGAACGGCACAGCGGCCGTGCGCACTTGTGCGCTGGCGGCCAGCACTTCTTCGCCCGTCCAGGTAAAAGCGGCGGCCATCGGTGCCGCGGCCACCAACTTCAGCAGTGTGCGTCGGTCCATCGTTGCAGTGGTGCTGGGACTCATTACAGTGCACCTCGGTTTCGTTCCGCGACGATGAAGTCGCTGGTGCGCCAGGAGAGCGCAAGGATGGTCCAGGTCGGGTTCTTGTCGGCCTGTGAGACGAACGGGCCGCCGTCAGCGACGAAGAGGTTCTTCACGTCGTGCGCCTGACAGTGGCTGTTGAGGACCGATGACTTCGGGTCGTTGCCCATACGCGTGACGCCCAGTTCGTGAATGATGCTGCCGCCCGTCGAGATGCCGTAGCCACGTGACTGCGACGGCATGGTGGACATTGGCGTGGCGCCCATCTCCGCGATGATTCCGCGGAACGTCTCCTGCATGTGTTTGACCTGGTTGTGCTCGTGGTCGCTCCACTTCCAGTGGAAACGCAGCACCGGGATGCCGAACTTGTCCACCGTGTTCGGGTCGATTTCGCAGTAGCAGTCCTCGTTGGGAATCATCTCGCCGCGGCCGGCGAAGCTGACTGTCGCGCCGTAGAAGCGGCGGTAGTCTGCCTTGAGCTTCGCGCCGTAGCCACCCACTTCGCGGCCATCGTCGTACCCGCTGAAGCGTTGGATGCCTCCCCCGAAGCCCGCGCCCGGCATGTTCAGGCCGCCGCCAATTTCGATGTGATAGCCGCGAGGAAAATCGAGCGTGCTGTTGTCGAGGACCCACGGCATGTAGAGATGGGCGCCACCCACGCCATCTTCGTTGTGGGGAATCTGGTCCATCAGTTCCGGCACAAACGCCGTGACCCCGCCGCCCGTGGTGTCCGAGAGGTATTTGCCGACCACGCCGCTGGAGTTGGCGAGGCCCTGCGGAAACTGGGTGGACTTCGAGTTGAGCAGGATGCGCGCCGATTCGCAGGCGCTGGCGGCCAGGACGACGATGCGCGCCTGGACGTGATTTTCGCGCCCCGTGTTCTTGTCGATGTAGGCGACGCCGGTGGCCAGGCCCGCGGCGTCGACCGTGACCTCGCGCGCCATGGCGTCGGTGATGATCGTCAGTCGTCCCGTCGCCATCGCCGGGGGAAGCAGGACGGATGGGGACGAGAAGTTGGAATGCGTCGCACACCCTCGGAAGCATTGACCGCAGTAGTGACAGGCCGGGCGGTCACCGAGCGGCTGCGTCAGGATGGAGAGTCGATTGGGGATGCACGTGATGTCGAGGCGGTCAGATGCACGCTTGATCAGTTGTTCCCAGCACCGCGGTTTGGGGGGCGGCTGAAAGATGCCGTCGGGCTCGTTCGGCAACCCTTCCACGGTGCCGAACAGGCCGACCAGGCGGTCCACCTGGTCGTAATACGGTTTCACGTCGTCATAGGAAATCGGCCAGTCGTCGCCCAGTCCGTCCAAACTCTTCCTTTGGAAATCCCTGGGGCCGAAGCGCAGGGAAATGCGACCCCAGTGATTGGTGCGACCACCCAGCATGCGGGTGCGGAACCACTGGAAATTGCTGCCTTGCCCTGTCGTGTAGGGTTCACCGTCGATCGAAAAGCCCCCATCCCAGGCGCCGAACTCGCCCCAGGGGCGTTTGGGTGTGCCGCCGCCGCGCCGGGGAGAGTCATACGGCCAGGCGAACATGGCGCTGTCCTTGACCGGGTCCCAGTTCACTCCGGCTTCGAGCATCACCACGCGGGCACCGGCTTCGGTCAGGACCTTGGCGGCCATGCCGCCGCCCGCCCCGGAGCCGACGATACACACGTCGTAAGTTTCACGGCTTCGAATGACTTGCACGCGGGGATTGTAGCGTAGGATAGCCGCCATGGGTGTCGTCTCATACGGTTCTCGCCTTCTCTCCACCACCGTGCTGTTGTGTGTCGCGGCCGCGACCACGGGAGTTTTTGTCGCGCCGGCGACGGTCCAGATGCAGGCGTCGCCATTTCTTGGGACCTGGAACCTCAACGGGACGGGCCCTGATACGGCAAACGTGTATTGCCTGCAGGTGACGCAAGGGCCCGATGGCCTGCAGGTCACATTTCTCGACCGGGCCGGCAGTCCGGTCACAGCGACGAGCGTCAGCGTTGTGGAGGCCGCAGGCGGGGATGAGCTCGTCTGGGTACGGGGACTGGGCGCACGAGCCGTGACCTACCGGGCGCGTGTGGATGGCGCCCGGATGACGGGCGAACACATCGTCCGTCGTGGTGGGCGAGGCGACACGCCGGTGACCGAGCGCGTGGTGCACTGGGCCGGGGCCCGGCGTCCCGCGTTTGCACCGTCAGACGCGAATGCTGCACATACCTACGCGGCTCCCGTGGTGCTGTTTGACGGGACGTCCATGGACGCGTTCGGGGGTCAACATCCTGACCGCGAGCTGAACTGGGCGGTCACCGATGGCCTGATGGTCAACACGCCGCCGTCGAACAACCTGGTCTCGAAGCAGACATTTTCCGATTTCAAGGTGGAGCTCGAATATCGGCTCGGCAAGGACAGCAATAGCGGCCTGTATCTGCGCGGGCGCTATGAACTGCAGTTACTCGACGATTTCGAAAAGCCGATTTCCATCAATGGCCACGTGTCGATTTACGGGCGTCAGCCACCGGCTGTCAATGCCAGCAAGCCGATCGGCGAGTGGCAGACGCTGTCAGCGATTATTGTGGGCGACCACGTGACCGTGACGCTGAATGGGCAACGGGTGCATGACAACGTCGTAATCACGGGAGTGACTGGTGGTGCGCTTGACAACGACGAACTGACACCCGGGCCGATCATGATTCAGGGCGACCATTCACAGGTGGCAGTGCGGAAGCTGACTGTGACGCCGATCATACGCTGAGCCGTCCGGGTGGTTGTAAGATGCGCCCCTGGACTTCCCCGCACTGCTCACACGGGTCCCTGACCTGCCTCCCCTGGCTGTCCTGAAAGCCGACCTGCTTCGGTCTGGTGTTCGACTCGAAGCCCCCCTTGGTAGCCGCCACTACCACCACCATGACGAGGGGGGGCAAAGGGCCGTGAGCGATGTTCGCGCCCACATGCAGGGCAGCGTCGAGTTGCCTGGCGGCATCCATGTCTTCATCACCCACAACCCGGCAAGTCCGTACGCGCTGGTAACCGATCCGGACACCGGCAAGATGTGGGTGTCGTCTGGCGACGACCAGGCGCACATCTCCGAAGTGGAGCCCGGCCCGCGCCTGCAGTGGCCCGGCCAGCGGACGTCGCGCGGCACACCCATGAGCGCGCTGTTCTCGCCCAGCCTGGGCGGGGCCTGCGGCCCGGTGGCCATGTTCCTGCTGCGGCATTGAGAGTTTGTCGTGAACGACCAAGAATGCCGCTTCTGCTCGTGGGTACGCATGGGCAAGTCCACCGAGATGCGTCCGAACGTTGAGGACATGCGCGAGGCGATTCACACCATTTGGCACGAGCAGGGCTCTGTGGGGTATCTGGCGTTCAGTGGCGGAAGCCTGTTCGACCGGACTAAAGAAGCCGATGCCTTTCTGAGCTACATGAACGCGATGCGGGAGACCGGCGAGCGTGTGCCGCCCTCGGTGGCAGCGATTCAGGCGCTTGATCGCCATGACACCACACGACTCAAGGCCGCCGGGTTCGACTACGTGTGTTATTCGATGGAAGTCTGGTCAGAACAGCTGTGGCCTACTGTCATGCCGGGAAAAACCCGCTCACTGGGGCGGGACCGGTGGATGGACTGCCTGAAGGAGGCGGTCGATGTGTTTGGGCCGGGCAAAGTGATGTGCAACTTTGTGGCGGGCGTCGAAATGGCCGTGCCCTGCGCGTTCTCGTCACCCGAGTCGGCGGCTGCCGCCACGCTTGAAGGCATGGAGTGGTGCTGCGAACAGGGCATCTATCCGAAGTACTCCATGTGGATCGTCTCAGGCGGCGCGCGCTTTGGTGACCGGGCCGCCGCACCGATGGAGTACTACGCCAAGCTCCTGCCGGGACGACAGCAGCTCTTCGCCTCATACGACATCCCGGTGCCAGAGACTGATTGTCCACGGTGCCTGACGCAGTCGCTTGAAGCCGACCTCGCGCGACTCGACCCAGCCAGGTTTGCCCTGGGACCGGCGGCCGCGTTTCTGACCGGCCACTCGCACGCGGCCGCCAGTTGCGCTGCGCACTGAACCCAGAACCCAGAACGTTGAACGTTGCCCCCGCGAGGTCCAGCGTTCCGAGTTGCCACGTTCAGCGACGCGCGACAGAGCGTCAGACCTTCACGTCCTGCACGATGGGTCATCCCTGAGTCAGCAGTCCGACCGCGGCACCCGCGCCGATGAGCCACGCTGAGTTGATCCGTTTGCCCAGCAGGACAACAAAACTCGTCACCGCCAGGAGGACCGTCGTCGTATCGGTGAGTGACACGCGCGCCAGTTGCCAGGTCACCGTTGCCATCAACGCCAGGGACGCCACCGTCACGCCGTCGAGCACGGCACCCAGCGTCGGTGATGCCCGTAGCCGCGGGACGAGCGGGGCACTGATCGCGACGAAGATGAACGCTGGAATGAAGATGCCGACTGTGGCCACCACTGCACCAGGGGGGCCTGCGAGCAGGTAGCCGACGAAGGTCGCAGTCGTGAAGACCGGTCCGGGCGTGAACTGGCCGATGGCAATGGCGTCCACGAGTTGGCCTTCAGTCAGCCAGCCGAGGCGCTCAACGAGGTCCGCGCGCAGGAAAGCCAGCAATACGTAGCCACTGCCAAACAAGACGGCGCCAGTCTTCAAGAACACACCGAACAGCCCTCCGAGCGTTGCCGTGCTGGTGCCCGCGACACTGGCGAGCGTCCACGCACTCGCCGCGCGAGGCCCGGCCATGAGCACAGCTGCCAGCACTCCGGCCAATGCTCGTGGGCCGCGTCTCAGGCGGCCAGCGAGTGCGGCGACCGCGGCGACGAGCAATATCAGCAATTCATGAACACCAAGGGCGGCGCCGACGAGCGCGCCGAGCCCGACCGCCGCCAGCCATGCGGACGTCACCGCCGACCGGGCCATCCCCTGGAGCGCCTGGGCCACGACCGCGATCACGACCGGAGCGATCCCGTAGAAGACTGCGCGCACGTCGGGACGCGCCCCGTACGTGACGTAGGCCCACGCCAGGGCACCCACGATGACCGTGGCCGGGAAGATGAAGGCCGTCCCCGCCACCAGGAGGCCCGGGACGCC
>JABMNV010000149.1 GCA_013203475.1 Acidobacteriota bacterium
CCCCACCGCGGCGACCACGAGCATGGTGGCGATCGCTCCCCCACCCATGGTCCACCAATCCGGCCGCCACGCAATGTCGAACAGCCGCGTGGCAGCCACCCACGACAGCGCGAGGGCTCCACCGGCGCCAAGCAGGCCAGCCAGGCCGCCAAGCACGCCATACTCAATGGCCACCATCGAAGTGAGCCGACGCGTGCTGGCCCCCAGCGTTCGGTAGATCGCCGTGTCGTACAGTCGCTGGAATTTGGTCATCGCAACAGCGCCGATAAGGATCAGGATGCCGCTGACGACCGTGACGCTGCCGACCACCGAAATCGCAAAGGTCGCACTCGCCACAACCTCGCGCACAGACGCCAGGACGACGCTCACGTCGAGGATCGAGACGTTGGGATACACCAACACCAGATCGCGCTGGAGGCGGCCGCTCGCCTCCGGTCCCCGGAGCAGCTGCAGAAATCCCACGTAGGCCTGTGGCGCCTGTTCAAGCAACGGACCAGGTCTGAAGACAAAGATAAAGCCGCCATTGACCGTATCGTCCCAGGCGACCTTTCGAAGGCTGGTGACTCGGGCGTCCAGGATCCGGCCACCGATGTCAAATCGAAGCAGGTCGCCGATGCCGATCGCGTAGTCAGCGACCAACCGTTCCGCGACGGAGACCTCGAGCGGCTCCGAGTCGTCATCCGAGGGAGTCGACCAGAACTCTCCCGCAGTCAAGCGTTCGTTGTTGGCAAGCGCCAAGCGGTAGGTGAGTCCATATTCCCGTCCCAAACTGCCTTCTCGGCCGACCGCCATGGCGTTTGGCAACTGCACCGTCGCACCGTCCACGGCGACCACTCGGCCGCGCAAGAGCGGCAGCAAAGCGGGATCGGCACGCAGGAAGGGGCGCACCAGTTCGCGCACGCCCTCCACTTGGTCGCGCTGAATGTCGATGAGCACCATATCGGGCACGTCCTGGCCGACCGCCAGATTGAACTCCGCCAGAAGATTCGTCTCCAACGCCCGAATACCAAGAATGAAGAAGCAGCCGAGTCCGACCGCCGTCAGAATGACTCGTGTCTGGTTACCCTGGCGACCCAGGCTAATCACGGCGTGTCGAAGCGCGAAGCCTCTGGCACGGCTCAGGGGGGCGACGAGGCGAACCAGTCCCCAGCCAGCCCCCGCCAACGCGAGAGCCACCACCAGGAATCCTGCCGACACGTACAGCCCCGCCTCAAGTGACCCCGCCTGCCAGACGGCGACAGCCGCCAAGGCCACGCCGATCGCCACTGTGACGAGGTAGGTCTGCCATCCCCGGTCCCGGGCCCCAGCAGCGGTATCACTACGCAGCAGCAGCAGCGGCTTCACGGTCCGAATTTCCAGGAGTGGCACCAGCGCGAACAGCAGAGACACCAGGAGTCCCACGGCCACACCCTGCGCCGCCGCTGCCCAGGTCACGCTGACTGAAGACACGCCCAGGAGGGCGACACTCGACGCCGGGACAGCCGCCAGGGCGACTGAGGCCATGAGGATCCCCAACAGGCTTCCGGCGCCGGCCAAGGCCATCACCTGAAGCACGTAGGTCGCCAGGATCACGCCGGATGTCGCCCCGACGCACTTGAGCACGGCAACACTCTTGATCTTCTGCTGGATAAAGACCCGGGTCACGCTCCACACCCCGATCCCCCCGAGGACGACCATGGCGAATCCCACAAGACTCAAGTAGTTTTCCGCCAGCACCAGATTGCGGCCCAGGCGGTCCTCGACCGTCTTCCATGACCGTACGCTTACCCCACTTCGCCGAAACGAGCGGCGCAACTGACCGGTGACGGCATCTAATTGACCGGGCTGTACTCGCACAAACCACTGGTAGGTCGCCCGGCTTCCGAAGGTCAAGATTGTCGTGGCGCGCAGGTCAGCCAAGTCGACATAGACGCGCGGACCAAGCGTAAATCCACCAGAGCCCTGCACACGATCGCGCGTCACCACATCTCGAATCGTAAACGGCTGCCCGGCCAACGTGATCGTGTCTCCGACCTCCGCCGCCAACTGCACCAGCAACTCTGGCTGCACCACCACGCCATGTCCGCGCAGTCGGTCCTGGGACCACACCTCGCCGCTCCCCAAATCAAGGGTCCCGTAGTACGGAAAACCGTCTTCAACGGCCCTGACCTCGACGAGACGCACGTGGTCGCCGCCGACAGAGGCGGCCATCGTGGAAGTCTCGACCACTTCCATCCGGGCGGTCACCGCCGGGCTGGCCAAGCGAGCATCCAGCCGCGTACTCGCCTCCTCAGACCACGGCCCGGTCGACCGCACGACGACGTCGGCGCCGACAAGAAACCGCGCCTCACGCGTGAGTGTCTCCCGCACTTGCTGCACGACGCTGCGCAGCGCGACAATGGCGGCCACGCCGATCGCCACGCAGAGGAAGAAGAACAGCAATCGCGTCCACGATGCGCGCACTTCGCGCCACGCCATGCGCGGAACGAAGCTCACGCGCGCTCCTGGCGAGACACCACCCGACCGTCGCGCAAACCGATCACCTCGTCGGCCATATCGGCGAGCTCACGATCGTGGGTCACCAGAACGAGTGTGCGTCCCCGTTCGCGATGCACAGTCATCAAGAGGTCGATCACGTGTCGTCCCGTCGCACTATCAAGATTGCCTGTCGGCTCATCGGCCAGGAGGAGCGGGGGATCATTGGCCAACGCACGAGCGATGGCCACGCGCTGTTGCTCGCCCCCGGACAGCTGCGACGGATAGTGATGCCCGCGCCCTGTCAGTTCAACGTCAGCCAGCAACGTCGATGCCCGTTGGCGCGCGTCTCTCACGCCAGACAACTCCAGGGGGACCATGATGTTCTCGAGCGCCGTCAGCGAGGGAATCAGATGAAAGAATTGAAAAACGATCCCGATCTTCTCGCCGCGCAGTCGCGCGAGCTGTTCCTCGTCCAAGTCGGTGATGTTGACGTCGTCGATGCGCACCGTCCCGGTCGTGGGTGTGTCGAGCCCGGCCAGCAGTCCGAGCAGCGTTGACTTGCCACTGCCGGAGGGACCGGTAATGGCCGCGATCCGTCCGCGCGCGATCGTGAGCGACGTCGGGTGAAGAATCGTCAGCGAGCTGGCACCGCTCGTGACGGTGCGGGATACGTCGAGAAGTTCGATCACTCAGCGGCTCAGGACGTCGTCGGCCATCGGCTGCAACAGGGGATACAACATGTCGGCGATCATCTGCTGCCCCACTGCCGTGGGATGCATGCCGTCGGCCTGATTGAGATGCGGCAGACCAGCAATCCCCTCAAGGAGGAAGGGCAGCAGGCGCGCGTTGTACTTGGCCGCCAACGCCGGGTAGATCGCGCGGAACTCCGTTTGAAATTGCTCACCCAGATTTGGCGGCGCTTCCATGCCCGCCAGCAGTACCAACGCGCCTCGCTGTTGGGCCGCTTCGATAATCTGCTCCAGGTTCTGCCTCGTCTGTGCTGGCGGCAGACCGCGGAGCGCGTCGTTGGCCCCAAGCGCGACGACCAGAATCCGAACGTCCGGCGTCAGAACCCAGTCCAGACGGTTCAAGCCGTTCGTGGTGGTGTCACCACTCACTCCCCGGTTGATGACGTCAATCCGCTGATAGCCGTCGTCGTCGAACTTGAGCTGCAGCAGCGCTGGAAACGCCTCAAGTGCCAGCAGGCCCAACCCGGCGGTGAGGCTGTCGCCGAGAACAACAATCTCGACCCGAGCGGCTTCGATGCCCGCCATCGCCGCGCGATCTGATTCCAGAATCACCGGCTCCCGTTTGACAGCGCCTCCGCACGCGGCATCTCGAACAGAACACCCCACCGCCAACAGCAGCAGCAGGCCCGTAACCAAAGAGGACAAACGTAATCGAATCATGGTGTAGTCTTCCCTATTCTACAAGGGAGGGTCGGCTCATGGCACGCGGCTGGGAGAGTAAAGCCATTGAATCGCAGCAGGAAGACCGGGAATCGGCCGCGGCCGCCAAGAAGGGCCCCGCACTCACGCCTGAGGAGGCGAAACACGAGGCCAGGCGCCAGACCCTGACGGTGGCGCTGGCGCGAGCCCAGGCCGATCTCGCGATCGCTCATCACCCCGCCCACCGCAAGATGCTGCAAGCGGCGATCGTCACCCTGAACGAGCAACTCCAGTAGGATCGGCCCGTGACTCTGCGACGCGCGCTTGGCCCGTTCGATGCCACGATGATCGTCATCGGCGGCATCATCGGCGCGGTCATCTTCATCAACCCGTACTTGGTCGCACGTCAACTCGATTCCACGGGCCTTGTACTGCTGGCGTGGGCCGCCGGCGGCGCGATCGCCGTGGCCGGCGCGTTTGCATACGCAGAATTGGGCCAGCGGCGGCCCAAAGCCGGTGGACAGTATGTCTATCTCAGCGAGGCCTGGCATCCGCTCGTGGGATTCTTGTACGGGTGGGCGCTGCTGTTCATGATCGAGACGGGTGCGATGGCGGCCGTGGCGATCACGTTCGCCCAGTACGCCTCACGCATGGTCGGGGGCGAAGGTGCGCATCCGCAGTTGATCGCCGTCGCTGCGATCGTGCTTTTGTCGGCCATCAACTACGTGGGCGTGCGACCAGGCAGCCGGGTACTCAACATTTTCGTCGTGCTCAAGGTGGTGGCCATTGGCGTGCTGATCCTGTTCGCCTGGAGCGGCCCGGCCTCACCAGGTTGGATGACCGAGACCCGCGTCGGTTCACTGCCCTCGACGGCCCCTGGCACACTCATGGCGTTCGGCGGCGCCCTGATCCCGATCCTGTTTGCGTACGGAGGATGGCAGAACGCGAACTATGTGGCCGAAGAGATGCGCAACCCTCGCCGACATCTGCCGATCAGTCTGCTCGTCGGCACGGGCATTGTGGTCGCGGTGTATCTGCTGGCCAATGTGGCGTACCTGCGAACACTGGGACTAGAGGGATTGGCAGCGACGGAGGCGCCCGCGGCTGAGGCGGCGGGGCGATGGTTCGGTGTCGCGGGCGAACGACTGATTGCCGGCGCCATCGCCATCTCCACGTTTGGCTTCCTGAATCTGGCCATCCTGGCCCCGACGCGGGTGTACTTTGCGATGGCGCGCGATGGCGCCTTTGTGCCGGCGTTGGCGCGACTGCATCCGAAATACCAGACTCCCGCCGCGGCCATCGTGCTGCAATCTGGATGGGCCATCGTTCTGACACTGACCGGCACGTTCGGCGATCTGTTGAATACCGTGGTCTTTGCCGATTGGATCTTTTTTGGCCTGACCGTCGCGGGGCTGTTTGTGTACAGGCGGCGGCAGCCCACGACCGATGGGTTCACCACGCCGGGCTTCCCCTGGCTGCCGGGAGCATTCGTCTGCGTCGCATTGGCCGTGGTCTACAGTGCGATTGCCGCCGACCCGTGGCGGTCTGCGGCCGGGGCGGCGCTGCTACTGTTGGGTGTGCCGGTCTACTACTGGTTCCGGCGCCGCTGACCACGACCGGAGTTATTCAACATGTTAACCACTCCCCTCGCGCCCTACATGCTCTGGGCCAAGACCCGCGCCGCCGTCGAGATTGATCTCGCCGGAAGCAATCTCCTGCCGTGCACCCTCGAGGATCTGCCAGGTATCACTGACGCCCTGCAGCTCACGGCGCCCAACGACAACGGGTTCGCCCCTCTTGTCGAGGCGATCGGGCTCCACAGTCAAGTCGCTTCTGATCGCATCGTCACCGCCACCGGGTGCTCGGGGGCCAACTTTCTCGCCATGGCGGCCCTCGTGGGTCCCGGAGATGAAGTCCTCGTGGAACAGCCGGGATACGATCCGCTGGTGGGCGCGTGCACACTGCTCGGGGCCCGCGTCACGCGAATACCTCGACCGTTCGCCCTGCGTTTTCAATTGGATCTCGATGCAGTACAGGACGCTGTGACTTCTGCAACACGCCTGATTGTCGTGACGTCTCCCCACAATCCCTCAGGCGTGTGTCTGGACGTCGACACCCATCACGCCCTGGTTGATATCGCGGCGCAGGCCAGCGCCCATCTCCTGGTCGACGAGGTCTACCTCGACGCGGTCAATCTCGTGGCCCAAAGCACGGCAGCGGCCGAACCGTCGCCGTCCGCCGCCAACGTGGAGGGCCCTGTTATCGTGACCAGTAGCCTGACCAAGTCCTACGGGTTGTCCGGCCTTCGTTGCGGCTGGGCGATCGCGCCACCGGCCATCGCGATGCGGATGCGCCGTGTCAGGGATCTTGTCGACGCGGTCGGGAGCGCGCCGTCAGAGCGGATGGCCGCGTTTGCGTTCAGCCACCTGCCATCGCTCTCCACACGCACGGTGGGACTGGTGACCGCGAACCTCGCACTCGCTCGCCACTTCATCGACGCGCATCCACGACTCGCATTGGCAGAGGCGCCGAGGGCCACCGTCATCCTGCCCCGCCTGGCTGGTGTCGCGGACACGCAGGCCTTTGTGGCCCGCCTGGCCGCCGACCATGGCGTGGCCGTCGCACCCGGATATTTCTTCGACACGCCGGAACACTTTCGTATCAGCCTGGCCGGTCAGACCGACCGACTAGCCGAAGGACTAGGGCGGCTCACGCACGCCCTTGCAGGCCTATGACACGCACATTCACAATTCTTGCCGCCCTGGTCGTCACCCCACTGCTCTTGGGCAGCGGCCCACAGATGCTCCGCGCTCAGGCCACGACATCCGATGTCACCGTAAACCGCGAGCAACTTCTGAAAGACCTCCAGATCCTGTCGGCGGACGCGATGGCCGGCCGACAGGTTGGCAGTGCCGGGAGCGCGGACGCCCGCGCGTATATCCTCGGACGGTTTGCCGCAGTCGGGCTCAAGCCCTTTCGGGCCTCGTTTGAGTCGCCCTTCACGTTTACGGGCGGCCGCGGGGCCTCGGCTGCGGAACGGCACGGCGTCAACGTCATTGGCCACATCGTCGGCACGCGTGAGCCCAACCGCTACCTGGTCGTGACCGCGCACTATGACCATATCGGCGTCAGAAACGGCGTCACCTTCGCCGGGGCCGACGACAATGCGTCTGGCACTGCCGCCCTGTTTGCGCTCGCCGAATACTTCCGCGCGCATCCGCCCGCACACTCGTTAATTTTTGCGGCGCTGGACGCCGAAGAGACGGGTCTCCGCGGGGCACGCGCCTTCGTCGCTCAGCCTCCCGTCCCTCAGACCTCCATCGTCATCAATCTCAACATGGACATGATCGGTCGCGACCCAAACAACCTGCTCTACGTCGTGGGCACATTCACCCAGCCCGACCTCAAGCCGATCATCGCCGGCGTCGCGGCAAAGGCTCCAGTGCGGCTGGTCATGGGACACGATGAGCCCGGCCAGAAGGACGTGGAGGACTGGACGACCTCCTCCGACCAAGCCGCCTTCTGTCAGGCCAAGATTCCGTGTTTGTACTTCGGGGTCGAGGACTTCGAGAATCATCACAAAGCCAGCGACACCTACGACACGATGACGCACGATTTCTACGTGCGGGCCGTCCAGACGATGGTTCTGGTCGCGCGGGCGTTCGACACCCGGCAGTAACTTTCGATGGGGGCTACTGCTCCGCGGTCTTGAACACCTTGGTTGCCAGCGCCACCATCCCGGCAAGGTCAGCAACATTGGCAGGCAGGATCAGGGTCGTTCCCTTTTGCGCCAGATTCCCGAACTGTTCAACGTATTGCTCCGCCACCCGCAACTGCGTGGCTTCGATGCCGCCGGGCTGACGAATGGTCTCGGCCACCAGTCGAATGCCCTCCGCCGTCGCGGTCGCGACGGCCATGATGGCGGCCGCCTCGCCTTCGGCCTCGTTAATCTGCCGTTGCTTGCTCGCCTCAGACGCCTTGATGACCTGTTGCTTCTCACCCTCGGCATTGTTGATAGCCGCGTCGCGTTGGCCTTCCGATGTGAGAATCACGGCACGCTTTTCGCGCTCGGCCCGCATCTGCTTCTCCATCGCCGCCAGGACATCGTGCGGAGGGGTGATGTTCTTGATTTCGTAGCGCAGCACCTTGATACCCCAGGCTTCTGACGCCTTGTCCAACTCCTCCACCAGCGCCCCGTTAATCCTCGTGCGTTCTTCAAACGTGCGATCCAGATCAATCTTGCCGATTTCGCTTCGGAGGGCCGTCTGGGCCAGTTGTGTAATGGCGAAATTGAAGTCAGAGATCCCGTACGAGGCCCGTTCCGGGTCGAGCACCTTGAGATAGAGGATGCCGTCAACGCCCACGGTCACGTTGTCACGCGTGATGCACACTTGCGCTGCGATATCGACCGCAATCTCTTTGAGCGAGTGGCGATATCGGATGACGTCAAAGAACGGAATCAGAAAATGAAACCCCGCCGATCGAATTCCGTGAAATCGCCCCAGTCGCTCGACGACGTAGGCGCTCTGTTGCGGCACCACCACCGCCGTCTTCGCGATGACGATGATGACCAGGACGGCAAGAACCAGCAAGACGACTGCACTTTCATTCATGAATTCACTCCTTCTGGCTCAATGTCGAGCCGCAATCCTTCCACTCGAACGACTCGGCATCGCAGGCCAGCCGTCAGGACTGACGCGGTCGCGTTTCTCGCCGACCAGACCGTGCCGCGCACCTCCACTCTTCCCACCGCACCTGGGGCAAGGTCGTCGCTGACGGTGCCGACCTCACCCACCAGTGTGTCGATGTCACGCCGCTCCGGCTCACGCTGCATTGCCTTCGTCAGCCTGGAGCGAACGAGCAATAACGACGCGAACGAGAAGACCGAGAACAACAGCAACTGCATCCACACCGGACCAGCCAGGCCCAAGGCCGCCAATCCGCCGACAGACAGGGCACCCGCGCCGAAGAAGATTATGAAGAACCCGCCAGCGGTCGCGACCTCTGCCACACAGAACAACAGGCCAAGCACCAACCAATGCCACCAGAGCAATGTCATAGAGAATACCTCGGGGAAGATCATACTCTTCGGCTGGCGTCAGCCTCACGCAGATCGGCCACCACACGACAACCATCGGCCACCGCACGCAGGCGTCGGCAGGTGGAGTGGTGTCGGCCAACTGCTGGGCCAGCCTGGCGCATCTATGACATTTTTTGACGACGGCGTCGGCGTCCGGAGCCGGCAAGACCGGCACCGAAGAGCGCAGCGGGAATGAACGTCAGCAACGTGGCGATCCAGAACCACTCAGGATGCGGAAACAGCGCCAGCGTCACCATGCCAGGAATCAACTGGATGCTCCCGACGACTGCCGCGTGCTGGTAGGGCTTCCTGGGCGCGAGACGCCCGGCAGCATACCCGCCAGACAACGGCCCGAGGATATAGGCCAACACAACAACGAGCAACGCCTCGTTGGGCCGCACCGACGACAGCGCAGCGGCGCCCTGAGCGGTGATCGGCTCGATGCCGGTCAGCATCGACAGCATGAGACTGCCGAACGCCTCGACCAGGAACACGACGAGACCACCGACGACGACACCCGGGCAATCGTAATGAGAGATTTCATCCAGAGGTATTCTACGATCGCCAGACCCGCCTGCGCCGCGAGTCGTGGCATGATTCACACGGCACGACGACACGCCGGGGTGGCGAAACTGGCAGACGCACAGGACTTAAAATCCTGAG
>JABMNV010000150.1 GCA_013203475.1 Acidobacteriota bacterium
CACAACACGGGCGTCCACAGGCGCGGTCGCTGCCAGGCAAGATCCGTGAGGCCGTGCTCGCATTTCGACTTGAGCACCACCTTTCGAAAGACGAGATTCTCGCGCGGTATCTCGAACTGGCCCCCTACGGCAATCAGGTGGAGGGCATTGCGCGCGCGAGTACGTTCTATTTCACTCGCACGGTCGCCGACCTCACACCAGCGCAGGCGGCGTATCTGGCAACCCTACCCCAGCAACCCAGTCGATTCAATCCACGTCACGACCTCACACGCGCCCTGCCTCGCCAGCGGCGCATCCTTGCCGAGATGGAGGCCTCGGGTGTCCTCGACGCCACCAGCGCCCAGATCGCCCAAGACGAACGGATTGGCGTCACCAGGCCGACTGAAGAACTCATCGCGCCGCACTTCGTTCAGCGCGTCTTGGCCCAGAAAAGCCAGAGTGCGGGCGCACCGATTCAGACCACACTCGATCTCGCCCTCCAGCGCGATGTGGCCGGCATCATCCGTTCGCATCGCGAGTCACTCCGCACCCATCACGCCTACAACGTCGCCGTCGACGTGCTCGACACCCACACCGGAGAGTGGCTGGCGTGGGAGGGCTCTGGCGACTACTTCGATGAGGCGCACGGCGGGGCCATTGATGGCGTGACATCGCCGCGGCAACCCGGGTCGGCCCTCAAGCCCTTCACCTATGCCGCCGCGTTCGAAGCCGGCTGGCATCCTGGACGCGTGTTGCCCGATATCCCGAGCCAGTTCCCCACGGCCGAAGCCGGCATTGGGTATCGACCACGCAACTACGACGGGCAGTTCCGTGGGCCGATGCGAGCCCGACTGGCGCTGGCTGGTTCAGAAAACGTACCGGCCGTTGCACTCGCGTCCGAGATTGGTGTGCCGACGGTGGCCAGTCTCCTGCGCCGCTCCGGCATCTCCACCCTGGACAAGACGGCCGCCTACTACGGACTGGGACTCACGCTCGGCAACGCGGAAGTGCGGCTCGACGAGCTGATTGCGGCCTACGCCATGATCGCCCGAGGCGGTCTTGCGGTCGCTCCCATCAGCGTGCGCCTACCGTCGGCGCAGGGCGCCAGCGGTGCAGAGCGAATCATTTCCGAGCGCGCGGCATTCTGGGTGACCGACATTCTCTCGGACCAGCACGCCCTTGAGTTTGTGTCCGGTGAAGGCAGCCGCCTCGACTTTCCCTTCGCTGTGGCCGCCAAGACCGGCACGTCGCAGGCGTATCACGACAACTGGACGCTGGGCTTCACACGTGACGTCACCGTGGGCGTGTGGGTCGGCAACTTCGATCGCACGCCGCTGCGCCAGTCATCAGGCGTGACCGGCGCCGGCCCGATCTTTCACGACGTCATGCTGGCAGCGGTTGAGCGGACGCGTGGATTCCTGCCACTGTTTGACCCGGCGCCGCTCTCGGCACCGCCATCAGATCTTCACGATGTCACCCTGTGCGCCCTCTCGGGCAGGGTCGCCGGCGCCGCCTGCCCGGTTCGGACGCACGAGTTTCTCCCAAAGAAATATGCACCTCAGGAGTGCACAGGGCACCACGCCAGCGATCGCGGAGTGGTCACGGTGTGGCCTGAGGAATACAGAGAATGGTTGACGAATGGGGAGGTGGGGATGTGGGGAGATGGGGAGATGGCCAGGGTTCCCGCGCGCGAGACTGCGTCCGCGGGGCTCTCGGGCGTGTCGAATGGTTCGTCGACAACCAACCGGTCGGCCTCTCGCTAGGAACCGCCCCGCTCGCCTGGCCCCTCGCTCGCGGCCGACACACCGTTCGCGCCGAGGCCGTTGACGGCACGGTCGCCTCGGTCGAGATTTTGGTCAAGTAGACGATTCCAGATTCCAGATTCCAGATTCCAGATTCCAGATTCCAGATTCCAGATTGTCGATTCCCAATCGCCCCATGGTTCTTCCCGTCAGTCGCCGACGAGTCCCTCGGGGACCACCACCGGCTTGCCGGCGATACGCCCGGCCGCGTGCAGGAGAAACGGGAAATGGCGATCGCCCTCAGGAATCCGCCCGTCGGTCTTCCGGAACAGTTCGTCCGCGAAATCAAGCATCTCGAGCGTCTCTGGCAACCGCAGATAGATCGGGTCCAGGTCCCCGAGGCGCACACGGTCGAGCCCATCAGCGTCTTTGAGCAGCGCCACGAGCAAGAAGTCAGGATCGTCAGGCGAGGGCTCTCGGTCGTTCGGCAGGCAATGGAGCGTGAGCGCCCGCTCAATCCCCTCCTCGTCATCCTGTTCGACTCTACGCGAGACGAGCAGATTGGTCAGTTCCGTGGACTCATGCCACAGCGTCACCGCATCCGCACCATGCTCATGGCAGGGCCCATCGTGGGTCCGAGCGAGATCGTGCAGATACACAGACGCCCAAAGGCGACTTGATTCCTCTATGAGTCCGGTCGCCTCAAGCAGACGAAACGCATGAACCATCACGCGTCCGACGTGTGACTGGCCATGCAGGCGACTGGGGTGGGAGAATTGGGTCGGAGAAGGCAGCAAATCGATCATGCGACCATTAAACCGTATCGTACTATGTGCCCTTCAGGTACGCCTCAGGGCCCTGTTCGCCGTCGTTTTTAATCACGACCGTTATAGTCGCGTTTAAGTCCGGACCTGTTCTCGACAGCCAGCGCCTTGAACGGTACAGGACCTCCCGCTTTCTGCGTGCGTGTCACCGCTGATTGGCAGAGAATTCGAAAGTTACCAATGGCAATATCCTCGCTCGCCCAGTGGTTACGACACAGTGCTTTGGCGCTGGCGGTGGGTTCAGCCGGCTGCTCGACCTTTTCCATTCGCGCCGACCGCTGCCCGGCGTATCCGATCGCTTCGGCCGCCGCGTCAGCCGGATTGGCGAGCGACGTGAAAGTCCAATACCTCGGCGTTGGCGGCTACCTCGTCAGTCGGGGTGACGACGTCGTGCTGTTCGGACCGGAGTATTCAAACCCAGGCATGGCCGAGGTGATGTTTGACCATCAGATTCGCACCGACCGCGCGCTCGTGGATCGACTCCTGCTCCACGACGCCAACAAGGCCCAGGCCATCGTCATTGGGCACTCACACTACGACCATCTGCTGGACACGCCGTACATCGCGAACAACAAAGCGACCCAGGCGACGGTCTACGGCAGCACGACGATGGCGAATCTCATTGCGTCAGCAGTGGCGCCAGACCGGTTGTTCGACGTCGCCGAGCGTCTCGCGGATATCGCGGAGGCATCTCCGGGCCAGACCTGGATCCCAATCGGCCAGCGAATGCGCCTGACGCCGATCACATCGGAGCACTCGGACCAGTTTCGATTGAAGGTGCCGCTCACTGGCATCAACCAGCCTGTGCACGCGTGGCGTGGCGAAGTGACGGACGCACAATCTGCGCTGCCGACGACGGCCAGCGGATGGGCAGAAGGGCAGGTCTACGCGTATCTGCTCGACTTCATGGACGCCTCCGGGAACATTGAGTTTCGGATCTACTACCAGGACTCTGGCACCAATGCGCCAATGGGCTTTCCTGTGCCAGACGGCAAGAAGGTCGACGTCGCCCTGATCTGCCTCGGAGGCGACTTCGAACGGCTCACGTGGCACCCTGAGGCCATCATCGAGGCAACCCAGCCGCGCTTTCTGATCCTCGGCCACTGGGAAGATTTCTTTGTGCCGCAAACGGACATCTGCACCACGGGCCGAGTCGCTGGCATTCCGCTGCAAGACACTGAATATTTTGTCGCGCGTGCACAGGCAGCATTGAAGGCACAGAAGCTTCCCGGCAAGCCGATCCTGCCCTGCCCCACGGCCTCGGTCTTCTTCTTCCCGATCGACGTGTCAGACGACGGCGCCGTGCACAAGGCGCTCAAGAACGGGCGGGCGACGTATGACTGCGCGAGGTAGCCGGCGTTGACTCAGGATGACCGTGCCATCGTCCGCGCGCGTGTCGTGGAGCGCATTGACGAGATTCGCGTCTCGCTGCAGCGTGACACCGGCAGCACGTCCGCGGTGACGCCTGACAGCGCCATTGGTCGTCTCACACGGCAGGATGCGATGCAGGCGGGACACATGACCGAGGCGATGCGGCGCCAGCGGCAGGCCGAGCTCTCACGCCTTGAAGTCGCGCTGCGGCGCATCGACCAGGACGATGACGAGTACGGCGAGTGTGGCCAATGCGAATCGCCGATCGCCATGGCGCGCCTGATGGCCCGGCCCGATGCGCGGCTGTGCGTGGCGTGTGCGGAGTTGGCGGAGCGGAAGTAGCGCTACATCCCGCCGTTCTTCTTGAGAATCTGCAACATCCCGTCCTGCTTCATCAGCGCTTCGATCTCGGCCACTGTGCGCGGCACGCCGAGCGACAGCACTTCGTGGCCGGTGTCCGTGATGGCCACCGTATCCTCGATGCGGATACCGATTTCCTCGTCGCGCCTGAACAACTGAATGTCACAGGCGAACACGAAGCCGGGTTTGAGCACTTCGTCGGCACCAGCGAACGTGCCCATCACGTCATGGGTGGCCATGCCAATGGAGTGGTTGTAGCCACCGACGCGGACGATGCCTCTGAAGTCCTCCGCGAAGCGGTCGTAGCCCCTCGCTTTGATCAGAGCATCCATCTTCTGGCCCACTTCCTTGAGCGTCACGCCGGGTCGGTAGTTCTCGATGGCCACATCGTGCACGGCCAGCGCGGCCTCGTAGAGTTCCCGCTGCCTGGGCGAGAACGTGCCCGACGCGGGGAACGAGGTGGAGATATCCACGTGATACTCCTCGAGGTCCGGCGCGGCATCGAGAATCAGGAAATCACCGTCCTCGAGCACACGGTCGTACTGGTGATAGTGGCCGTACTTGTGATTCTTCCCCGACATGATGATCGTGTAGTACGAGAGTCCCCGGCCGCCGCCATTGGAAGAGACGAAGTCAAAGACAGCGGACAGAGACTTCTCGCTCACGCCTGGTCGGGTCGACTGGATGAGCGCCTTATGGGCCTTGACGCCCAGTTGAGCGACGCGGCGCATGATGTCCAATTCCGCCGTCGACTTGTACTTGCGCATGTTCCACACGATGGGGGAACTGTCACGCACCTCAGCCTGAGGGAAACGCTCGCGCAACTGTTTGACGAACTGCAACTCCCGCGTCAGCCGACCATCCCACATCTCCATCGTCATCGACTTCTGGAGCGCGTTGAACTTCTCACGGCTGTTCTCGGGACCAATTTCCTCGGGCTTGAACATCGTGTAGAGCGTCTGGCCTCGGTTGACGAAGCCCGCGAGCTGGCTGCTGAACTGCTCGGCGGGAAGCACGCGTTCGATGCCCGTGTACTGGACCGGGGTGCGAATCAGGTCGAGCGGAATCCCGTCGCCGTCGGCCGTGTTCTCGTCCATCGTGAAGAACAGCGTGCTCTCTTTCCGTGTGCCGTCGACGATGAGCATGGCATCGGGCATTTCGATGCCCGTCATGTAGTAGAAGTCGTGCCCCTGGCGGAATGTCACGTCGCTGGACGGCGTGGACGCGCCGAGGAAGATGGCGACGCCACTGCCAATCTCGGCCATCACTCGTGCGCGCCTTCCGGCGTGCTCGGCCTTGTCGAGCAGGGGCGCCGAAGCGGTCGAGGAGACTCCCAGGAGGACGCCGACCAACACCGTCGAAATGAGTGCGCGCAGTTTCATCAAACTTCTCCTTGTTGCATTAAGACGACATCCGTCGATGTGGAGCCGCGCGACAGCACGAGTTGTGTGCCGTCAGGCGACCAGGCGAATTGAAAAATCAGATCGGAGGTGAACGTCGTCAGTTGGGTTGGCGTTCCGGCTGGCCAGGGCTGGCTCCAGAGATTGTCCACGCCGTTCCGCCGCTCCATATAGGTCAGCGACTTGCCGTCTGGTGACCAGGCCATGCCGCGAGGGAACACGGGCACGATCTTGGGCGAATCGTTCGAATCCAGCGCCAGCACGCCGATACCCTGACGCTGCCCCTCAACGTATCCGCCAAGCACAAGGTTGCCGTCAGGCGAAACGGAGGCCCCCGCCATATTGACGTTGCGCACGAGCGTCGGCTCCCCACCCAGGAGCGGCACTCGCCAGAGAGCGACCTGGCCGTCCGTGGTGGCACCGGTGAACACCACCGAGTCTGAACTCGGTGCACAGAGAGGTTGGAAAGCCGCAGGACCGGTCGACAACTGCGTGGGGTTCGAGCCGTCCAGAGTCATGCGCCAGTTCTGTGGGGTGCCAGACCGCATCGAGACGAAGGCGACCACCGACCCGTCGCCACACACCGTGGGCTGCGCGTCGGCTTCCGGACGTACCGTTAACTGTCTCGGTTGCGAGCCGTCGGCATTCCTGATCCAGATGTCCGGGTTCCCACTGGCGGTTGAGACGTAGACAATGCGGCCATCCGGCGTCCAGGCCATCCCAGGCACGCCATCGAGGCTGCTCGATCCGGAGCTAATCTGCCGTGCCGCCACCGTATTGCCTGAGGGCATCACCCACATCGTGGCGGCCGTGTCGGCGCGGATAGTCACGAGCGACCACGAGTCGGCAGACAGACTGACGCCGGTGTAGCTGGTCAGGTCGTTGGTGACACGCGCGGCCGTCCCGCTCGGATATGCGATCCGCCACAACTGGTCGTTGAACGCGCCATTCTCGGTTGCGCTGGTCACCACGGCAGAACCGTCTGCGAGCCAGGCCACCTCGCCAAGGCCCGACCAGAGCGTTTCCCCCAGGGGCCTGGTAGCGCCCGACGCGACGTCAATCGTCATGACACCAGAGTTCCCGTTCTTCAGGTACGACACATAGGCGACGGCCACCTGGGTGCCGTCAGGCGCCCACGACGGCTGCTCGTTAAGGAAGATCTCGCTTCCACGCGAGGACGCCAGGACGCGTTCACCGGAGCCGTCAGCACGAGCGACCATCAGATCCGCACCGCGGGGTTCGATGATGCCTCGCACAAAAACAAACTCCGAACCATCCGGGGAGAACGACACAGGACTATCGATGTCCTCAAGAATCTTCCGTGGTGTCCCGCCAAGAGCGGGCACTTGGTACAGCGAACTGAATGCCTGGGTGCCTTCGTAGGCGGAGCAGTACACGTACGTCGCGTCCTGGGAAATCGTCACACCGTCATAACGCACATCCGCCGGTGGAACACTTTCGACGTTGCTGGTCGTCGCGGTCTGTCTGATCCACAGGCTCTCCTGCCCGCCCTCCCGCACGACGTGCACCACGTATCTGCCGTCGGGCGAGATGGCCGCCTGCCTGGCATTACCCGTGCTGGTCAGTCGACTGATCCGCATGTTGTCGAGAGAGACCGCTGGCGTTGCAGGCTCACCCGTGCGAGTCGCAAACCAGGCGATGGCGCTGACGGCCAGCACCGCCGCAGCCACCGCGCCCATGGGCAGCGGGCGACGGCTTGCACTCTCGGGTTTCTGGTGCACGCCACTGACCCGAAAGTCGCCGCTCTCAAGGCTGCCCTTCAATTCTTCGAGATCGTGGCGCAGGTCAATCGCGCTCTGATATCGGAGCTCGGGAGCTTTTGTGAGACACCGTTTGATGATGCGGGACAAATCGACCGGCAGCGCGGGTTTGAGATCCGTCACCGAGACCGGCGTGTCTTTCACGATGGCCGAGATGACTGAAATCGCCGTGTCCCCTTTGAACGGCTGCTCGCCGACGGCCATCTGATGCAGGATGACGCCGAGCGAGAAAATGTCGGACCGCGAGTCGACCGCCTTGCCCTCGGCCTGCTCGGGCGACATATACGCCACCGTACCCACGATGCGCCCTTCACCTGTCAGTCCCGAAGTCGCCAGTGTGGTGACCCCCATCGGATCGCCGGCCGCGTCGCCGTCGCGCAGCTTCGCCAATCCGAAGTCGAGCACTTTGACCTGGCCCGAGGCGGTCAGCATGACGTTGGCCGGCTTGAGGTCGCGATGGGTGACCCCGCGCTGCTGCGCGGCGGCGATCGCGTCGGCAATGGCCGTCCCGATCGCCACGACCCTGCTGACCGGAAGACCGGACACTTGGATCGAGTCGCCCAGCGTCTGTCCCTCGACCAGCTCCATCGTCAGGAACGGCGTCCCCTTGGCCTCTTCGACCGAATAGATCGTGACGATGCTCGGGTGATTCAGTGCAGCGATCGCCCGCGCTTCACGCTCGAAGCGCTCGCGACGTTCGGGGTCGCCCGCCATCGATGTGGGAAGAATTTTCAGAGCGACCTTGCGGCCCAGCTTCGTGTCTTCCGCCTCGAAGACCTCGCCCATGCCGCCCACGCCCAGCTGGCGCAGGATCCGATAGTGATTGAGAGTCGTGCCGATCATGTGGGGATTGTAGACGAGACGGGCGAAGAAGGGTCCACTACTCGCGTCGCAGCGCCCGAACTTCGGTCAACACCTGCCCGAGCAGGTCCTCATGGCGATCGAGCCTGCGCTCGACGCGACCGAGGCCCATCTTGACATCCGAGATCTCCGCACGCAGTTCCTTGCCGAGCTTGTCGAACCCGAACGTCGTGAAGTCTCGCATCTCGACAAAGTGGTCGCGCACCTCAATCGTCAGGCTGTCCAGCCGGGCATCTACGGCGTCGAACCGGGCATCCACCGCGTCGAACCGGACGTCCACCGAACTCGCCAACTCGTCCACGCGCGCAGCCATTGTTTCTTCGAAATGTTCCGCCATCGTTTCTCCCCGCTGAGTCGACGATCAGATCGCTCAGTCTAGCATCGTCATTCCAGATCACACCGACCGAGGGAGTTGCAAACTCGGTGCCGTCCCCAGGTCAAACGAAAGGCCATCGCGACCTTGATGAGATTGCACTTTCTGCCACATAGGGCGCTGGCGTTGTGCAACTTATCGGCGACCGACTGACGCCCGCGATCTTGAGGCGCTCGCGCGTCAGGGCGCGGTGTATGTGTCTCGGCGGCTTACGTGTCTGTCAGCGCATCGCCGGTGAGGATCGCACACAGCGGCTCGTTGACGAAGTACTTCGACCGCCCCACCTTCCGAGCGGTCAGGATGCCGCCCTCAACCAACGTGTTCAGATACCGAGTGGCCGTCACGCGCGAGACACCGAGGTCGTTCATCACGAACTCGATCTTCGTGTACGGATGCGTGAACAGGTTATTGATCAAATCCTGACTGTAGAAGCGAGGGTACTGCGCGCGCACGCGGCGCTTGACGTCCAACAAGGTCCCCTTGACCGCCTCAATCACCGTGATGCCCTGCTTCGCGGTGCGTTCCACGGCTGTCAGCATGTAAATCACCCACGGCTCCCACGCATCCTTCTCGCGCACGTCCTGTAGCCGCTGGTAGTACTCAGTCTTCGTTCGAACGATGTGTCGACTCCCGGTCCGGCCATTGCCGTCGTAGAACGGATGGATGCTCTCGAACTGGTGGTGAATCAGGGCCATCTTGACCAGCGGGTCCGCCGGATACAACATGTCGCCATTGATGAAACGCTCAAGGTCACCCAAGCGGAGCTGTCTTTGGCCTCTTGGAGGCCGAGGGTGTTAAAAATATGCATAGAACCTGACGGGTTCTGACGCCTGCGGCAGTCCGGAAGGCCGCCTCTCGCCACGCTGGCGACACCCACGTGCGAAATTTGCTAGTCTCGTTCGTCGATACCCAAGGAGGCCATTTGTGCCACGATTCCTTCGTACGGCTGGAGCCTCAAGCTCCCCACGCGCCCTCGACGTCAGACCTGACGATGGTGACGCCAGAGACTATGTGTTTCGACCATCGCTCAGCCTGCTGCCCAGGCAGTTCAGCCGCGCCGGCCGGGCCCCGGTGCTGGACCAGGGCCATGAGGGCGCCTGCGTTGGATTCGCGCTAGCCACTGTCATCAACACCAGTCTCAAACCCCGGTCGGCCCGTGCCGGCGTGAGTCCGCGCATGCTCTACGAAATGGCCCGGCGCCACGATGAGTGGAAGGGCGATCACTACGAAGGCACGAGTCCTCGCGGTGGCATGAAGGGATGGCACAAGCACGGGGTCACGTCTGAGGGACTCTGGGGCTACACCGCGCCTGGAAAGGGCCACCGGCCCGATCGCGAGTTCACGCCCAAGCGCGCGGCCGATGCACTCCGGCGCCCGATTGGCGCGTACTTCCGGATCATCGACAGCGACGTCGGCCACATGCAGGCGGCCGTGTTCGAGGGCGATGCGGTGCTGGCGTCGGCGTGGCTGCACGACGGCTGGGATCAGGGGAACCTCGTGCGTCGCAGGGGCAAGCTGCCGATGATTCCACGGTCGTCCCGCGCCGTCGGTCTGCACGCCTTCGCCATTGTCGGCTATGGCCCAGACGGCTTCATCATTCAGAACTCGTGGGGCGCAACGTGGGGGAAAGGCGGCCGCGCCGTGCTGCCCTATGACGAGTGGTTTGAACATCGGCAGGACGCGTGGGTCGCTCGGCCGGGTCCGACAACGCTGGACGCCAAGGGGGCGCCGAAGGTGTTTGTCGGCGGTTTTTCGGGCGGGCCGGAAGCCACCGCGCAGATCACAGCCATGTCCGGGTGGGGGCTCGACCCTCAGGTGGCGGCGCATCTCGTGAACACGGGGGACCGGGGCGCGCTGTCCAGTGGCGGAAGTCTCGTCACCAGTCCGGGTGACCTGCCGGCCATGGCGCAACGTGCCCTGCTCGCGCCGGTGCTGGCCGACGGATGTCGGCACATCGTTCTGTACGCCCATGGGGGACTCAACGCCGAAGGCGCGGCCATGGCGAACGCCGCCCGACTCTGGAAAGGCGCGGTTGACCGGGGCCTCGCGCCGTATTTCTTCGTCTGGGAGTCGGGCATCCAGGAGTCGGCGATCGGATGGTTTCGAAGCAGCGATGACGCCAGTGGCCCCGTGCAGTTTGGCTGGTCTGAGGCGTGGGATGCCCTGCGCGGCGGCACGTCGAAGGTCATCCACGCCAGTCAGCAGGCGCTGGGTCGGGCGTTGGCCCCAGTCGCACGGACCGTGTTCTGGAACGAGATGAAAGGCCGCACGCAGGGAGCCTCGCGTCCACTCGGGGGTGCCGCCCAGTTCATGGACGCGCTGCAGACAATGATGCAGTCCACGCCGGGCGCACGCTTCAAGTTCCATCTGCTGGGCCACAGTGCCGGGGCGAACTATCACGGCTGGCTTTATCAGCGGGTGCTCGGGCCGATGCTGACAGGCCCTCTGCAGTCGCAGGCGACACTGGCGTCAATCGAACTGCTCGCACCGGCCATTTCGATTACGCGCGCCAACCAGGCGTTTGCGTCACTGCCCGACACGTTCGTCCAGGTGCACATGCTTAAGGAGCAGGATGAGGACAGCGACAGCATCCACATCTATCCCAGTTCCCTGCTCACCTATATCGCGGATCACCTCGAGCAGAGCAAGGGGCGTGCGCCCCTTCTCGGCCTCCGGAAGGACTTCGGCAAGGCGACGCTCCCCTGGGCGCGCGCAGTTGCGGCTCACACCTCACGGAAGCACGCTGAGTTCGACGATGCGGGTCATGAGATCGAGGGCGCGCTTGATCGGTGCCGGCCATAGGAGCTGACTCGGTCCGGGATCGACGCAAAGCCGGGTATCCCGCTCGGCACGGAGGAAGAACGAATGGCCAAGAAGTCAGGCAACCGGTGCTGCACCTGTCGCTTGTTGACGTCCGTGGCGCGACGCTCGACGAGCCCTGCCTCGTGCGACTCACGAATCTGCTGTCAGGCGAGGTCAGGCAAGTGCGGAACACACCTGGGAAGCTGCTCACAATTACCAATCTGAAGGGGAAGCCAAACGGCCTCTACCGTGTTGAGGTTGATCCTCTTGGCTATCTGAGCACGTTCAAGAACATTGATCTCGAATCATCAGGCCCGACGTTAGCGGAGATGGTGTTTGCGATCGATCGATCACGGGTGTCGCAGGTGCGCTTCCCTTCGTTTGCAGAACTCCCGGCCGACGCGAAGGCGCTGCTTGTTCGGAGTGCGAACGTGCGCACGTTCGACGGCAAGAAAGGTGAGGCGCTCTATCGCGCACTCGACGACATTCGAAAGGCTGGCTTTCTCAACATCGTGGCTAAGACGCGAGTGACGGCAGCGAGGCCGGGCCAGTCTGTGCTGTCGCAGCTTCAGGAAGTGGTTGATCTCAGGGGCGACCGGTGCTTCTGTGTCGTGCCGCACTCCTTGCGCGACGACACGAAGAACGCCGTGAACGGTGGACTGTTCCGCACTGTGGACGGCGGTCTCCATCACTTCGAGGATGACTATTCTCCTGCCGGGAGTTTCAAGACGCCTGACCGCTACGGGAACCTTCAGTTAACGTTCTTCGCGTCCACGAAAGAGGACCGCTGGGTGGCGGACATCGATATTGACGATGCCGGCGGAATCGAGCACGTGTTTCAAGTCGTTCGGAACACCGTCACGGGCGAACCAACTCATCCGTATGACATTCAGCAGATTCTGATTCGCTATCAGGCGATAGATCCCGCGTACACCCTGCTCGTGTAAACGCGAAGGGACTGTAAGACCGGCGCGTCACTGTCGCCGTGGTTCTTGCGCCGAGTGCCAGACGGCAACTACCCAGATCGTGGGTCGCTGCACGCGGTAGAAGACCCTGTAGGGATGGATGACCAGTTCCCGATAGGCCCCTCGCCGAAGATTAGGCAGCCGCTTGCCGGAATACGGAAACCGGCGCAGATTTCGCAACCTTCGGGTGAATCGTCGCAGCAGGACTTTGGCCGCGGCTGGATTTTCGTTTCGCACGAAAGACAACGCGGCCAGCAACTGGGCTCGCCCAGTGCCGGTGAAGCGAACGTGCATGCCCGGTATCAGCGTTTGAGAAGGAGGCGGGCGTCGGCGAGCACGTCATCAAGAGCATGCCCGGGACCAAGGGCAATTTCCCGATCGCCTCTTGCCAGCAGTCGGGCGATCTCCCGCTCCTGGTGCTTGTCACGTCCAATAGGCTCGGTGCGTGTGCCCACTGGCTGTGAAGGGACGTTGACGGTATGGCGAGCGCGCACAGCTGTCATTGTGTTCATGACTCCATTTCCCATGCAAGCGACCTGCCAGACGACGATGCCATCATCGAAGGGCGAAAGCCAAGTGAGAAGATCGTGCCAGCCGTGCCAACATCTCTGCGGCCTGACGCCGTGATTCTGACCTCGCAATTTCTGCGTACTCGCGGCTCTGGCACACTGAACAATCTGCGAGCTCCAGGGCTTGGGTCACGCCCCTGAGCGTGGCCGCAGGCCCAACTCCCCCACCCTCCGGATCAACTCCTCGAAGACAGCGCTAGGCGGCCCGTGGCTTTAAGGGTGAGGGTGCTTGCCGCGGTGTGTCGCATTGTGCCTGCGTCCTCCCGCTCGCCGCTCAACGCGTCCCGGCCTGCCTACGCCCGCGCCGCGTCGCTCGCAAAGGTCGGTCGCACGCACAATCCGGTCAGCACCGCGAGTGCATCGAAGTAGGCCTGTGCCCCGACGATGCCGATGAGTGCCTGCGCCAGCAGTTCCGGCCCGGCTGCGAGATACACGCCCTGCAGGCCTGGTGTGCGCAATCCGTTCTACGACACCATGCGCCAGGTCACACCTGGCCCAATTCTCGCCTCGGCCCTGGCTGTGGGACACTGGGACCACAATGCGACGACTGGCGAAAGTAGCCATGCCTTCGGAACAACGTTGGCAAGTGGCCGGTGATGGCGATTGCACCGCCCGCAGGCGTCCACAGCGGCTACGACTTCTACGCCGTCAAGGACCGGGAGATGGCGTCCGTGGCGACTCACGGACTGATGGTGTGGGACGGCGACAGCCGAGCGAACTCCAGACGACCTCGATGCTCTGTTGTCTCGTGGGGTGTCACTGGCGCGACTGTCTTCGACCTGAGCGATGACACTGGGCCCTGGGCCTGCGTCCTGTCACACCTGCAGACGCGCGGGTCAGCCAGTCACTCTCTGATTCCATGTCAGCTCCGGGTCGATGAAATGCCCGCCGGTGCCGAGCTTGGCGACAAACGCGCCGCCGCGATAGCGGACACGCGCGGCCGATTGCGCGTACCAGCTTGGCGGCAACTGGTCGCCGCGCCGATCCATCTCGTACACCACGTCGAGCGGCACGTCGCGATTCGGTGCATAGGCCACCACCACCCGGCATTGCTCCGCACCGGTCCGTACGGCATGGAGTGCCGCCTGCCGCGCTGAATAGGCGCCCGCGCGATCGATGTGGCTCAGATCCTTACCCGACAACGCCCCGCCGCCAATCGGCACCCGCGGTCCGTAGTAATCGGCCACCAGCTTCCGGCCGGTCTGGCCGTTGTCGCCATCACTCCCCCCGTTGATCCAGGGGCCGTTGGGATTGATCAGCAACTCGATGTCGTCGAACCGGGTCACCCACCGTCCATCGTCCGACTGGAGGCGTGAGTACACATCGCGCAAGTCATCGACCAGCAGGCCGGTTAAGTCGAAGAGAGCGACGTCTGGCAGTTGCTGCAGGCTGACCAGCACCTGCTCCACCTGCCACTCGTCTGAGCTCTCGCGCACCCGCACGAGCAGCTTGCCGTCGGGGCCCTGCCCTTTCAGTCGACCTTCCCGGCAACTGTGCGCCAGCGCCTTCCCCAGCGTGTGCACGAGATAGTGTTCGGGCGGCAGCCACCCGACCTTTTCGTCGTAACCAGCCCAGCCCACCGAGATGCATTGGTCGTTCACCGCATCGGTCCAGGTGCGCGGGTCCGCGCGGCGCTGGCATACGGTGTCGCGCACGTCATACAGGTCCGCATCTATCGCGTTGGGCTTCACATAGCCAATGCGTCGGCCGGTGGCCCGCACGATGTCGGCCAGGTCGTGCTTGAGTGGCTTGCGCGTGACGATGCCTCCGGTCAGAAAGACGTGGTCGCTCCACACGCTCATCTCCACCTGGCAGTAGGCACGGGGATCGACTTTGTAGCACTCGGCCACGATGGCATCGGCGACCTGGTCACAGAATTTGTCCGGGTGTCCCGGCAGAACGGCTTCGCTCAAGCGGATCATGATGGCAACCTCGATAGCTGGGTATGGGGAAGACCGGCACGCTGCAGCAACCCAGCGCTGCCGTCCCGGGTGATGATCACGTGAAGGCGTGTGTCCCGTATCGCGGACGCCACGCTGTGGGCCTCGAGCGGCTCAATGTAGCCGTCGGTCACGACGATGGCGGCTTGTGGTCTCGTCCTGGTGATGTGTTCCAGCACGCAACTCAGACTCGTGCCGCCGGTCGTCTCGGTCACCAGGCGCCCCTTCTCGATACGGGCTGGCGCCACCACATTGCTGAACGCCCAGAAGGGACGCCGGATGTAGGGCCGGAGTCGTCCGAGCAGTGCCACAATCAGCGGCATCTCGGCGTTCATCGAGCCGCTCACATCGAGATACACGTGAGCCGAGCCCACGCGGGCAGGCAGCGCGGTGTCCCACTGGGCATTCGGCACGAACGGGCTCCAGAGTGATTTAAGTGTCGCCCGCCGGTCGCCTGGCGACAGCACCGGCAGGGTGAAGTGCGCCTCTGCCGACTCTCGCGCGATGGACTTCGGGTCGGGCAGCAGGTGCCGTCGCAGCA
This sequence comes from Acidobacteriota bacterium, assembly GCA_013203475.1. GTDB lineage: Bacteria > Acidobacteriota > Vicinamibacteria > Vicinamibacterales > SCN-69-37 > SYFT01. The sequence continues at coordinate 15,509 of JABMNV010000150.1, forward strand.
CGGCGTACGTTTCACGACGCCACCGGTCGACACCGGCGTCGGCGGCCCGCACTTCGTTCTTGTACCCGGCTGCCCCAATGCCCCGTCCATTCGGACTGCGGAACACACCCGAGCCGTTCATCGACTTCAGCGCGGTGTCGAGCGCGTCGGCGAGGATTACCTCACCTGCCACAGGTCCGTCGGCCGGCTGCCCGGTTCCAAGGCTGTCGTGGTCGCCAAGCAGGGGCACGTCTCCTGTGGCGCCCGAACAGTGGTCTCGGGCCAGGTCGCGGATGTCGTCAGCCACGAGTCGTCCGTCGTACAGGCCGACCCACGCCGAGAGGATCTGACGTTCATCGTCCGGCATCTTCTTCGCCCCGTAGTGGACCCACCTCGCCCAGTCGTCTTCTTTCTCGGTCATCGGTCGCAGCAGCCGCGCCACACCTTTGGTTTCAGCGTAGTAACGGCTCATCATCGCGCTGTAGTCCGGGCCCAGACTCCGATGAATGATGGCGTTGATCACGGCGTCGAGTGCGATGTGCTCTGCCGGACTGATGGTCGTGAAGCGCTCGGTGTGTCGCAGCAGCACGTGGAGGAACTCGTGACAAATCACGGCCTTCACTTGCGGCTCAGTGCGGCAGTGTTGTTTCACGAACCCGAGATTCACCAACAGTCGCGGTCGGACGTCGCACGTGACCGCCAGCGTCGGAACCGTGTCGGTGAATTCGACTTCCAGAATCTTGAGCACAGCACGGATGGCCATCGGGTTCTCGTCGATCAGTTCCCGATAGATGTTCTTGAAGACTGTGGCGTTCATGCGTAAAACCCCCGTCCGTCGAACAGTTCAAGCCGACGTGTCAAGCTCGTGCGCGTCCACAACAGCGGCCGGGCCGGGTCGTAGAGGCACGGCGTGCACAAGCCGAGCACCAGCGCCTGAAACAGACACTCCTCGGGATCCAGGGACGCGTACGGCGCCGGTGTGGGCGCCGGGTCGGGCCGGCAGATGCAGGCCTCGGGCGGAAGCGCGACGGCCGCACGAGCCTGCTGCTCGGTGGCGAAGCCACACTGCTTGAGCAGTTCGCGGACGCACACCAGCGGGCTCCGCCTTCCGAAGTCGATGCCGACACGCAACACTCGCGGGCACCTCACGGCTCCGCTGTCATTGCCCAACACCGACACTGAGATACGTTCGGTGCGTCTGCGGCTCATCGGCCCGCCAGAGTTTGCCAACCGCTCCGACTCCTCGAAGTCCTCGACCTGCCATCCCGGCGTCCAGAGCGGTTCCTGCGGCGCGCTCGTGATGATCCCGCTGGTCATTTCGCCTCCTTGCTGAACACCTGGGTGCACCGGTGGAACTCCCGTTCGAACTCGCGTGGCTGCGCCACCTGGTGAGAGCTGACGACGAGGCAGGCGAACAGCTGTTGGGCGCGCTCGCGTCGTGCGGACCCCAACCGTTTGAGGACGGGGACGTAGGTGGCCACCTCCGGGTGTGTCGTGTCTTTTTCCGACAGCCGTTCCTGCCAGCTGACCTCCGCATCCACTGTCAGGGCGGGCTGGGCGATGCGGCCCAGATCGGTGACGGCCTCGGCCCCAATCGGCAGGCGCCCCGACACAGCGGCGGGGAATGCGGCCAGTGCGAACGCCAGCGCACGTGCCTTGGTCTCGTTGGCCAGCAGTTGCTCTACCGCCAGGGTGCCCGTGTCGGCATCGGGGCACGAGTCGAGCAGCAGCCGTGCTTTGCCGTCGAGGGTGTGTTCCAGGTGGAACAGATGGAGCCAGCGGTCGGTCCCCTGCAGTAGCGTGGCGTCCCAGGCCAGCCGATGGGCGGCGGCCACTTGGTCGGCATCCGGCGTGGCTCCCCACGCCCTCTGTGGCAGGCTGGCTTCCACAACCTTGAGGAACAGTGCATCACCCTTCTTGCTGCTCAGTGTTTCTGCCGACAGTCCCTCGACAATCACGGCGGCCAGCAGCGTGCGTGTGATGATGCGTGCGCGGCGGGGCGACAGGCGGATGCCGGCGTCACGAAGCGTGCTTGTCAGTGCGCACACGTATTCGATGACGGCCGGCGGGCATTCCTGCAGTTGGGTCTCGAACGTCGCCCGCCATCCAGCCAACGCTGCCGCCAGCGCTCCACCATCGCTCGCGACGGCGCCTTCACCGGCCGGGTTCGCCACCAGGCGCCGGTCGTCGAGGCTGAGTGTGTCCCAGTCGCCCACTTCGAGAATGACGGCAAACCGGTCAGCGAGCGCGGCGTCGAGTGGTTCGGCGCCCAGATAGTCTTCGCCGCCGGATTGATCCGTCGTGCATGGGTTCATCGCTGCCCAGCGATAACGCAACTGCGACAACGGGATGCCCTGGATCTTGCGTTCGTGCACCAGTGAGAACAGCCGGTTCTGGTGCTCGGGTTTGCAGCGGCTGATTTCGTCGATCAGCACCGACTCGGCGCCCCAGACCGTGGCTGGTGTTTCCAGGAACCTCACCGTCGTCTTCTCATCATCCGGGTACGGAAATCCGACCAGGTCGTCGAACGAGATGAGGCTCGCGTTGTAGTGG
>JABMNV010000151.1 GCA_013203475.1 Acidobacteriota bacterium
GGCCGGCGGCGATGCGTTCTTTGAAGAAGGCATCCACTGGCTGCACACCGCCGGCAGCCTGGGCCCGAAGATCGTGAGAATTCACGGCTTCCGCCCGTCGATTTCCCGGCAAGGACCCGACCGGCGGGTCAAGAGCATGATGGTGGCCTTCCAGTATGACAACGAGGCCGCCGGCGCACTCTATTACTCGCGCGAAGTCCCGTCACTATTCCGGGGCCTCCGCCTGTCCAAACTCTTCGGACGCAAGGGCATCATCTCGTTCGAATCAAACGGCATCATCATGCTGGTACGAGGAGCCGGGATGCCTCGGATCGTGTTCCCTGGCTTTCGCGACATGCGCGGCTATCAGGCCATGTACCGCGATTTCATCCGCGCGATTCGCACGAGCGGCCAACCCGAGATGAGTCTGGAACGCGCCATCGAAGATCAAGCGCTGATGGATCAGGTTTACGCTAGCGCCTAGCCCTCGCGCCCGTATCGCCGACCGTCACCAGAACCGAGCCGCGTACGCTGTTGATGAACCAGACGCGGGTGGCCTGCGCCAGGTCCTCGCGGGTGAGCACTCGTTCCACCACCTGATGCTGATCCAACAGCTCTGCACGAAACACGCCCGCCAGCAGACCGCTCTCACGCGCGGGCGTACAACGGACCCCATCAAGTTCCAGCACCAGGTTGCCTCGCGTAAACTCGGTCACTTCACCGCGTTCATTCCACAACAGCACGTCCCACGGCGACGCCTCAGCGACCTCCACGTGCGGTGCACTCTGTCGCTCACCTTGACGCTCATACACTTCGCGTCGTGTGGTCTTGTGACACAGGAACCGATCGCGACTGTTGACGGGCTCAGTGGCGACCGTGAACATGAGCGGTCCTGCCGGAGTCGGCAGGAGTCTGTCGATCTGGACTCCCACGTGCCCCTGGCGATTGAGCAACAGACGCACCCGATGAGCCTCGGCCGTGCAGGTCCCCGCGTGCGCGCCGAGGACCGTGCGTAGTCGCTCGACGTCACACTCGAATCCAAAATAGTCGGCCGAGGCGCGCAGTCGATCGAGATGACGCCCCAGGCGCACAAAGACGCCCTTCTCGAGTCGCAGTGTTTCGATCAGCGAGAACGGCGGACGTATGTCCAGACAGGCCGCCTTCTGCATGGCCTCGTCGTGTTCGTCGCCCGCGACGGAGTCCCAGGTAATCCCGCCACCGATACCGTACGTTGCCTGCCCCGTACCGGCGTCAACGGTCATCGTCCTGATCGCCACGCTGAACGTGGCGTTTCCGTCGGGCGAGGCGTACCCAATGGCGCCGCAGTAGGCACCACGCGGCTCCCGTTCAAGCGCGGCAATGAGCCGCATGCTGCTCGACTTGGGCGCGCCGGTGATTGACCCTGCCGGAAACAGCGCTGCAAAGATATCCTGGAGGCCGACGCCGGGCCGCACCTGCCCTTCGACCGTAGACACCATCTGCCACACCGTGGGATACCGTTCGACGTCAAACAGCGACGTGGCCGCCACCGAGCCCACCGTGCACACGCGGCTCATGTCGTTGCGGCCCAGGTCGACAATCATCACATTCTCTGCCCGGTTCTTTGTCGAGGTGGCCAGACCGTCCCGCAGGGCCGTGTCCTCCTCGGCCCACCGACCGCGAGGTGCGGTGCCTTTCATCGGTCGGGTTACCAGTCGCCCATCGCGGAGTTGGAAGAATAGCTCTGGCGACAGTGACAGCAGTTGCCAGCCTCCCAGGTCCGAGCCCAGATCAAGGTGCGCCGCGAACGGCGCTCGCTCGGCGCGCATCAGGTGGGCATACAGGGCCTCCACTGTGGCGGGGTCCTGCATCGCATTCAGCCTGAAGGTGTAGTTGATTTGATACGTGTCCCCGGCCGCGATCGCCTCACGCACCGTTGCCACTCCGCGCGCGTGCTCGTCAGCGGTCATCGAAGGGGTCCATCTCGGTGACGTTGGCAGCGTCGGTTCCGTCAGGGGGGGCGCCGCCTCGATCGAGCGAAACAGGCCGAAACACACCAAGGGCAGCGCCGAAGCCGGCCGGGTCACCAGTGCATCGTCGAATGCCGCGGCCGCTTCATAGCTGACATATCCCGCGGCGTGGAAACCGTCGCGCAGTCCCTGATCGACCGCTGCCATCACCGCCGGAACGTCCTCAACCGTCCGCGCGACGATCACGCGGTCAGGGGCATGGAACAGCAGGGGGGGGTCATCCCCGGTCCCGAGAAAATCGAAGCGCGCACGCACGGACACCAGTGTACAGGCGACACCGGCTGGGCCTGACCGATCAGCGGCGCTTGTGCAGGTGGTCGAGTTCTCCGGCCATCACGGCAAGGGACAAGACATTCCCCTTCGGCGGCAGCGGGCACGTCGCGAAGTCGGTAAACGCACACGGTGGGTTCTTGGCCTGATTGAAATCGAGGATGACCCGACCGTCCTGCGGCAGGGCTGTGTAGAGATAACGCCCTGCGCCATACGTTGTCGTGCCACTGGTCGCGTCGCGGAACATGAAAAACAGTTCTTCCGCGTCATCGGTTTCCAGCAAGGCTTCCAGACGATATGCCTGCCCACCGACGGTGAACGTCGCGACGCCGGGATTGCGCATGTCGACTATTTCGTCCAGCACATTGAGGATTTTCAATTGCGGTTCGGGAGTGTGCGCCTCAAACCTGGCCTGCACGCGCCAGGCCTCGTCGGTCGGCATCCAGTCCAAACCGGTGAATGCGAGCATCGCCGGCGCCTGGGTATCCCAGACACGCAGTGCGAGACGCTCGCCCCGCTCGATCAGCGTCAGAGTCACGCCTCCTGCGACGAGGTAGTCGTCGGAAGGCGCTCCGGGCAGGAGTTCGACGTTGGTCACCCACTCCTCACCCCGACGCACGTCAACACCCTCGGCGACCGTGAGCGTGGCTCCCGTCTCTGTCACGGTCACTGTCCCCAGGGATGCCGGCGCCGAAGGCCCGGTCAACAGAACGTCGCTGCCCACCTCGCTGCCGATGGTGTGCACGCCCGGGGTCAGCCAGTGCAAGCCGACCAAGGCCTCCCAGCCGGCGGGCGCAATGATTTCGCTGGCACGCTGATCGCGAAAGGCCTCCACTTGCTGGTGATAGTCCGCCGGAATCGGCTCGACTCGTGGACCGCAGGCGGCGACACCTGCCGCAACCACACCGATCAATGTCGTCCTGCAGAGAGTCATCTGCTCACGCTAACACACGCGCCCGAGCACATTGGGCCGCATCAGTTTGAGGTGCCCATCCCAAGCGAAAAAAGGACGGCGCAGGTCACCCCACGCCGCCCGTCAGTTGTTGACTCCCCAGTTCCCCAGTTCCCCAGTTCCC
>JABMNV010000152.1 GCA_013203475.1 Acidobacteriota bacterium
GGCCAGATGACCGCGGGCTCCTGGATTTACATCGGCTCTCAGGGCATTCTCCAAGGCACCTACGAAACCCTCTCAGCCGTGGCCCAGACACACTTCGGCGGTACGCTTCGAGGGCGACTCACCGTGACCGCCGGACTGGGGGGCATGGGCGGAGCCCAACCGCTGGCGGTCACGATGAACGACGGCGTCGCATTGGTGGTCGAGGTGGACCCTGACCGCATCGCCCGACGTCTCGCCACCCGGTACCTTGACGAGGCCACCACGTCGCTGGACGACGCGCTCACGCGTTGCGCGGCGTACCAGCGCGACGGTGTCGCCCGCTCGGTCGGGTTGGAGGGGAATGCCGCCGATGTCCTGCCCGAACTCGTCGCACGCGGACTGACACCGGATGTGCTGACCGACCAGACCTCGGCGCACGACGCCCTGGTCGGCTATGTTCCGAACGGTGTGTCGCTGGCCGAAGCAGCGGCGCTACGCCAGGCCGACCCCGACGAGTACGTGCGGCGTTCCACGGCCGCCATGGGTCGGCACGTTCAGGCGATGCTGACGCTGCAATCACGGGGCGCCGTGACGTTCGACTACGGCAACAATATTCGGGCACGTGCCGTCGAAGCCGGTGTCACCGATGCGTTCCGTATTCCCGGCTTTGTGCCCGAGTACGTTCGGCCGCTGTTCTGCGAAGGCAAGGGGCCATTTCGTTGGGCCGCGCTATCTGGCGACCCGGCCGATATTGCCGCAACCGATGAGCTGGCTCTGGACATGTTTGCGCACGACGACGCGCTGTGTCGTTGGATCAGGCTGGCGCGCGAGCGGGTCGCGTTCCAGGGCTTGCCGGCGCGTATTTTCTGGCTCGGGTACGGTGATCGCAAGAAATTCGGACTCGCGATTAACGACCTGGTTCGCACAGGCCGGGTCTCGGCGCCCATCGTGATTGGCCGCGATCATCTCGACACCGGATCAGTCGCCTCGCCCAACCGCGAAACCGAGGCCATGCGCGATGGCAGCGATGCCATCGCTGACTGGCCCGTACTGAACGCCCTCCTCAACGTGTCGTCGGGTGCCACGTGGGTCTCAGTCCATCACGGTGGCGGCGTAGGCATCGGCTTCTCCTTGCACGCCGGTATGGTGATCGTTGCCGACGGCACGGCCGAAGCGGACGAGAAACTGTCGCGCGTCCTCACCTGTGACCCGGGCATGGGCGTCGTGCGACACGCCGACGCCGGCTATCCCCTGGCGATCGAGACGGCCACGTCGCGCGGTGTCGATATGCCCATGCTGCGAAGAACAGCGGAGTCAGACACGTGATCGTTGAACGCCCCGCCCTCGAACAACGCGTCCTGCAGGCACTGGACGCCGGGCGGATTCCTGTGGTGTTGGGTGGGTGCGGAAGCGGACGCACGTCGGCGTTGCTGCGTTTAGCCTCATTGCTTTCTGACGGACGCGCGCAGTACATCGACTTCGCCGCGACCGCCACGACACCCGAGCGCTGCCTGCACGCGGTCGTCGCGGCCACCGCCGCGCACCACGACGTGACGACGACACCCCCGGCGAACGCCAGAGCGGCCTTCGATGCCCTCCTGTCGTTTCTGGACTCCGCAGGTGCGCCCGGCGGTGGTCCGGTGACGTTCTTGTTTGACGAGATTCTGGACATCCGCACGTTTGAGAGTTTTCCGGGGCTCCGTCATGTGCAACGCGAACTGGTCGAACGACTGGCCGCCAGTCCCAACGGCTTCGTACTGGCATCGCGATTCACGTCGCGCACCCATCGGCTGCTGCGGGACGCCACGGCTCGATTCGAAGTCATCCACATTCCACCGTTCGCGGCAGACGATGTCCGGGCCTTGGCACACCAGCGGGACCAGGCCGGTGAACTTACCTCGGAGCAGTCCGCCGCTGTCGCTGCGCTGAGCGGCCAGCTCGCAGCGCCCGCCCGCGTCCTGCTCGACGTGCTGCTGTCGCAGCCGCGAGCCACCCGTGACCCGATGGCGGCGCTCGCTCTGGTGTTCGCGCCCGGCGGCCCGCTGGCCTCCCGATGCCGGGAGAGCTATGAATTTCGCCTGCATCGAGCGCGCGGATACGGCGCGCTCAAGGCCATTCTCGGCATCCTTGCCGACGACGACTCGTTGACACTCACCGAGATCGCGCGGCGCCTGCACCGCACGCCGGGCTCGACCAAAGACTATTTGTCGTGGCTCGAAGATGTGGACCTGGTCGTGATGCGGCGAAAGCGCTACGTCTTTGCTGATCCGCTGCTGCGGGTTTACCTCCGGTTGTATGGCGGGCCGGTGCCACCATCGAAGAGCGATCTTGTCAGAGAAACGGCTGCGTGGGCGACACGGTGCCTCCCGGCAGAGACTGTCGCCCAGACGAAGTTGGAGCCCGTGCTCGCCGGAGTCGCTCAGGTACGGTCGACGGCTGACCGATCAGGAATTATCGAGATCGACTGACGCCGGCGGCGGGTCACGTTTCAGATGCGCCAGTGCCGCGCGCGCCGCCTGCTGCTGCGCGCCTTTCTTGGAGCGGCCCTGTGCCCGCCCGATGGACACACCACCGACGATCACTTCCACATCGAACCGACGTCGATGATCTGGCCCTTCAATCGCGGTCAACTGGTACTCGGGCAAGCCTCCACCAACGGCCTGCAACCGCTCCTGCAATTCCGATTTCCAATCCTCGGTGAACGACGCCTCGGCCACCTGGTCGCCACCTGAATCAATCAGAGGATCAAAACACGACGCGATGAACGCGCGAGCGGCATCCACGCCACCATCGAGGTACACTGCGGCGATCAGGGCCTCAAAACTGTCGGCCAGGATGGCGTCCTTGGACCGGCCGCCGGTCTTTTCTTCGCCTCGCCCGAGCAGGACAAAGCTGCCCAGGTCGATGGCGACGGCCAGTCGGGCCAGCGACATCGTCGAGACAATGGAGGCCTTGATCTTGGACTTGTACCCCTCGCTGTGTGTGGGGAATCGCTGAAACAGAATGTCAGACACCACGAACCCCAGCACCGCGTCTCCAAGAAACTCCAGGGACTCGTTGTCGACGACCCCGCCTGAGGCGTCCTCGTGGGCGCGCGACCGGTGGGTCAAGGCATGTTCGAGCAGGCCCAAGTCACGAAAGTGGTAGCCGATGCGCTCTTCAAGGGGCCCGACCGTTTCACTGAGCCGCCGAACCTCTCCGGCCGCGGCCTCATCAAGGTGACTTGCGATCAGAGCCTCGGCGCGTGCCTGATTCGGCGTCCTGACGCTCACGCGAAACTCGGCCTGGCCACCGAAACGGAGCGGGAACAATCCGGGCGCCAACGTGGACGAGACGCGCGCCTGAATGTTGTGCGCATCGAGCAGCCCGCGGACGATCTCGGCCTCGATCGACAAGTGGCTCCGGAAGACCTCGGCGCTCACCCCAAGTCCCCTACTTTGATCACGACCATCGTCATGTCATCGTGCTGCTCCGCCTCGCCGACGAACGCCTTGACCTCGCGGAGGACGCGCTCGCGAATGCCCGCCGCGTCCAGCATATGGTGCGCCGCGACCACACGACTCAGCGCCGCGTCGGTGAAGAGCTCCCCGGCCACGTCCATCGCCTCTGTGATGCCGTCGGTGTAGAGGACGATCGCGTCTCCCGAACGGATCGGCCGCGTGTGCTCTTCCAGGAGCGTCTCAAATCGTTCACCGGCGCCCGGCAGGCGCAGGCCGAGCACCATGCCATCAGGCACAATGACATCCGCACCGGGCTCATTGGCCACGATGAGCGGGGTGTGTCCCGCCCGCGCATGCGTCAGGGTGCGCGCCTCCAAGTCGATCACGGCGTACGTCATGGTGATGAAGCTGCGATTGTCGAGATGGTCCGCGAGCAGACGGTTTACACGAATCAGCAGTTCCCTCGGTGACCGCTCCAAATGGCTCAAGGCGAGCATGAGTCCCTTGAGTTCGGCCATGTACAACGCAGCCGAGGTGCCCTTGCCAGAGACGTCGGCGACCAGCACTCCCAGCTGCCTCGGCCCCAGAAGGAAGAAGTCGTAATAGTCTCCACCCACCTCTCGTGCCGGGACGCACAAATCCGCGATGGTCAGGTCTGCCACGACCGGCGGCACGTCGGGCAGCAACGACTGCTGAATGTCGCGGGCGATTCGCAATTCATCGTCGAGGCGCTGCTTCTCACGTTGCACATGCAGCAGGTGTTCGATGCTGGCGCTCATTCGGTTGAACGAGTCGGCGAGGTCACCAAGCTGGTCCTGCGAGTCAATGCTGACACGATGCGTGAAGTCGCCCTGCTGCACACGTTCGGTGCCCAGGAACAGCTCATGCACCGCTGAGGTAATCTGCCGCCCCAGCCCGGCGCCAAAAAACAGGGCCGCGCCCTGGACCACCAGTAACAACACGCCGAGAACCACCAACACGTTCAACAGATCCACCCCCGAGAACTGGCTCGCCTGGGCTGATGACATGTGGTCGTACAGACGTCCGAGTGGTGCATCCAGGCTGACCGACGCCCGCCCCGCGCTTCCCGTCTCCCAGTCGGTGTAGTCCATGAAGACGACGGTCTGCCGCAGGAGCGACAAACCGGTCACGGTCGCGGTGTCGTCACCGGTGTCGGCCATGGCTGGCGCCCGCCCTGACAGTGGCCGAGCGGTCTGAGCGGCGTCCGACCTGCTGAGCTGCACGCCTCGTATCCGGGCACCCGTGGACTCATCAAGCCTGGCCGACACGTCGGTATCCACCGGCAGATCCACGATGACGACGGAGTTGGTCCCGGCGATGGATGCCACGGCGCGAATCAACAGGTGGTCGCCCTCGACCAACGCCCCCCCCTCAAATGCGAGCCCCAATGTTCCGGCGAAATCCGCCTGCCGCACCCACACCGGCACCGACGCGGGCGGTGCGGGGAGATGCTGCCAGGCGCCGGCCTGCGGCAGAGGGTTGCCTGACTGCGCGACGAGAGGGACGACGGCCAGCGACAGTTCGCCGAACTTCTCCTGCTGACGCTGATAGTGCCCATCGATCACACTTTGGGATCTGGACGGCGCGGCTTCGATTTCTGCGGCCGCCCCGATGGCGATCCGTTGGATTTCTCCGACCAAGTCGTCGAGTCCATCGTCGATCAGATATGCGGCCGTGTTGGCGTGCACGATGAATCCCGCGACCGACGAAAAGACCACGACTAGCAGGACGGGAACGAATCCGAGAAATACATACGACAGGATCAGCTTCCGGCGCACGCGCCACAAGAATCGGCGACGATTCCGAACGAGCAGCAGCACGGCGAGCCAGACGACCGCCAGACGGAGGGCCAACGACGCCACCTTGCGGAACATCTCGACAACGGCAGGAAGCGGTGTGATCAGGGAGATGAGCGCGACGACCAGGAGCGCCGCGCCAGACAGCACCAGAAGGCGTCCGGGCAGGGTACGCAGGACTTGAAGCGGTGCCGACGGCGGGGTCGGCATGACTGGCGGGGCAGCGTCTGAGGCCATCCGGAAATTGAAAGTTGGATCATAACAGACTATGGTGAAGCGTTATGAAGCTGCCGAAACACGCACGGTTTGCCACGGTCTGTTTGCACGCGGGACAAGAACCCGATCCGACAACGGGCGCCATTATCACGCCAATTTATCAGACGTCCACCTACGTCCAGGATGCCCTCGGTCAACACAAGGGGTATGAGTACGCGCGGACGCAAAACCCGACCCGATCGGCGCTTGAGGCCAACCTGGCGGCCATCGAGGGTGGCCGGGCAGCGTTTGCGTTCGCCTCGGGTATGTCCGCCATCCACGCCATCGTCACACAACTGTCGTCAGGCGACCACGTCATCGTGACCGACAACACCTATGGCGGCACGTTCCGCCTGTTTGACAAAGTGATGACGAAGCTGGGATTGCAGTTCAGCTACGTCGATACATCCGATCCGTCGGCGGTTGAAGCCGCGATGACACCGGCCACAAAGATGGTCTTTATCGAGACGCCCACCAATCCGGTGCTGCGGCTGAGCGACATCGCGGCGTGTGCCGAAATCGCTCACAAGCACGGGGTGTTTCTGGTGGTGGACAACACGTTCGCCAGCCCGTGCCTTCAGCGACCACTTGAGCTGGGCGCGGACCTCGTAGTGCACAGCACGACCAAATACCTGAACGGGCACAGCGACTCGATTGGTGGCGCCGTCATTGCCATTCAAGACGACCAGATTGAGTGGCTGCGCTTCATCCAGAACTCGGCCGGCGCGATCCTCAGTCCGATGGATTCGTCGCTGGTGCTTCGGGGGACGAAGACGCTGGCGCTGCGCATGGTGCAACACACGGCCAATGGCGTCGCGCTCGCGGAGTTCCTTTCCGAACACCCGAAAGTGACCAAGGTGATTTATCCCGGTCTGCCGAGCCACCCGCAGTACGAGTTGGCCAAGCGCCAGATGCCCAACGGCTGCGGAGGGATGCTGTCGTTTGAGATGGCGTCACTCGAAGACGCCAGACAGGTCCTGAACCGATTCAAACTGATGGCGCTTGCCGAAAGTCTCGGCGGCGTCGAGACCCTCGTCTGTCATCCAGCCTCAATGACACATGCCTCGGTGCCCCCGGAACGGCGTGCCGCCATCGGGCTCAGTGACAGCCTGATTCGCATCTCAGCCGGCATTGAGGACATTGAGGACCTGCGGGACGATCTCCGCCAGGCGCTGGCATGATCGGGGCCCTTCGACGCTGGATCAGAGGGCTGTACGACTGGACGATGAAGTGGGCCGATACGCGGCATGGTCTGGCCGCGCTCTTTGGCATCGCGATCATTGAGTCTTCGGTTTTTCCGATCCCGCCGGACGTACTCCTGATTGCCATTGTGGCGGCCAACACAAAACGCTGGCTCCCGGCGGCGTTGCTGTGCAGCGCCGGTTCGGTCGTGGGCGCCATGATTGGGTACTACATTGGCTCGGCGCTGATGCCGGTGCTGGGAGATCCCATCATTGCCTTCTACCACGCTGAAGGTGCCTGGCAGACCGTGGTGGACAAGTACAACAGCGATGTGGGCCTGCTGTTTCTCCTGGGCGCGGCGTTCACTCCCCTGCCCTTTAAAGTGGCGACGATCGCCGCCGGCGCCACCGGCATCGCCTTCTGGCCGTTTGTCGGTGTCAGCATGGTGGGCCGGGCGCTACGGTTCTTCCTGGTCGCTCTCCTGCTGCGCGTCTACGGCGCGCCGATTCGCGCGGCGATTGAAAAACACTTCGACACGTTTGCGATCGCGTTTCTGGTGCTGCTCATCGCAGGCTTCGCGGCGATCAAACTGCTCTGAGTCGCTATCGTCCCGCGCTCGCAATCCAGGCCAGGTAACGAGGGTCCCCCCCCGTGACCGGAATCACCAGCCACTCTGGCACCTCGTAGGGGTGCAGCGCACGCATGGCTTCGCGCAGGGCGGGCACCCGCCCTGCGGTAGTCTTGATCAGGAGTTGATGTTCCCGAGCCGTCTCGAGAGCCCCCTGCCAACGGTAGGTGGATACCTGAACCGGCAGCACACTGATACATGCCGCATGGTGCCCTTCGAGCAGCGTCCTGGCCAGCTCGTCGATGGCAGCCCCCTCTGGTAGCGTCGTCAGGACGACAACAATTTTTTCCATGACCCTATTTTGCGCTTGTACTACGGACGAAATCTTGGTACAACCCTTTTCAAGCCATGACGCTTCCCACTGCCACCAACCTGCCCGACGACTCGCCAGACGCGGCCCAACCTCGCGCCCGTGTCCGCCGACGGGTCAGTAAGGGACCAGAGGCACGCGAACGCAAGAAGCGCCGGTGGACGTATGGACTCATGGCCATGTCGACCGTGCTGATGGTCAATGCCCTGATGGGAGAAAAAGGGTATCTGGCGAACATGCAGGCGCGACAGGAGTACCAAAAGGTCAGCGAGTCGCTCAGACGCCTGAATATCGACAACGACGACCTGATCGACGAGGCCAGGCGCCTGCGCTCCAATCCCCTGGCTTTGGAAGACGAGGCCCGCCGGCAGCTTGGACTCATCAAGCCAGGCGAGACCATCATTACTGTCCGCGACCGACCACTCGCCCCCCGGTAGGAGCCAGGACGCACCCTGGGGCATTTCTGCCCCAATTTGAACGTTAGACCCCCTCCTGTCGAGCCATAAATAGGTGTTACCGAACGGCGCCCCGTCGCGCCGCAATTAGTGTTACCGAAGGACCTCCAGATTTTGACCTTGGGGGCAGGGTCGCGGACGCGTTCTTGGCGGCCGCGACCCTGCCCCCCGCCATTGAGGGGGCGGCGGGAGCGCGGTGCGCGGCGAGCGCATACACGCGCTGCAGTTGCTCGTCGATGCGCGCCGCCAATACGAAAGGATCGAGCGTGTCGCGCTGCCGGATCAGCGCGGCCACCTTCGCTGGGTCGGCTTGGGCACCGGCCTGCACC
>JABMNV010000012.1 GCA_013203475.1 Acidobacteriota bacterium
CATTTAATCGATGCACCCAGCACCCAGCACCCAGCACATAGCACCCAGCACCCAGCAGTAGCAGTATAAACTGCTGGCCATGGCCACCGCGCTGGCGTCCCTTCGTTCGCTACCCAGCGTCACGCTTGCGGCTCACCCTACTCCGGTGGATCGACTCGACCGACTCCGCTCGGCGCTCGGGCCGTCGTGTCCGACGTTGCTCATCAAGCGCGACGACCTGTTGTCGTTCGCGATGGGCGGAAACAAGGTGCGCAAGCTCCAGACGGTATTGGCTGAGGCCAATCTCGCAGGCGCCGACACGTTGATTACCTGCGGTGGCGTCCAGTCCAATCACTGCCGCGTGACTGCGGCTGCCGGCGCGGCCTTGGGCCTGAAGGTGGTGCTGGTCGTGAACGGCACGCCGCAGGATGTGCCCACCGGCAATGCGTTGCTCGATCGACTGTTCGGAGCCCAGGTGCACTATGCGACCACACGGCAGGACCGCGATTCGCTGATGGCTTCGGTCGCCGCGGACCTGACCGCCCAGGGGCAACGGCCCTTCGTGATTCCCCTCGGCGCGTCCACACCAACCGGAGCGGCGGGCTTCGCTCGAGGAATCGAGGAACTGCTCGTCAATGTCCACCAGTCTGGTTCCCGGCCGGACACGATCGTCCACGCGTCATCATCGGGCGGCACGCAGGCCGGTCTGATTGCCGGTTGCGCGCTGTTTGGCCTCAAATCGAGGGTGATTGGCATCAGCGCCGACGAGCCAGCGGCACGTCTTTCCGCGACGGTGCTGGCCCTGCTCGAAGAGCTGGCTGTCCGGTTGGGTGGTTCGCGCGCCACAATTGGAGCTGACAAGGACGTGGTGGTCGACGACCGGTTTGTGGGCGATGGCTACGGCCTTCCCACTGCCGCGTCGACCGAGGCGCTCACATTGGTGGCGCGACACGAAGGTATTGTGCTCGACCCGGTCTACACCGCGAAGGCGATGGCCGGACTGATCGAAAAGATTAGAGACGGTGCTTTTTCAATCGACGACACCGTGCTGTTTTGGCACACCGGCGGACAAGCGGGGCTGTTTGCATGACACTGACATTCTTAGGCGCGGCTCGAGTGGTAACGGGATCAAAACATCTGCTCCAGGTGGGGCACATCCGAGTCCTGGTTGACTGCGGGCTCTTCCAGGGGCTCAAGTCGCTGCGCGAACGCAACTGGGAGTCATTTCCGGTGCCGGCCGCCTCGATCGACGTGGTCGTCTTGACGCACGCGCACCTCGACCACTGTGGCTACCTGCCTCGCCTGGTGTCACAAGGATTCACCGGCCGCGTGTATTGCACCGGGAGCACGGCCCAGCTCGCCAAGATCGTGATGTCCGACGCGGCCCGCATCCAGGAAGAAGATGCCGAGCGCGCCAATCGCAAGGGCTACACGAAGCATCGACCGGCGACCCCACTGTTCACGGAAGTCGACGCGGCTGCGGCGATTCTCCAACTGCAGCCGATCGGCTATGACCGGCCGATGCCTATCGCGCCAGGTATCGAACTCGAGTTCACGAACGCGGGCCACCTGCTTGGCTCGGCCTACGCGCGCATCAGCGTGGCGTCTGAAGGGAAGACGGTTCTCTTCGGCGGTGACCTTGGCCGATACGACCGACCAGTACTGCCCGATCCCGTTGACCCGCCAGACGCCGACATCGTGCTGGTCGAGTCCACGTACGGCGACCGCGTGCATGCGCCTGATGATGGCGGCGCACACCTGGCGAAGATCATCAACGAGACAGTCGACCAAAAAGGAAAGATCGTCATTCCTTCATTCGCATTGGGCCGGGTCGAGGAACTGCTCTATTGGGTGCGCTACCTGGAAGAGAAAAAGGCGATTCCCGAACTTCCCGTCTATGTTGACAGTCCGATGGCCGTCGAGGCGCTTGCCGAGTATCGTGATTTCAGCCACGAGCTTGATGAAGACCTGCGCAATTTCTTGACCGCGCGTCTGCGAGTGGTCTCAACGATTGCCGAGTCTCAAAAAATTCAGGAAGACTCCCGGCCAAGCATCGTCATTTCATCCAGTGGAATGGCGACTGGCGGCCGCGTCCTGCATCACCTCAAGCGGGCGCTGCCGGACGAGCGCAATACCGTGCTGTTTGCCGGGTATCAAGCTCAAGGCACGCGCGGCCGCCTGCTCAAAGAAGGCGCACAGACCACGCGTATCCACGGTCAGGAAGTGGTCGTCAAAGCCAGGATCGAAACGCTCGATGGCACATCGGCTCACGCCGATAGCGATGAAATCATGCGGTGGCTGAAGCGCTTCAAGAAGGCGCCGTCACTTTTGTGCATGGTGCATGGGGAACCGAGGCCGATGGATGCCCTCAAGGCCAGGGTCGAGCGGGAACTGCAGTGGAACGTCAGAACGCCCGGGCACAGAGAGAAGATTGACATCTGAATATGGACCGACAGTATCTACTTGAACAAATTGACGAAGCCGCGGTCGTGCAGTTGTACGCTGACGGCTTTTCGACCCTCCCCCTTGACCAGAAGATCTTGATTTGGCACCTGTCACAAGCCGCGGTGGCAGGTCGTGACATCTATTACGACCAGCGGTATCGACACAGCCTTGCCATGCGGGACCTGCTCGAGGGGGTCGTGCGCGCCGCCAATACCGATGCCAGCGCGTTCGTACCCGAGGTCCTTGCCGAGATTCGCCGCTACCTGAAACTCTTCTGGCTCAACTCGGGTCCTTACAACAATCTGACTGCGCGCAAGTTCGTGTTGCGCTGCTCCCCCGAGGAACTGGCGACTGCGGTAGGCGCCGCGGCGGAGGCCGGCACTATCGACCTTTCTGCGTCAGCCATTGACGAGACCCTCGAACGCCTGCGCCCGGCCTTCTTCAATGCAACGTTCGAGCCGATGGTCACGAACAAGACGCCTGGCGACGGCCACGACATCCTTCAGGACAGCGCCAACAATCTTTACCGTGGCGTGTCGATGGCAGATGTGGGCGGTTACGAGGAGAAATACGGTCTCAACTCGCGACTGGTCAAGACAGACGATGGGCTGGTTGAGGAGATCTGCAGAGTCGGTGGCAGATACGGCAAAGAGATCGCGGCCATTTGTGATCACCTCACGGCCGCCTTGCCCTATGCCACGACCGAGATGAGGGCCGCACTCAACGCGTTGATTCAGTTCTATCAGTCAGGCGAAGACGCGGACCGCGTGGCGTACGACATCGCATGGGTCGCAGACAAAGACTCACCCGTCGACACGATCAATGGGTTCATCGAAACGTACATGGACGCACGCGGCGTGAAGGGTGCGTGGGAAGCGCTCGTGTACTACGTGAACCCGGCCAAGACCGAAGGTATCCATCGTCTCGCCGAAGCCGCGCAGTGGTTTGAAGACCGCATGCCGTGGGAGGCCAAGTGGCGGAAGCCCAACGTCAAGGGTGTGACGGCCAAGGCAATAGATGTGGTGATGGAGTCGGGCGATTCGGGCCCAGTCACCCCGATCGGGATCAACCTTCCTAACGATCAACTCATTCGCGAACAACACGGCAGCAAGTCTGTGTTGCTGGCCAACGTCAACGAGGCCTATGAGAAGTCGCAACCCAAGGCGTATCGCGAAGAATTCTGTTGGTCGCCTGAAGAAGTGGCGCGCGCGGAACAGTGGGGAGCTCTGGCCAGCGAGGTGACGACCGGTATTCATGAGGTGCTCGGGCACGGCAGCGGCGTGGTGGAGTCGCACCTGGGTGGACGGCCGGAGCTGGCGCTCAAGGAACAGTACGCCTCGCTTGAAGAATCGCGAGCTGATCTGGTCGCCTTGTACTTCGTGGGGGAACCGCGGATCGCCGAGCTCGGCATGTTGCCAGCCGAGCACCAGGAAACGATTGTGCTGGCCGAGTACGAGTCCTACGCCCGGAACGCACTGGTGCAACTGCGTCGGGTGCGCGAAGGCACGCAGATCGAGGAAGACCACATGCGCAATCGCCAGATGATTGTTCATTGGCTGCTGGCGCATACCAAGGCCATCGAAGTGCGCAAGCGCGACGGCAAGACCTTCCATGTGATGGTCGATGCCAAGGCGTTCCACGATGGCGTCGGCCGCCTGCTGGGTGATGTGCAGCGCATCAAGTCGACGGGTGACCATGCCGCCGCCAAGGCGATGTTCGACACGTACGGCATTCACTTCGACTCGGCGTTGCGCGACGAAGTGGTGGCGCGCGTTGACCACCTGAAGTTGCCGTCCTACACCGGTTTCGTGCAGCCCGACCTCACGCCGGTGTTCGACGACGCCGGGCAGATTGTCGACGTGGACATTTCGTATCCCTTGAGCCTCGAGAAACAGATGTTGGATTGGAGTCGGCGATGAAAGGGACAGACGCGAGAGTGCTGGGTGCGACGGTCGTGCTGGGTGCGACGGTCGTGCTGGGTGCTGGGTGCTCGGTGCTGGGTGCTCTACAGAATCCTGAACCTGCTGTCCGCGCGGAGTTGGCTGCGGCTCGAAAGATCCCCGTGCCGATGGCGGCGCGTATTCAGCCGACCATTGACCTGCTCTGGGCCGGGTTTGATCCGGGCGCGGCGCAGGCTCAGGTGGAGTTCGCGTCCGGGTACTGGCGACTGGCCGGCAATGAGGGCTACGACGCTACCCTCGACCGCGTTCGGGACCGGTTGGTTGCAGCTGGGCTGCAGAACATCACGGTCGAGACCGCCGAGACACCTAGCCCCGGTTGGGACCACACCGTCGGCACGCTGGCTCTCATCCGCGACGGACAGCCCGATCTGCCGGTGCTGTCGAAGGAGAAAGAACGATTGGCTCTGGCGATCAATTCGATCTCGACCAACGGAAAGATCGATGCGCCGCTGATTGACGTCGGTCGTGGACAGGCGGCTGATTTCGAAGGGAAGGACGTCACGGGCGCGGTCGTGCTCGGCAATGGGTCGCTCGGGGCACTGTTTCGAGCGGCCGTGACCCAGCGGGGAGCCATCGGCGTGGTGTCCACGCAGATCGCAGGCTACATCGCCGACGACCCTGACGTGCTGCAGTGGGGCAGCATTCCCCTGGATCAGTCAGGGACGGCGTTTGGCTTCAAGGCGTCTCGTCGCGCGGCTGAGACATTGCGCGCCGCGCTGGCGACGGGTCCGCAGCGTGTGCGGGTCGAAGTGGTGAGTTCGTTCGCCAACAAACCCGAGCGCACCCTCGTGTATGAGATTCCCGGTCGCTCCCTCCCAGCTGAGCGCATCGTTATTGCCGCGCATCTTCAGGAGCCGGGCGCTGGTGACAACGCCAGCGGAGTGGCGACGTTGATGGAGCTGGCGAGGTCGCTCGGGATGGGCGTGGCTGCCGGCAAGATTCCAGCGCCTGAGCGGACGATTACGTTCCTATGGCTGAACGAAATCAGTGGCAGCCGCAGTTGGTTGAGCCGGCACCAGGATCTGGTGCCCGGCCTCAAGTACATGTTCTCGATGGACATGACTGGTGAGGACATCGAGAAGACCGGCGGGAGCTTTCTCGTCGAACGCTGGCCGGATCCAGGTGCCGTGTGGGCGCGCCCCTGGGACCCACATTCTGAATGGGGCGCCGGCAACGTCAGGGCGAACACACTCAAAGGCGATTTGATCAACGACTTGCACCTCGCTGTCTGCGAATTGGTGGCGACCAGGACCACTTGGGTGGTCAGGACCAATCCCTACGAGGGCGGCAGCGACCATACGGTCTTCGGGAGTGCCGGTGTGCCGTCGCTGCTTGACTGGCATTTCACTGATCGTTACTACCACACGAATATGGACACGGCTGACAAGACCAGCGGTCCCGAAATGCGAAACGTCGGTGTCGCTGTGGCCACAACCGCATGGATCATGTCGGCGTCTGACGAACCAATGGCGATGCAGGTGGCGGACCTGATCGCGTCAGCCGGGCGGGCGCGGTTGGCGATCGAGCTGCGCGACGGCGCGGACATGGCCGATCATGCCGAAGCCCTCGCCGCGTGGCGGACCTGGTCGGCCGAGGCCGTGACCAGTGTCAGTCGCCTGGTGACAGGTGTTCCGTCGGTCGCTTTCACCGCGCGTCTTGATCAGTTGGCGTCGGTCTTGATGGCCTCTGACGCGGTGCGCTGACCTGCTCCTCTGAGCTCTGATATGCCGTAAGATGCCCACACGGATACTGCTGTGGAGGGCATTCATATGAAAAAACTATTTGGCCTGGTACTGCTGGCGGGCGGACTGGTCGCGGCGTCGTCTGTCGCGCCGGTGGCCCAGGAGCGTGAAGATCGAACGCTGCTCTCACACGAGCAGATGACCGCGATTATCAACGAAGTGTCTGGCGAACGGGCGATGCACACGTTGCTCGAACTCGTGCCGTATCAACGGGTGCGAAACCCGGCCGAGTACGACGGACCCTTCCAAGAAAGTACGGTCATGGCGAATCTCGCCAAGGAATACGGCTTCGACAACGTCACGATCGAGAGCTTCAGCGCAGGCCAGGCCTGGCAGCCCACTCAAGGCGAGCTGTGGATGACCGCGCCGAAATCAGTGAAAATCTACGACGTGCATGACGTGGCGCTGTCTCTGGCGACGCTCAATGCGAGTGGCGATTTCTCAGGCGAATTGGTGGATATCGGCGCGGCTCGTCCGGAGGATTTTGACGCGCAGGACCTGACCGGCAAGTTCGTGCTGTCGGCAGAGTCGGTGTCAGGCTTAAGCCAGGTGTACTCGCAGGCGATTCAGCGCGGCGCCGTGGGCGTCATCGGCGTCAACGCGATTGGCGCCCAGCGGGCGCTCGACTTTCCCGATCAGATCGTGTCAACGGGCGTGAATGCCCAGGACGGCAAGCCCGCCTGGAACGCGGCGCCTCGTGTGGCGCGAGAACTCAAAGCCCTGCTCGCACGCGGAGACGAGATCACCATTCGGTCCATCAACCAGACGGTGCAGGTGCCCACGCGCAGTGAGGTGGTGCACGCAGAGATTCTGGGCGACGGAAGCACGACGCAGGAAGTGGCGATCGGCGGCCATCTCTATGAAGGCGTCATCAAACAGGGCGCCAACGACGACAACTCTGGCTGTGCGCTGACGCTCGAAATTGGCCGCGCGTACATCAAGCTGATCAAGGAAGGGAAGCTGCCGCGTCCGAAGCGGACCATCAACTTCCAATGGCTGGCGGAAATCAGCGGCACGAACTACTGGCTCAACGCCCACCCCGAGAAGGCGTCGCGCATCATCGGCGACCTGAACTTCGACATGGAAGGCATCCGGGTGTCTCAGAGTCGCAGTTACTGGATCTTGCAGCGTACGCCAGACACCTTTCCGTCGTACATCAACGACATAGCGCAGAGCAACATGGAATACATCGCCGACATCTCGCGCGAGCGGGTACGGTTCCGCGGTAACGGGTACCTGCCGTCGCAGTTGGTCGAGTCTGCGCGTGGCAGCAAGGACGCGTTCTATATCAAGATCGACAAGCACTACGGGTCGTCTGACCACGTCACCTATATGCAGCACGGCATTCCCGCCGTGATGTTTATCACCTGGCCGGACATGTGGTACCACTCGTCGGAAGACACGCCTGACAAGCAGGACACCACGCAGTACAAGCGTGCTGCCGCCGTCGGCCTGGGTTCACTGGCGGCACTGTCAGAGGGCACGGACACGATGGCAGCGCGCATCGTGAACGAGAACCTCGGTCGCGGCTTGGCGCGCATGGGTGAGTCACACACGAAGGGCCTTGGGTATCTGGCCGACGCGACAGACGCCGCGTCTCTGGCGGCAGCCTACCGCGACGCTCGCGTGTCCATCACGCATCAGGCCCAGATCGAGAAGGCCGTGGTCGACTCTGCCAGCATCCTCTATACCGATGTGAACGCCGGCAAGGCAAAGACGGCCGTGTTCAGTCCGCTGATCGATCGCCGGTCGGTGTCGCTGCTTGACGAAGTAGCCGCGGCTTACCAACTGCAAGCCTCACAGCGCGGCATGACGCTGCCGGCGAACATGGGTGAACCGGTGCTGAGTGTGGCTGAGCAGGAAGCTGCGAATCTTGTCGTCGAGCAGGTGCCTGCGCCTGCTGGCGGGCGCGGCGGTGGACGTGGACGCGGTGCGGCGGGTCCGAGCCTGCCGACCGAGTTCAACGCCGAGTTCAGGGGATTGCTCTCAAGGAACATGACTGTGCTTGAGATTCGTGACTTCTTGTCTGGCGAGTTCACGCCGCTGCCGATCGAAACGGTGATGGCCGTGCTGCGCGCCACCGAGGCCAGCGGGTCGATCAAGCTGGTGCCCAGGAAGTAGGGCACGGTCGCCGATCTGTCAAACCATCTCGGGTGCCGTCACCGGACGGCACTCGAGATGGGGCGCCACCAATTACCATGGATGACACATTCGCCGTCACGTGCCCGTATTGCGCAGAAGAGATCGAAATCTACG
Source organism: Acidobacteriota bacterium (assembly GCA_013203475.1). Lineage (GTDB taxonomy): Bacteria > Acidobacteriota > Vicinamibacteria > Vicinamibacterales > SCN-69-37 > SYFT01. The sequence goes on from JABMNV010000012.1 coordinate 8,384, forward strand.
TCGAACCCGATGTGCGCGGAAGTTTCGTACAGGACTGCGAAGTCTGCTGTAATCCGTGGCGCGTCTACGTCAGTGGTGACGACGAGAGTCGATCGGTGGACGTGGCTCGAGCGGATGGATCTGAATGAGGAGCGGCCATGACAGGCTTGCCTGATGTGTTTCGGCCCAGACTCAAGCTGTAGGAGTTGGTCGAGGAGCGCAATTCTGGAAACTCGCGCCAGCCCTGTCGGCGCTTTATCATACGGGGACTGACGAGAAGCGCTGGGTGGATGTCGTGCCTGGCGCGCAAGAAGGGCTTGGGATTCTGATGGAAGGCAAAGAGGAGAAGGCGATGGACTGGCGAGAACGAATCAGCTCGGACCCCAACGTGTGCCACGGAAAGTCCTGCATCCGAGGCACACGCATCTTTGTTTCGGTTGTCCTCGACAATCTGGCCGCCGGCCGTTCGCCGGCCGAAATTGTCGCTGACTATCCCAGACTCACGAGCGTCAAGTTCCGTTCCCAAGGACTGCGTAGTGCGCTTTAAGACCGACGAGAACCTGCAGTTGCTGTCGGCCAAGCGACGATGAATTGGGCGGTCAGGCCTCCGGTGGCGTCTGACCTCTCTCCGCAAACCAGTACCGCAGGAACACGAGATCGGCCGCGTCCTTCTCGCGGTGACTGACGGACTTCATCCGCCACAACAAGCGGGGTGACGCGAACGGTATCCGCACGCCATCGACGTCATGCACGACCACGTCAGCCGCGGCGCCCGTGTAGTCGATCCCGCCGGCCGACTTCATGAGGTCCACGACGATCTCATCAGCCACGCGCACCACCACGTAGTGGTCGATTTCGCCTGATTTGAGTTCACGCACGGCTTGGTCCGGCAGGGTCGCCAGTGCCTCAAATACGCGGCGCTCGTTGTCACTGTCGGTGGCCACGATGAGGTCCACGTCCATCGTGTTGCGGTTGTACCCAGCCGCGCGAATCGCGAACCCGCCAATCACGACGTACTTCGCCCCGCGCTCGTTGAGCGCACGGCAGAGGTCGCGCAAATCGGCCAACGTGGGCGTGCGAGGCTCTAGGTTTTCCGGCGGGCCATCATCTGCCACAGCCATCGGTCTGCCTCTTCATGGGACGTGAACCGGTACACACCCTTGGCCACGCGAAGCCCCCCGAACGTGTCACGCCACGCCGCGGCGTCCGCCTGCTGCGCCGGCGTGGCTTCCATGGCGCCAGAGACCGTCGTCCGGCGTCCAACAACACGCCCGACGGGGTCGTCGAAGTTGACCGGTTGCCCTGCCATCGTCCCTCTACCCTACCCCATCTTCTGCATCGCCGCCTTCAGTTTCCCGAGGTGTCCGGCCGCGGCAACTCGGCCATCAACTGCGCGACGGCTTTGAGCGAGTCTTCGTGCCGAAGACCTGCGAAGCGAATGACGCCCTCGTGGTCCAGGATGTAGATGGTCGGCCACCCAGTCACGCCGTACTGAGTGGCGATCGGTCCACTTGTGTTCTTCTCAGCGTGACCATCCCACCACGAGCGATAGGGAAGTCGACTGTCGACCTTGCCTTGCTTGGCCACCTTGATGTCGCCGTCGCTGTTCACACCCAGGAGCGCGAACGGCTTGTCCTCATAGAGCTCCAGCATCAACCGCTGATAGGGATACTCGCTGCGGCACGGCCCGCACCATTCGCCGGTGAACACGACGACGGTGACCTTGCCGCGCGAGTCGGAGAGCTTGAATTCCACACCGTCGAGGTCCTTGCCTTCAATCTCTGGTGCCACTCTTCCGATGCCCAGGCTCTGAATCATCCACTTCCGGTGCTCGAGGTAGTCCTTCGCATCGGGGTGGGCGACTGCCATCGAATCAAACGTCGCGCCCACTCGAGCTTCCTGCGCGTCGGACAGGCGCGCCCGCTCGAGGCGATTCTGGAGACGCCACAAATGGACTCCGGAATCCTTCTCCCACGTTGCCTCATCCGTGTTCTTGCCAACCAATTCACCCAGCGTCGTCAGCAGGCCATCAACGTAGGCGTCGGAGTGGGCGGCAAAATAGAGACGGATCGGCTCCACCCTGGGGAACCCGATATCGTTCGGGTCCGCCGCCATGGTCGCTTCGGTTGCGTCAGAGCCCGGCGGTGGCGCATCCGAGCACGCGGTTCCGAAGCTGACGAGGGTCAGACCGGCCACCACCATAGCGCTTCGGGCGAAAACTGTAGCTGGCATGGGCAGACGATATCGCAGTTTCCGGGTTAAAGTGCCGCCCATGGCCTCCAATGGGCGAATGACTCTTCTGACCGTTGCCGTCCTCCTTTTTGTGACTGCCTCTCCGACTGGTGCGCTGCAGGCCCCGACAGGCGCCCAACCGGCTCCGCTGGCGCCAATCGAGATATGCGGAACCGACCGTCAGGTGACAACAGTTGAAGACCTGTCGACCGCGAGCATCGCGCTGGCCGCCGACCGGCGTCTCTTTGCTCCGTGTGCGGCGGAGGTCCATGGGGCGTCACATCAGGAGAGTCGCGACCTGGCGTTACTCGATCGCGCAGCGGCGGCCCTTAATGATGAACACCGTCGGCTCGCCGCACAGGCCTTCGGTCGGTTTGGTGATCCGGCGATGGTGGCCCAAGGCGACCCGGTCGAGCCCACTGTCGGGCGGCTGATTCGTCTCCTTGCCGACCGGGCCCCGGTCGTGCGCGCCGAAGTGGCGAACGCGGTCGGGCAGGCCCTTTCAGGCACGCGCAGCGACCTGCGGAGTGACGTGGCACCGACAGCCGCCCAAATCGCGTTGGGCCTTGAGGCGCTCGAAGGGCACCTCAAGACCGAGACCTCTGACCGTGTGGCAGCCGTGATTCTTCAGACACTGGGACGGATGCGTCTGGCAGCGGCAGACCTCGACAGGATCGAACAGTTACTGGTGGCAAGCGCGACAGGCTCACCGGAGCGTATCGAGGGCGCGGCACTGGGGTTGGAGGCGTTGGTGCGCCGAAATGCCCGCAGACCAATCGCCCGCGACACTCGCGACCGACTTCGCGACCTGAGCGCCCTGGGCCGAACCAACGGCGGCCCCATGGCGGAAACGATGACACGGGTTCGACGACTGGCCATGATGGCTCTGCAGCGTTCGCAAGACACCGATATCACCGCGGTCCTCGAGGCGGCGAAGGATCCTGACTGGCAGGTGCGACTTGTCTCAGTCCAGATGATGTCGCCGACCGTCGACCTCTATGTGCCGGCCATCGTCGCCGCGTTCAACGACGAATGGATGAACGTACGCATTGAAGCGATCAAGTCGCAGGCGAAAGACCGTTCCATCCCTCGCGCGTGCGGGCCCATCGTTCAAGCCGTGGCCGATCCTTCGACGCTGGTCTCGTTGCAGGCGATGGATTCGTTGGTGACCGAATGTGCACTGTCGCCTGAGGTCATCGCCCACCTTGCGGCCATTGCTGACGACCTGGTCGATCGTACAAAAGCGGCGACCTGGCATCGAGGTGCCCGGGCGCTCACGGCATTGTCTCGGCTCGCGCCCGACGCCGCGAAGGCGCGCCTTGGCGCAGCGAGCGCACACCCGGCCTGGCAGGTGCGCGCCGCCGCAGCCTCAGTGGCGGCACGCTTGAGTGACGCAGCCACCGCCGTGTCACTGGCTGCCGACACCGATGCCAACGTCCAGGCAGCCGCGATCGATGCGCTCGTGCGGATGAAGTCCCCAGCGGTGATTGCTCCGGCGACTGCGGCCCTGGAGAGCCACGACAATCAGGTGGTGCAGTCTGCGGCCAAGGCGCTGGTGGATGAAGCCGCAGCGGTTCCAGTGCTGCTGGCCTCACTGCGGCGGTTGACCACGGGCGGATCGGATACCTCGCGTGACCCTCGCGTCGCCTTGATCGGCACCCTCGCCGAGTTGCTCGGAACAGCGGGTGTGAACCAGTTGGCGCCGTGGACCAGCGATTGGGACACCGCCGTACGGGCGGTCGCTACGAATGCGTTCACCACCGCGAACGTGCCCGTCCCAGAATTGCCCCGGCAGTATCGGTATCCGCTTCAACCCTCCGCAGAGGCGCTCGGCCGCACACTTGAGGTGACCCACCTCGACCTCGAGATGGAGGACGGCCGGACCGTCACGATGGAGTTGCTCAAGGCAGATGCTCCGCTGACGGTGGCCCGAGTGGTCGCACTGGCTCAGCGCGGCTATTACGACGGGCTCACCTTCCACCGCATCGTGTCGAACTTTGTCGTGCAGGGCGGTAGCCCTGGTGCAAACGAGTACGTTGGTGACACGCGTTTCATGCGCGACGAGGCGGGGCTGCAATCCCACTCGCGCGGAGCGGTCGGTATCTCGACCCGGGGGTACGATACCGGCGATGCGCAGTTGTTCATAGACCTGGTCGACGTTCCGCGGCTCGACCATGACTACACCGTCTTCGCGCGGGTGATCGCCGGCATGGACGTGGTCGACGAGTTTCTTGAGGGTGTGACGATTCGCCGCGTGACCGCCAGATAACGACGTCCTACCGCACCGCGCCCTCGGCCATCGTCACCGTGCCAGCCGTCGCATCAATCGTGACAACCGAGCCCACGGGAAGTGTCCATTGCGGTTGACCGTGGCCAATCATTGCGCCTTGCCATGCCGGCACGCCAAGCGGCGCCAGGTGATCGGCGAAGATCTCCTCGGGTGTAAATGAGGCAAATCCTTCACCCGGCCCACACTCCGAACATGAACCGAAGATGACACCTTTCACTGTGTCCAGAATGCCCGCCAGCTTCAGCGTCGTCATCATGCGATCGACCCGGTAGTAGTCTTCGCCCACGTCTTCGAGAAACAGAATCGCATCGGTGAAGTCAGGCACGTAGGGCGAGCCGAGAATCGCCGTGAGCACGGTGAGGTTGCCGCCAAGCAATCGACCGGTTGCCGTCCCCGGCGTGATCGTTCTGATGCGATTCTCCACCTGCGTGAGCACATTGCGGTCGCTTGACGTCTTCGGGTTGCCGAACGTGACCGCTTCACCCTCGAAGAGCACACGCTTGACGAGGTCGACCGAATACTCGTCCCAGCGGCCGCCGGCGTTTGGACCGTGGAACGTCACCAAGCCCGTGCGCGCGTGAATGCCGTTCAGCAATGCCGTGATGTCGCTAAAGCCCATCAGCACTTTTGGGTGACGCCGAATCGTGTCGTAGTCCAGCAGCGGCAACAGGCGAGACGTGCCCCAGCCGCCGCGGGTTGGGAACACGGCCTTGACGGTTGTGTCAGCAAAAAATTGGTTGATGTCGGCGGCGCGGTCCTTGTCCTGGCCCCCCAACGAGCCATGGCGGTCCATTACATGCGGGCCAAGCTTGACCTTGAGGCCCAGGCCTTCGAGGGATTCACGAGCGATGTCGAGCTCAACCTGCTGAAAAGTGGCGGTCGCTGGCGTGACAAGTCCCACGGAGTCGCCCGGCTGAAGCCGCGCTGGCCTGAGTGTCGTCGGCACTTGTGGAGCTGGTGCGGCGTGACGGGTGAACACGTCTGGGGCGAGGAGCGGGGCTGTTGAGGCGAGGAGGAATGTGCGTCGATTCATCACGCGTGAAAGAATAGACCCGATTTCCATGAAACGCCTCGTTTGTATTTTTGTCGTCCTGACTGCGGCCTGCGCTGGAGCGCAAGGGCCGACGTCGCAGGAGGATTGGCTTGGTCCGCCAGAACCCGTCGCCCGGGGTGTGGATTTCTTCACCTCGACGGATAGTTCACTGGTTGAGTCGGCGGGACCCATCTCGGTGTCACTGTTGCGCCTCGACCCCAAGCGAGCGCGTTTAACCAGCCTGCTGTCGCGCGGTCAGGTGATGTACGCCGAACCCGTTCTGGAAATGGCGACCAGGGCCAACGCGCTGGCGGCTGTGAACGCAGGCTTCTTCAATATCAAGAACGGCGAACCGGTCGGTCTGCTCAAGGTGGCTGGCGAACTCGTCAGCGACACACCCATCACGAAAGGTGCTGTGGCCATTTGGTCGCCTGACTACGGTCCGACGAGGCTGGCGTTTGATCAGGTCAGCGCGCGCGTAGAGATGTGGGTGCTGGGCGAGTTGGGCGACGCCGCACACGCAGTGGTGCCTATTGATGGGGTAGATACCACGCGGGCGCGCGGCAAGCTGATGCTGTTCTCACCCAAGTATCACGTGGATACCGACACGGCCGGAAACGGCGTGGAGTGGGTGCTCAGTGGCGATCCGTTGATGGTGACCAGCGTGAGGCGAGACGTGGGAAGTTCGATCATTCCAACCGACGGTATCGTCCTGTCGTACGGAGGATTGGAGTTGCCCGAGCCCTTGAAGGCGTTGACGCCAGGCGTCACGGTCGAACTTCGACGCGTGTGGACTTCAGTGCATGGGCTCGACGGTGACCGGTTAGAGTCTGCCGATCACGTGGTCAACGGCGCAGGGTTGCTCCGCCGCTCAGGCGTTCCGTTGACCAACTGGGAAGCTGAGCGACTCAGCGCGCCGACGTTCGTCACGGCCCGGCACCCTCGGACGATGGTCGGGGTCGATCGGCGCGGTTTCGTCTGGTTCGCAGTGGTGGATGGCCGCCAGGCGTCCAGCGTCGGCATGTCATTTGCCGACCTCCAGCGCCTCGCGGATCGGCTGGAGTTGACCGACGCCCTGAATCTCGATGGTGGCGGATCCTCAACCATGGTGGTCGGGGGCAAGGTCGTGAATCGCCCCTCCGACTCCACCGGGCCGCGGGCTGTCAGCGATGCACTTGGAGTGACCGTGAGGTAGGGGCTGTAATACCTGGGTGTCCGCAGCCACTCATCCTGATTCGCATCAGCCGAGCCTACGCGGCGGAACCGGCCGACGAAGAAGACTTGTTTCAGGAACTTCTTCTCGCGTTGTGGCGGTCCCTTCCATCGTTCAGGGGCGAGGCCAAGGCGCGCGGTGGCGGCGGCCGCCAGGTGTTTTGGCACAACGGATCCAACACGATGTGGTCCGCGATCGTGGCGTTCGATCCTGCTGCTGATCGCGGTGTGGTGCTCATCACCAATGGCGGCATTGGTGCGGCCCGTGCGCTCGATGCGGCCGCGATGGCCGTGTGGCGCTGAAGCGATCTCTTCTCTTTCGGGGTATTGTTCCCGCGGTGGACTTCCGCGCAGACCCACTCTACGTGCTGACCGTTCTCACCTTGATGGTGGTCGCGGCGGAATGGCTGGCGCGCCGGGGGCCCTTTCGGCACGTTGGCGCCGCTCTGTTGGTCATCTTGCTCACCTCGATTGTGGCCAACCTCGGCATTATTCCTGCGGGTTCGACGGCAGACGCGCCAGTGTCAGCCTACGACGCGATCTTCACGTACGTCGCCCCCATCGCTTTGTTCTGGCTGTTGCTGCCGGTCAGCCTCCGAGAGGTGTTCAAAGCGGGTCTTCCCCTGATCAGCCTGTTCTTCCTTGGAGCTTTGGGAACCTGTGCGGGTGTGTACGTGGGCATCACGCTTGTCAATGGCCGTGAGGCGTTTGGTCCACTTCATCAAGGCGTGGCTGGCATGTTCACAGGCACCTATATCGGCGGCAGCGTGAACTTCAACGCGCTGGCCCTGCACTACGACGTCATGCGCGACGGCATGGTGTACGGCGGCTCGATCGTGGTGGACAACATCATGACCACGGTCTGGATGATCGCCACGATCGCGGCGCCTCGGCTCTTGCTGCCCTTGTGGAAACGTCGCGGTGCGTTGGCCACAACACGTGCGACGACAGGCCCCATCCTGGAATTGCCGGAAGAGACCGAGACCATCGATCCGCGGACGCTGGCCCTGGTTTTGTTTCTCGGTGGCGCGGCGCTCTGGTTGTCGCTGCAACTGGCATCGGCGTCCGCTGCGGTCGGATTCGCCATTCCGTCCATTCTGATTATCACCGCTCTTGCGCTTGTTCTGGCACAGGTGCCAGCCGTAAGCAGACTGGCGGGTGTGCGAGTGCTCGGCATGTACTCCGTCTATGTTTTTCTCGCCGTCGTCGGCGCATTTTGCGACCTCCGTGCTTTGGCGGAAATTGGGTCCCTGGGCGTGACGTTGCTGATTTTTGTCGTCGTGATCGTGTTCGTCCACGGGTTCGTCATGTTCGGCGGGGCGTGGCTCTTTAAGCTCGATCTCGAGAGTGCGGCAGTGGCGTCTCAGGCGAACATTGGCGGCGGTACGTCTGCACTGGTGCTTGCCAAGAGCCTTGGGCGTGAAGACCTGGTGCTGCCGGCCATTCTCATCGGTTCGCTGGGAAATGCGGTCGGAACGTTCCTGGGGTTTCTGGTCGCGGGGATGGTTTAAGGCTCGACACATGGTTACTGATCACAAGAATCCTCTTTCTTTTCTTCCACTTACACCATTTGCCTTTCAGGTACTGCTGGCGCTTGCCGACAGCGACCGCCACGGATACGCCATCATCAAAGAGGTGGAGGAGCGCTCCGGAGGCACTCTCAAGCTTCGGACGGGAACGCTCTACACCCTTCTCCAGCGACTCGTTCAGGAAGGCCTGATCGGCGAAGCGGACGCAAAAACGGACGAGGACTCTCGCCGACGCAATTACCAACTGACGGCACTCGGGGACGCGGTGCTCCGCGCCGAGGCTCTGCGGCTTGAGGCCCTGATTGGCGATGCCCGCCGGAAACACGTGTTGGACGACGCCGGAGGTATCTGATTTGGCCCACAGACCATGCTGACGCGGGGACAGATGATGGATGAGGACTAATCCGTCCTGTCTGCACGCGCGAGCACCCGGCTGATGTCGGCCATCAGTTTCGCGCTGACGGTACGGTCATCAATGCCTCGGGTGAGCACCACCAGCACATACGGACGTGCGGCGTAGACGATGCCCGCATCGTGGTGGATGCGGGTAATGCTGCCTGTTTTGTGCGCCACGGGCGTGCCAGCGGGCAGACCGGCTGGGATGGCGTCGTTGAACTGCTGTCGTCTGAGAATCTCGACCATCTCGGCACTCGCCTCGGCGTCCACGGCCGTACCCGTGCCGATCGCTTCAAACAGTGTGAGTAATCCGAGGGCATCAGTTGTGTTGCTGCGGCCTGCGTCAAACGCCTTCTGATCCTCGACGCCGCGCAAGACCCGCATGCCAGATGCGCCGAGCCGATCAGTCGTCGCCTGCACGGCCGTCGCTGTCAGGTGTTCGATCAAGATATTGGTCGCCAGGTTGCTGCTCACCGTGATCGAGGCCTCGACCAACTGGCGATAACTGAGCTGTTGGCCCATGGCCTTGTAGACTTCGCCGTCTGAGTCTTCCGTTGCCGACAACTCGTAGGGGCTGCCGTCCATGATGCTTGTGAACGTGTTGGTGACGAACACCGTATCGTCGAGCGACAGCTCTCCCACGCTCGCCCGCCGGAACAATTCGATCATCACAGGCACTTTCATCGTGGACGCGGCGTGGAAGCGCATCTCGGGATTGATCAACAACTCTTCCCCGGGTTTCGCATCCAGGGGGCGCCAGGCCACGGCGACTTCCGCCCCGCTCGCCTCGATGAGTCGCTCGACTTCGGCGCGGACATCGACCGGAGCGGGGCCGCACCCGATGGAGGGCCCGACCACAAGAAGGACAGAGGCGAGGACGGTCGGTAAACGCACGAGCGGATCTTAGTCCACTGGAGCGATGGGATTGGGCTGCGGGCGGAGTAGAATCGAACGATGCCGCTGTTTGAGTACGTCTGTCGCGATTGTCAGCAGGAGTTCGAAACGCTGGTGACAGCACACCGGCCCCCTGCGTGCCCGTCCTGCCATGGACAGGAACTCGAGAAGCAGCTGTCCGTATTCGCGGTGTCGACCAAAGGGGGGGCCACCTCGCGGATGTCCTCGCAGGCGCCAACCATGGGCGGTTGCGGGTCCTGCGGCGATCCCCGCGGACCGGGCTCCTGTTCGATTAACTAGACCGACGGGCCGCCGTGTGGAGGTCCACACCGCGCCACTTGCGTACGGGCCTTATCCGACGACTAAACCGTTGTACGGGCTTAAACCTGTACCCAGGGTTCGAATCCCTGCCTCACCACCATAAGTCATTGATTCTGAAGGATCTGCAGAGCGCCGACCGGTCGCCGTTGCCAACATGTTGCCAGGAGTTTGCAAAACTCACACTGCGAACTCACAGAATTCGGCTTGAATCTGGAGGCCCGCTGAAATGCGTCGGGTGCCGTTCCCTGCGCATTCCGACGGTGAATTCGCGATGTTGACGAGTGACGCCAGGTTTGCGCACGCGCGATTCGGCAAGCCGTCCAGGAGTTCGACCCGACAATCGTCGTCACCGCGGTTCATCCCGTGGCTTCGCTGGCGGCCGAAGCACTCAGGGCTCGCAGTGCTGAGCTATTCGGTTCGGCGGCCGTGTTCATGGCCGTGGCAGGACTCTACGCGATTGGTAGACGGGCGGCCGATCAGCGACGCAAGGAGTGCGCCCTTCGCGTCGCGCTGGGCGCGGGCGCGACGGATATTGCTCAACTGTTGGGACGAGACACGCTTGTCTCGGCGGTCATTGGCCTCGTCATCGGCGTGCCACTCTCGCTAGCCGGCGGGTGCGGACTTCGTCATGTCTTGTTCGGTGTGTCTGCGACGCAACCTCTTGCACTGGCAGTCGGCGTCGGATCCCTGTTCGGCGCCGTCGTTATCGCGAGGGCGCGGCCCATCTGGCACATGGCGCGGATTGCGCCTTCGGAAGTGCTCAGGGAGCAGTAGGCACTAGTCGGCTTCCGGCCAATCAACTTCTCCAGTCTTGGCTTCAGCGACACGTTCATAGTTCTTCCCCCTTGGCGGGCTGGCCTCGGAGCAGGAACGTCTTTGGATACTGCCCTTCCCCGCAGATCTTGAAGGTGCCGAAATCCTTGTACCAAAGACCATCCGGTGCGTCGGGTTCCGATTCCCTCCAGCGCTTTAACTGGAACAGATCCTCGGCAGAGATCCTACGCTCGCGGAGTCTCTCGAACAGGTGATCGCGAAGTGCCGGAGGAAGGTCGACCCACTGGATCTTCGGCATCAGCTCCCGAACGTCATGCGGGCAAGTTCTTCCTTGAGGCGTGTCTGCTCGCCTGGATCGGTCGAGCGAGCGAGACGATCTGCGAATTCGAGGAAACGTTTTCGCTCCTGCTCCTGCGCATCCAGCCCCGACTCGATGAGATCGACGATGACTCGGCTCGTGCTCGTCCTGGTCGTGTTCGCGAGCGCTTTCACTCGGCGCGCGACTCGGGCAGGAAGGCTGACGGTTTGACGGACTGGTTTGGCCGTAGTCGGCATAACGTCAGATTACACCACTCTGCACCACATTGCACCACAACGCCGCTCATCGCTCGTCCGAGTGAGCCGTAACGAGAAGGCTGGATTGAGGTGGGTGGTGGCTCGAAGGGCAGGGCTATGTCGTGCTTGGCGCGACGACGTCGCTGAGGGCATCGAGTTCCTCGCGAAGCCGTTCTCGCGCGTCTCGTTATTGACCCGGCTGGATGAAGTGCTGGGCCCGTCGCCGGGCTAGGGGGCCTCTGCCGGAACGGTGACGCACTCGACGTCAGGACGGAGCGGGACTGGGCCTCTCGATCGCCAGGGCGCTTGTCAGGCTGCACGAGGGTACGTTGGCGGTGACCAGTGAGCCGGGCCAGGGCAGCACGTTTGTCGTGTCGCTGCCAGCGGCCGTCGAGCCCGTTCAGGGAAGGCACTGGGGGCCGTCTGGATCTCGCGGCGTGATCCTCGTGGCCGAAGACGACGATGATCTGCGGAACGTGCTGTCACGCGTGTTGTTGCGCGCGGGCTTCAGGGTGATTGCCGCACAGAACGGCGACGTCGCGCGGGCAGAAGATTCCCATTGTCGTCTACTCGGTCAGTGCCACTGGTGAGGCCAAATACCGACACGCTGGTCGGCGAACTTGTCCGCTTGATCGCCCGCGCCGGTCCACGAGGATGACGTCAATGGACCCAGAGAGTGGAATCGACTCGCGCGTGATCGACGACCTGAGGGAACTCGGGGCAGACGTCGGTGATGGCGGTTTTTTGAGGCACTGGAAACACACGCGCGCCAGACGACCTTTGACGGCGCGGCCGCCTTGGCCAGACACGACGGTGACGCGACAGCGACTGAATGACCCAGCACCGAGAAGGTGGAGGCGATCGTCGGCCTGTACCTGCATCCGCCCAACCGTGCGATCGTTCTGTGCGTGGATGCTTGAGACCCACAGCGCGCTACGCACTAGCGGCCGCCCCCTCGAAGCGCGGCCAGTTCGCGATCAATCTGACTCTGAATCTGCTGTCTGCGGCGCTCATCCTTGGCTTCGTCGAGTTCCCGGTAGAGCTTGCGAATGCCCCACCACGCCGCGCTTTCGCCCAAGCCCCACGCCAGCACTTTGAGTGATTCGCCAGCGCCCGGGTAGTACCTGAGTCTCGGAGTCACCATTCCCAGGAATTCCTGGTGGGTCATACTCGCCCCAGGCACCGGTCCTTTCCTGAGGTCGAAATTGACCGACAGTTCCTTGAACGACTTGCCCCGAGGTGCCGTGACCTCCGCATAAAACCGCACCCGTCCGTCGTCGATCCTGACGTGGACCTGAGTACTGAGTCCCCCTTTGATGCGGCTCAGATCCACGGGCAGCGTGATACCCGCCTCCGGTGGGGTTCCGGCCTGGGCGGGTGGCCGACTGTTGGCCTGCGTGGTTTGGGGAGCGGAAATGGTGGGAGGGGCTATGGTCTGCGCCCGCGTCGGTGAACCCAACACTCCATCTCCAACCAGGAGGAGGATGAGTATGATTGGACACCAGAGGGATTGAGTCGCCACAACGTTATGACGCAAACCGCCCTCCCATAGACTGTGTGAAGCAAGCCCGGTGCCACCCGCGGGATCGCTGAAACACTAGGTCACCGGGTCGATCAGGCCTTCCAGCCCTGACCATGTGTCCCCATCCAGCACCACAAGTGTGTGTAAATACAACAGCACGGCATCCTCAGGGTATGCGGCCCTCAGTGCCGCGATGCCCTGGACGATCTTGGCCTTGTCAGGCGGCGGCAGCGCCTGGGCTTCGCTACCCTCCTCGGTTTCGGGCGTGTTTATCAGCCCGTCGTCGTGTTCAATGCCCAGCGCATCGAGAAAGACGGCCATCATCGGCCGCTCCGCCGTGAGGTGGTAGGCGATGAGCGCTCGCGAGGCGACGGCATCGGACACATCGGGCATGCCGGCCAGCAGCTTGGCGCGGCGCTCGACTGGCAACCGCGGCACGCTTTTGGGCCTGAAGTTCATCTTTCGCGCGATCATCACGATCACTTCCACATGCTGTTCCACGCCGTGTTCATCGGCCCAGAACGCACCAGCTGCCACCAATCGCTTTTCGGGCGGCAATTCTTTCCACATAACACTCGGACGCATATGCCGCGATTGTATCCTGCGTTCACCAACTCCGGCTCGGCCAGCCCCCAGAAGGTCTCCCAGCGCGGTCCAGACCACGCAGAGCGCTGCGGCCGAATCGTCTCCCAGATCGGGTCAGGCTCACACCCACGTCTTCAACAACGTCATCGCCGGTGCCACACGAATGCCTTCAGCCGTCTGGTAGTCCTTCGTGCCATTCGCGTGAATCTGCCATGCTTCGCATTTGGGGAACTTGGCCTTGAGATAGCGCAACCCTGAATCAACGGCAGCGTCGTCAAGCTTGCACTGCACCATCAGCACCGGTGTTCGGCCGTTGACGACGACGAAGTCGACCTCGCGGCGGTCGTGATCGCGGAAGAAGCGGAGGTCGAGATCGAGGCCTTCCGAGTCCTGGCGAAAGTGGACCCATTTCAGCAGATGTGATGCCACGAGGTTCTCAAAGCGCACACCCGGGTTCGACACCAGCGTCCAATCCCAGTGGTAGTGCTTCTGCTCCTTCTTGACGGCGCGAATGCGCGGAGCGCCAAAGGGCGACAGGCGGAAGATCGCGTAGAGCCGTTCGAGGATATCGAGCCAATTGGCCACCGTCTTGTGGGCGACCTGGAGATCTTCGCGGACGGCGTTGATTGACAGCGGCGACCCCACAAGACCGGGCAGGCGCAGCATCAGCAATTCGAGGTGGCCAAGGTCGTTGACGCGTTCGAGACTTGCCACATCCTCCCGAATGAGGCGGGTGCGATAGTCGCGCGACCAGCGTCTGGCTTCAACATCAGGCCCGCCCAGGAACGGCTCGGGGAATCCGACAAGGGTCAGCAGGTCATTCAATTCCGCTGCGGACCTCAGACGCAACTCGGCCACCGACAACGGGTGGAGCCGCAACAAGTGATACCGGCCCTGCAGCGAGTCGCCGCCAAACCGATAGAAGTCGAGCCGGCCACTGCCGGTGAATTGCGCCACTGGCGGTACTTGTGCGACTCGTCGAAGATCCAGAGGTTGGACTATTTTCTACTGCTGTCAAAAATACACGTGAGTATTTTCGACCCCAATCAGGCGCGTGTCTGATGTGCTACATTGTGCTACATGAGTACTGTCGGCGTCCGGGAGCTGCGGCAAAACCTGAGTGTGTATCTGGATCGGGTCAAGAAGGGCGAAGCCCTGACGGTAACTGAGCGAGGCCAGGTCGTCGCGATGCTCCGGCCACCGGATGTGACCGGTAACCCCATCGAGCGCCTGGTTGCTGAAGGTGTAGCGCGCCGAGCGACTCGATCCGTGGACGGCCTTCCCAGACCGTTGCGGGTCAAGCTGGTTCGGCCGCTGTCCGAAATGCTCGATGAGCAGCGGGACGATCGATGGTGATCGCACCGTATGCCTACGTCGACACCTCAGCGCTTGTGAAATTGGTCGTCGCCGAATCCGAGACAGTCGCGCTTGAACACCATCTGGCCCATCGCGCCGGCCTTCTCTGCTCTGCCCTGGGTGCGACCGAACTCATCCGTGCCTGCCGCCGGTCGCTCACCAAGAAACAACTCGCCCACGTGGGCGACGTGCTTGAGGCCATCGTCCTGATTGACGTGACGCCCGCGATCCTGGAGGCCGCCGCCGGCCTGACGCCTAAGGAGCTTCGAACGCTGGATGCGATTCATCTGGCGACCGCCCTGGCCGTGAACGACTCCTCCATGGACATGATCACCTACGATCTGACGCTGGCTCAATCGGCCAAGGCGCACGGCTTCGTCGTTCACAGCCCAGGCAGTGCGACGCCGAGGTAGCGCAGCAGGGAAGAAAGCGTCCGCGCACTTCGTCGAACTCCCAGTAACACACAACCACTGGGAAAACCTCTATGAAAAAGCACGCGTTTGTCGCACTTGCGCTACTGGGCGTGGACGTCTTCTCTTGCGGATGACGACGTGCTGCTCGCGACTGGCGACTTGCGGTGGGAACCCGGCGAACGGCTGGCCTCTTCGGGCGTGCCGACGACAGTCAGTGCCAACCTCGTTGAGGAGGCTGACTTTGCGGTGGGGGTGTTCGCGCTCAGGGTCGAGTCGTATGAGGCCGCGATGGCGATCGCACGTCGCTGTCCACATCTTCGCTACGGCGGCTCGGTCTCCGTCCGTCGCGTGGGCAGTGGATTCGTGACCGTTCCTGGCCAGAGCGACTGGCAGGTCTCGGGGGCGTCGCTGCCGATCGGATGACAGAGCCGGGACCCTAGCTCGCCGCCCGCAGTGAGGTCAGGATCTCGTCGTGCTGCGGGAAGCGTCCCACCTTCTTCTTCGAGAAGACGACCCGGCCCTCGAGCGCGACCTCAAAGATCCCGCCGCAGCCCTGCCATTTGGTGCGCCGGAACTCTTTGACAGGACCAATCGTCTGAGCATATGTTGCCACAACACATATGGCCTGGACACCAACTGACACTGACCTCAAACGTAGTAGCGCTACCTTGCTGGTGCTGGCCCTGGTCTCAGAAACCCCGCGTCACGGGTATGAGATAGGCAAGCTGATCACTGAGCGCTCGAAAGGCACCATCACATTCAACATGGCGTCGCTCTACCCGCTGCTGTACCGCATGGAACGACACGGCTGGATTACCGGCGAGTGGCGAGAGCGCCCGAAAGAACGTCGGCGGCGCTTCTACCGCATCACGCCTGAAGGCGAGCACGTGCTTGCCGGCCAACGGGGACTGTGGCGGGGCTTTGTCAGCGCGCTCGATCAGGTGGCTGGCCTGAAAGAGAGCTGAGAGATGGATTGGACTGCTCGCGTACGAGAACTCTTGCCCAAGGTCACCGGTGACTTTCGTCGCGATGCCGGGATTCAAGACGAACTGGCCGACCATTGCGTGGCCCGCGAAGAGGAGCTCCGCCAGAAGGGCATCCCGACCGCCGACGCTGTCAGGCAGGTACAGACCGAACTCGATGCCACCGTTCGACGCCGGAACGCACTGGGCGCCGCTGCCGACCGTCAGCTCTGGGCTGCCCGCAGCTCGGCCTTGGGGTGGCTGATCCAGTCGTGGCAGGATGTTCGTTACTCGATTCGTCTGCTGGCCCGTACCCCAGGCGCCACCCTCGCCGCAGTCGCCACGTTGGCCTTGACCATTGGTGCGACCACGGCCATCTTCAGCGTTGTCCAAGCCGTCTTGCTCCGGCCTCTTCCGTATCCTGACTCCGATCGACTCGTCCGCGTGTGGGAAGACTCTCCTCAGGGGCCGACCCGGAATGTCGTGTCGGCCGGCAACTACCTTGCGTGGTCGGAACGTGCAACGTCCCTCCAGTCGCTTGGGGCCTTTCGGTCTCAGTTCGATACGGCCCTGATTGAAGACGATGGCCCGCCAGAGAAAGTCAGCGGTGCGACGGTCAGTCCCTCAGTCGTTAATGTGCTTCGCGTGCGGCCCTTTCTGGGCGCCTGGTTTACACCTGGACCCGCGGCAGCCGGCCAGCCGACCGACGTCGTCATCAGTGCCAGTTTCTGGCAGCGTCGGTTTGGCGGCGATCCCGCGATTATCGGCCGCGTACTCAACTTCGAGGGTGGCCGGGTGACCGTCACCGGCGTCGCTCCGGCCGGTTTCGCGTTTCCCTCGCCCGCGCTCGACGTGTGGTACGCCGAGCGTTTCAGCACCCTAGATCGCGATTCGTTTCGTTCTCACAACTACAACGTCATCGCACGTCTCGCCCCCGGCGTCAGTCTTGAGCAGGCCCAGGCAGAGATGACGACGCTCGCATCAGGGCTCGCGTTGGAGCAACCGGCGGATATGGCTGGCTGGGACGTGAACGTTGTGCCGGCCCACGCCGATGACGTGCGCGAGGTCAGACCGTTGCTTCTTGTCCTGATGGGTGTTGTGGCTGTTGTGTTACTGATTGCCTGCGCCAACCTGGCGACGCTCCAACTCGCGCGCGCCAGCCGTCGTCGTCTCGAAATGTCCGTTCGATCCGCGATCGGTGCCGGATGGGCGCGTCTGGTTCGCCAACTTCTCGTCGAGAGCGTGGTCGTCGCTCTGGCGGGCGGTCTGGTCGGTCTCGTCATCCTGGCGTCCAGCCTGCAGGCCCTGATCCTTGCTGCGCCTTCCGACATTCCATTCCTCGACACCGTCCGAATAGACGGTGCCGTTTTCGGCTTCACGATGGCGATCACCATGGCTTGTGCCCTGATGGTTGGCCTGTTGCCGGCGTTGTCAATTTCGCGTGCCGATTCTCGCTCGCTGCTCCAGACGTCGCGCGGGACCGTCGGTCGATCAGAAACACGACTGCGCCACGGTCTGGTCGCCGCCCAGATCGGTCTGGCCCTGGTCCTGCTCGTGTCGGCTGGACTCCTGACCCGGAGCTTCTGGAACCTGCAGGCTGTTGACCATGGATTCGATCCGAGCCACTTGCTGACGGTTTCTCTCGACTTGCCTGGATCACGTTATCCGGACGCCGACGCCCAGGTGGCGTTCTACGAGAGCCTCGGCGAGCGACTGCAGGCACTGCCGGGAGTGGTCGCCGCCGCCGGAACGACGGCGACGCCAGGACGCGGCGCAGGAATGACGTTCAGCTTCGCCATCGAAGGTCGCCCGGCCACTAACTCCAGTGGTCGCGAGGACCCGGCACCCCTGCAGGGCATCACGCCAGGCTTCTTTGACACCATGCGCATCCCCCTGATCGAAGGCCGCACGATTGCGATGACCGACCGGTCCGACACTCCGATGGTGGTGGCGATCAACGAGACGCTCGCACATCGGCTACTGGCCCGACGGAGGGGCCGTCGGCGCCCGCATCCAGTTTCGCGAGAACCAGCCGTTTTACGAAATCGTCGGCGTCGTCGGTGACACCCACGATGAAGGCCTGGCAGCACCACCACCTCCAGCCCTCTACGTATCGCTGGCGCAACGCAATCCGAGTTGGAGTTGGATGAGCTGGCAGAATCTGGTCATTCGTAAGGCCGACGACCCGATGCGTGCGCTGCCCGCGGTGCGAGACTCGATCTGGCAGTTCGACAAGAGTCTGCCGTTGCTCCATGTGGCGACCATGGCTGGTGCGTATGCCGAGAACGATTCCCGGCGCCGCTTCGCGACGCAGCTCTTTGGAGCGTTCGCGCTGTTGGCCCTCGGGCTGGGTGCGATCGGTGTCTTTGGTGTGCTGTCGTGTGCCATGGCAGAACGACGTCAGGAGATCGGCATTCGTCTGGCCCTGGGTGCTGAACCGGGGCGTGTCGCCAGGAACATGATCGGCACAGCGCTGTTGTGGGCCGCTGCTGGAACTATTGCCGGTGCCGCCGCCGCCCTGCTCGTGACCCGGTATCTTCAGACGCTGCTGTTCGATGTGTCGCCGACCGACCCAGTGACATTCGCGGCGATGGTGCTCCTGCTGTTGGGGGTCGCGGCCCTGGCCGCCTGGCTGCCAGCCCGTCGAGCGGCTCGCCTCAATCCCCTCAGCGCGTTGCGCGAGGGGTAGTCCTGTTCTGCCAGCAGCGGCGTTCCCGACCATGACGATGGGAGAATTCCAGGCCCGCGCTGCTGTAGACCCGACGTGTGCCACACGTTGGTTCTGACAGCAGACTCTCTCGTCACTCGCCACGCCGTCTGGCATTCAGCGGTTCGAGGCTCCGAATACCTCCGGCATTCTCGGTCGCCGCGCCTTTGAACGCGGGAGTTCTATACTGTGGGCACTTGTCGTCACCTCTGTTCACCCCACGGTTCTTCGTCATGTGCGCCTACACGTTCACCGTGTTCGTGTCGCTGTTTCAGTTGTTGCCTGCCGCGCCGTACCACATGCTCGAATTGGGCGGGACTACCTTTGCCGCAGGACTATTTCTTGGTTTCCTGACCTTCGCATCGGCCCTGTCTGCGCCGGTGACGGGGCAGATTGCTGACCGGATCGGTCACCGCCGCGTCCTGATCGTTGTCAGTGTGATGCTCGCCGTGTTTTCGACGAGCTACGCGTTCATCTCGAACTATCGGGTGTTGCTCGGTGTCGTGCTGCTTCACGGATTGTTCTGGTCGGGCCTTCTCTCGGCGTCCGGTGCCTACATGACGGCCACGGTTCCAGAGCATCGACGTGCCGAAGGGCTTGGGTATTGGGGACTGGCGTCGGTGTTTTCGATCGCGATCGCGCCGCCGCTGGGGTTTTGGGTCTATAGCTACGGCTGGACCGCCCTCTGCCTCGAAATCGCCGCGCTGAACCTGATCATGGCCGCGATCGCCTGGCGGCTGCCCGATGACCGTGATGAAGCGGCCGCCCTGCCGTCACGGGTCAACACGCTCAAAGGGTTGGTCGAATGGCGGGTCCTCGCCCTGTCAGGCACGATGGCCCTGATCGCCTTTGGTTACGGCGCTTTGACGACGTTTTCCGCGTTGTTCGCTGATCACATCGGCGTAGCGCCGCGCAGTCTGTTCCTTACGTCCATGGCTGCCACAGTACTGCTCGGCCGCCTGACGCTGGGACGATTTCTCGACCGCTTCGGTCCTAGACGGGCGCTCATCCCCTGTCTTGCAGTGACGGCCCTCGGCATGACGTTGCTGGTGTTCGCCCAGTACCGCTGGATGTTCGTGCTGGCTGCGCTGGTGTTCGGGGCTGGTTTTGGTCTGGTGTACCCCGCCTACACGGCGTACATCATGAAGCGCATTCCCCAGTGGCGTCGCGGCGCGGCGTTTGGGGCGATGCTGGCCGCATTCGATACCGGCGTCGGTAGCGGTTCCACTGTCGTGGGCTGGATGATTCAACACATAGGCTTCCGCCCAGCGTTCGGCATCGCTGCGGGCCTTGCGGTGCTGTCGCTGCCGTATTTCCTCCTGGCGGAGAAACGATTCGGATTCAAGTCATGAACGACGTTCACTGTCATTTCTTCTCGTCGTCGTTTTATCGTGCGTTGGCCCTGGAACTGCCGGAGATTGACCTGCCCGATCTCAGCGGCGATGGCGCGATTGATGTGCCGGCGCTCCTTGGCTGGGACGCCCCGGGAGACGACGGGGCGCTGGCGGATCGCTGGGTGGCTGAATGGGACCGGCATCGGGTAGAAAGAGGCGTGTTGATCGCGAGCACGCCCGGAGATGAATCGGCCGTGGCGACGGCGATCGGGCGGCATCCCACGCGGGTCGTGGGTGCGTTCATGCTCAATCCCGCCACGCCAGATCTTGAGCAGCGACTGGACAACGCGTTTGCGAACCTGGGGCTGCGCATGGTCTGTCTGTTTCCGGCGATGCATGGCGTGCCCCTCTCAGACGCACGAGTTGATCTGGTGTTTGCCGCGGCCCAAGCTCACCGATGTGCCGTGTTCGTGCACTGCGGATTGTTGATGTTGGGTGTGCGCGGCAAGCTCGGACTCCCCAGCCGATTTGATTTGCAACTGGGTGACCCGTTAGCCGTGGCGACCGTTGCGGCGCGGTACCCGGATGTGCCGGTCGTGATTCCACACTTTGGCGCGGGGCTATTCAGAGAAGCCATGATGGCCGCGTCGATCGCGCCGAACATCTATCTCGACACGTCGAGCACCAATCGCTGGATTCAATTCCAGCCGGGCCTGACGCTGCGTGACGTGCTGGCCACGGCGATTGACACGGTCGGCTCGTCGCGTATCCTGTTCGGGTCTGATTCCTCCTTCTTCCCGCGCGGCTGGCATGCGACGATCTACGAGTCACAGTTGGCGTTGCTCGAAGACCTTGGGGTGGAGGCTGCCGACCGGCAGCGCATGTTCAGTGGCAATTTTTCACAGGTATTCCAGCTATGACTCTTCGATCACGCATGGTTCCCGTTGTTCTGATGGCGCTTGGTACGCTCGCGCTCGGTACGCAGGCACAGGTGACGCCCGCCGCAGGCTTGCCGGTGGCGCCCGCCACTATGGTCCTGCGCAACGGCAGCATCGTCACCGCCGATGATGCCAGGCCGACCGCCGAGGCGATTGCCATCAACGGCGATACGGTGGTCGCGCTCGGCACGAATGCCGAAATCTCGCGCTACATCGGATCAGGGACCGAAGTCATCGACCTGGCAGGCCAGATGGCGATGCCCGGGTTCATCGAAGGCCACGGCCACTTTACGGGCATCGGCCAGGCGAAGCTGGGCCTGGAGCTGATGAATACCAAGAGTTGGGAAGAGATTGTCGCCATGGTGGGCGAGGCGGCAGCCAACGCCAGACCAGGACAGTGGATCGTCGGGCGCGGCTGGCATCAGGAGAAGTGGACGTCCACGCCCACGCCCAACGTGGAAGGGTTTCCGACTCACGCATCGCTCGATGCGGTGTCGCCAAATAACCCAGTCGTCCTCACCCACGCCAGTGGCCATGCATCGTTTGCGAACGCCAAGGCGATGGAACTCTCCAATGTCACGGCGCAGACACCCAATCCCCGTGGCGGAGAAGTCCTCAAGGATACGACAGGGGATCCCACTGGACTGATGCGTGAGACGGCTTCAGGCCTGATTCGACGAGGCACTGGTCAGCCGCCGCCGACACCTGAAGAGCGCGAGGCCGAGGCCGAACGCGTGGTGGAATTGGCGAACCTGGAAATCTTGTCCAAGGGCATCACGACTTTTGAGGATGCCGGCTCGAGCTTTGACGCCGTAGAACGTTTCAAACGCATGATTGACGACGGCCGCCTGCAGGCGCGGCTGTGGGTGATGATTCGCGGCGGCAGTCCCGAGGCCCTGGTTCAGGGACGCACGATTGAATACGGCAACAAACACCTGACGGTCAGGGCGATCAAGATCACGCTCGATGGTGCACTGGGATCGCGCGGAGCGTGGATGCTGCAGCCCTACTCAGATATGCCCGGCAGTTCGGGGCTCAATACCGGTGACATCACACGAGCCAGGGAGACCGCCCAGTTCGCAATAGACCACGGCTATCAGCTGTGTGTGCACGCGATCGGGGATCGTGCCAACCGCGAAGTGCTGGACATTTTCGAGGAAACGTTCAAGCGAAACAACCGGGACGGCAAAGAACTTCGGTGGCGCATTGAACACGCCCAGCATATTCATCGCGATGACATTCCACGCTTCGGACAACTCGGCGTGATCGCGTCGATGCAGGCCGTGCACGCCACGTCGGATGCGCCGTACGTGCTCGCACGGCTCGGTGATGAACGCGCCGAAGAAGGCGCGTACGTGTGGCAGAAGCTGATGAAGTCTGGCGCGACCGTCACTAACGGTACGGATGCTCCGGTGGAAGATGTCGATCCGATCGCCAGTTACTACGCAGCCGTCACTCGGCGGTTGCCTGACGGCACTGTGTTTTTCGGTGACCAGCGGATGTCGCGTATTGAGGCGCTCAAGTCCTACACGTTGTGGCCTGCCTACGCCGGGTTCGAAGACTCGGTGAAGGGGTCACTGGCGCCAGGGAAACTTGCAGACATCACGGTGCTCACCAAAGACATCACCACCGTGCCCGACAACGAGATTCGGGACGCCAAAGTCGTGCTGACGATCGTTGGTGGCAAGGTGGTCTACAGGGCGCGCTGAACGCCTGAGCGCTCAGGCCCCTACGGGCTGTTGGGAGCCTCTGCGATCGGTCTGACCCGCGCCCCTGGGGCCGCCCGGTCCTCGGGCGCCCGGACCTCGTGATCCGGGACCCTTTGAACCTGGACGGCCTCCGGGACGGCCTCCTCCGAAACCGCCGCCGGGGCCACCCACAGGCGTGCTGACATGCAGCTTCACCTGATCTCTGACGCGCGTGCAGGCCTCTTTGAATCGGGCCTCAAGCGCGGTTGCTTCTTCGCTGGTGAGCGGTGCCAACCGCTGCCATGCGTCTTGCGCGTTTTCCATGGCCTCGCCCGCGGCGCGCCACTTCGAGTCGTCGTTGCGTCCGCCCATGGCATTGCTGGCCAGCGCCGAGCGCAGCCGTTCGGCGAGCAACTCGGTGGCTGACTTGCCCGTGGTCGAAGGCGTCTTTTCCTGTTCGATCAACGCTTCGACCTTAGCCACCAGTTTCTCCATGCGGAGCAGCACTGCGGCCGGGTCGAGGTCAGTGCCCGCGAACGCGGCTGGCCACTTGACCACAAGCGTGTCCAGCGCGGCCTTCCAGCGACCGTGCAGCACCTTCATCTCGGCGCTCATCACGTGCGGTGTTTTCGCGATGTCAGTACGCAGCGTCTGCACCTGAGTGCCCAGGTCATCCGGAGCTTCCTCGAGTGCGGCCAGGCCTTCCAGTGCAGCCACAAGCGCCTCGTGTGCCGCGATTTTTTCAAGGGCGGCACTCTGGTGTCGGTTGTGGAAGCGTTCGAAGAACGTGTCGGCCGCCGCGCGGAATCGGTTCCACATGACTTCGCTCTTGTTACGACGCACCGGCCCGATGGTCTTCCAGTCTGCCTGCAACCGCTTCAACTCGGATGACGCGGTGTCCCACTCGGTGGACATGGACAGTTCCTCGGCGCGTGCACACAGGGCTTCCTTGCGCTCAAGGTTTTCAGTCCACTCTTTCTTCTTCGAGTTCAGATCGTCGCGCCGGCGCGTGAAGAACGTGTTGCAGGCTGCGCGGAACCGCTGTGCCAAATCGCGCGCAGACTCACGAGGCACGGGGCCCGTGTCCTCCCACGCCTTCTGCAGTTCCAGGAACCGTGCAGCGGCCTTGGCCCAGTCCGTGGAGTCCGCCAAACCTTCGGCCTCTTCGACCAGGGTCGCCTTGGCGGCCATGTTCGCGCCGCGTTCGTCTCGCAGTTTGGCGAAATAGACTTCGCACCGGCTTCGGATGAAGTCGGTCGCCATTTTGAATCGATCCCAGAGTCGCTGCGCGGAGTGTCGGGGCGCGTCAGCCACCTCTTGCCACCGGGTGTGGAATTCCCGAAGAGCCTTCGCGGTTACAGCCAACTCGGTGATCTTGCCCGCCTCCTCGTCTTCCTTCAGGGAAGCGACGATGGCTTCAGCCATGGCGATGAGTTGTTCCTGCTGTTGCGCGTTGGCGAAGCGGCGCCACTCGTCCATGTCGCGCAGTTCCTTCACCCGCGGCGCCACGGCTTCCTGTTGGGCGCGCAACCCGGCGAGTGCCTCACTGATGTCTTTGGTGATCTCGCCGCTGGCGGCCCCATCGATGGCCGCGGTCACGTCTCGGAGGAGGCGTTCGCCTTCGCGGAGCGTGATGGTCTCTGATTCCGCCGAGCGCTTGGCGCGCTCGGTCAACCGCGTGAGTGTGACCGCCCGATCAAGCTTGGCTTTGGACGCTTCTTCGCGTGCCGCCGTCTCGCGCTCCTCGAACGCGCACGAGACGACGGCCAGGCGATCCGCCAGGTAAGGAGCAGGGCGCGACGCGTCGACAAGCGTGGCCACAAGCGCGCGAGCGTCGCGCGAAAGGGCCTGCCAACGTGCCACAGCAGCTGCCGCATCTTCCTGTGCGGGCAGGGCTTCTGCCTCGACGACCAACGTGTCGAGCGAGGCGCGGGTTTCTTCCAGAGCAGTGCCGAGTGAATGTCGTTTGCGACTTGCCGTGACCGCTCGGGTAAATCGAGAGGCGAGGGCGTCGGCGTCCGGGCCGTTGCCGACCAAGGGCGTCAGCTGGGCCCATTCTTCTTCGATGGGGTGCAACTGTTCCAGAATGTCTTCGCCTTCAATCGTTTCGACGCGTTGGCAAAGGGCCTCGCGACTGGCGATGGCCTCCCCGCGCTGTCGCGTCTGTTCGGCCTGCGCTTCCATGTCGCTGCGACGCTGCACGATGCGAACACGAGCGGCATCTGCGCCGGCGGCGAACCGGCTCGCCGCCTCGGGCGTGATGCCCGTCAGCGCTTCCAATGCTGTGGTCAGCCGCGTCAGTTCCGCCTCGGTTCTATCGGGGTCGGTCACAGCCGTCAAGCCGTCGACTGCCCCGCACAGCAGGGTTTCCTGTCGGCGCAGTTCTTCTTCCGCCGCAAGGCGGGCCGCTTCCGCGTCTTCGAGGGCCTGCAGAATCGCACGGGCTCGACGAGCCACTGGCTTCTGCTGAGTTCTTGCCTCGATCACTTTGAGTTGCGCCACGTCAGGTGCGTCGGTGTTGACCACACGATCAAACGCGGCGAGGGCCACTGCCTTGTGATCGCTGTTGAGTGCCGTGTCGAGCAATTCGTCGGCTGCAGTCAGCCGCGCGACGGCCGCGTGCGCCGTGCTTTCGACTTTTGCGTGTCGAGCGACGCCACCAAGCGAACGATCATCAGAAATACGGCCAAGGGCGGCTTCGCGCACCGCGTCCTGCCCCGAGCTCTTTGCGACCGTCGCCAGGCGCCGGCCGTCAGTCAGCTGGTTCGTCGCCGCCAGGGCCAGGTCGGGTTTCGCGACGTCGCTGGCCAGAGCGAGCAGTTGGTCGGCGGCGGCGTCACGAACGCCGGAGTCGGCGTCAGATGTGGTCACTCGCCCAAGTACATGCGAATCCTCTAGATGCTCAATCGCTGCTCGTCTGACTTTCGCATCCGGGTCACTCTCGGCCAACGCCGCAAGTTCCACCTGATTTCCCAGGTGCACAAGCTCCTTGACTGCGTCCAAACGGACGGCGGGGTCTGAGCTTTTCCAGTGCGGTTGCGGCTTGAGTTTGTCGAGAATTCCCATAGGTTTGTGTTGCCTTCGCCATCTTCCTTAAGAAAAGGCCGTGCCGTACGCAGCCGTCCTCGCCAGCCACTGCCTGAACACCGACTTATCCCTTTGTTCGTAGCGAGTTAGCTGGGTTGTTCGAGCGCGTGCAAATCGATGCACATTTTCAAGAATCCGGTGGCCTGAATCGAGAATCCAAGCGCGTGGAAATCCGGGCCCGGAGCGGACGCCTCAGACCTTGGTGTTTTCCAGCAATGTGACCAACCCATCGAGTTGAGTCACCACCGCCGCGACGGTTTCCGGCTGCGACAGGTCCACCCCGGCTTTTGCCAGCTGCGCCATGGGGTGATCGTTGGAACCTGATGACAACAGTGTCAGATAACTAGCGCGCGCGGTCTCTCTGGTGTCTGGGCTGCCGTCCGTCAATGTTTTCGACAATTTGGCGGCGGACGCAAAGCAGGTCGCGTATTGATACACGTAGAACGGGGTGTTGAAGAAATGTGGAATACGCGCCCACGTGATTGGGGTCAGTTCTTCAAGGTCGACGGCGTCCCCATAGTAGGTCTCGCACAACTCTTTATAGATGGCGTTTAGCACGTCAGCGGTCACGGGTTCGTCGCGTTCCACCTTCCGGTGTACCTGCAACTCAAAATCTGCAAACATGACCTGGGTGTAGAACGTGCTGGTGATGTTGTCGATGGCGTGCTGGAGCAGCACGGCCCGCTCGGTGCCTCCCGAGGCGTGTTCCAGCATGTGGTCCAGAAGGAGGGCTTCGTTGAGCGTGGACGCCACTTCCGCGACAAAGATTGTGTAGTCCGAGTAGACGAACGGCTGTGTCTCGTGCGAGAGCAGCGTATGCATCGAGTGGCCCATCTCATGCGCCATCGTGAACACGTCATCAAGCGTGTCGTTCCAGTTCATCAACATGTAGGGATGTTTGCCGTAGACGCCGGCTGAGTAGGCCCCGCTGCGTTTGCCCTCATTCTCAAAGACGTCAATCCAGCGACCCCCAAAGCCGCGGCGCATCCGCGCCTGGTAGTCGGTTCCCAGTGGGGACACTGACTCCACGATTGGCCCGACAATCGACGAGTAGTCGTATGTGTGATCCCAGTCGTCGAGCGGGATGGAAAAATCGTAGGGGTAGTACTTGTCGAGTTTGAGTCGCTCGCGGCGGAGTCGGTGGTACCGCTGCAACGGCGCGGCACCGGCCCGTGCGGCAGAAATGAGCGTTTCGACGACGGCGACGGGAATGGCGTTGCCGTGCAGGGCTGATTCCAGAGTGCTCGAATAGCCACGGGCGCGCGCGGCGAACCAGTCGCGCTGACACACAGAGTGGTAGAGCGACGCGTAGGCATTGATGTTGGCGGCGTACGTGCCGTAATGCGCCAGAAAAGCCGTCCGGCGGTCTTGCTGGTTGCGGTTTGTCGCCAGGACGGCCCGATACTGGCCGTACGACATCGTCGCAGTTTCACCCGTGCTCAGCGTGACCTCTGGGAACTTGGCGTCCGCAATGGACAGGGCTGAATACGTCTCAGAAGCCGCGGAAGTGACCCGGGCGGCCAGCGAGAGCAGATGTTCGCCAGATTCGTCCAGCACATGCTCCTGCTGTCGGTACACCTCTTCAATGGCGAACCGATACAGCCCCAGTTCCGCATTGGTGTCTATCCATGTACGTACAGTTTCCAGCGGAACGGCCAGCAGTTCAGGGCTGAACCACGACGTCGCTTGCTGCCAGCGCGCAAACAGGGCCTCCACGGTCTGGCGCTTGGCGTTGATGTCGTTGTTGCGCTGGTCCTCGTCGTACCGCAGCGATGGGAAGAAATACACGGTATGGGCGAGCTGACCCAGCGCGTCGCTGAGCTCAAATGCGGCCAACAGCTGTGACGGCCCCTGGCTCAATGTGCCCTTTAGCGCCGCATATTCGGTGATTCTGGCGTCAAGGCGCGTCCGGTCGGCCTCCCACTCGTCCCATCCCGTGTAAATGTCATCGAGGTTCCAGGTGTATTCCACAGGGGTCTCGGTGCGGTTTCTCAGGCGTTTGGAGCTGGCATTGGCGACGGTGGTCATGGTTCAACGATCATACCCGCCGCGCTATAATCTGGCGCCGCATCTTATGTGTCGGGCGTGGGCGTTCGCCCCGCCGACGAGCTTTATTCATGGCCCCAGTGGCTCCGCGGTGGGAGGTTGAATGTTGAGGCATTTACGTATTGTTGGATTCGCCGCGCTTGTGATGGGCGTGGCATTCTCCGGGACTGTTCGTAGTTCCTTGTCGGCGGCTCCGCCCCTGGCACCGGCCCAGGCGGGCCAGATGGGGGACCCGTTTGATTCCCTTCACTTCCGCTCAATTGGGCCGGCCACAATGTCGGGCCGGATCACGGACCTCGCAGTCTACGACAAGAATCCGGCGGTCTTCTATGTATCAACGGCGCATGGCGGCGTGTGGAAAACCACCAGCAACGGCGCCACCTACGACGCGCTCTTCCAGGACCAGGGCCTGATGTCCGTCGGCACCGTCGAGGTGTCGCCGAAGAACCCGAATCTGGTCTGGATTGGAACCGGCGAGTCGAACAACCGGCAGAGCTCGTCGTGGGGTAACGGCGTGTGGAAGTCCACCGACGCCGGCGCGACCTGGAAGAACATGGGTCTTGGCGAGTCGTACCACATCAACCGAATCGTGATTCATCCCGACGACAACAACACCGTGCTGGTCGCCGCGACCGGATCGCTCTTTGGTCCCGGCGGTGACCGCGGCGTGTATAAGACGACCGATGGTGGCACCACATGGAAGGCCGTACTGACGGGTGATGCCGATACGGGCGCCAATGATTTAGTCATCGCCGATGCCAACCCCGACATCATGTACGCCTCGATGTATCAGCGGCGGCGGTTGCAGTGCTGCATGAACGGCGGCGGTCCCGGCAGTGGCGTGTTCAAGTCGACCGATGGTGGCGATACCTGGGCGCGTCTCGAAGGCGGACTGCCGACCGTCGACATGGGTCGGATCGGACTTGACGTCTATCGTCCAACGGCCAACACGGTCTATGCGCTGATCGAAGCAGAGGGCCCAGCCGGCGGCGGTGGTCGTGGCGGCGGTGGTGGCGGCGCAGCGGCCGGCGGTCGTGGTGGTGCACCGGCAGAGCAAAGCCCGACTGGTCTTTATCGGTCAGACGATGGCGGTGAGTCGTGGAAGCAGGTCTCGACCGTCAATCCCCGGCCGATGTACTTCAGCCAGGTGCGCGTCGATCCAAACAATCCAGACGTGGTCTACATGGGCGGTGTGGGCGTCCACATGAGCATCGATGGTGGCCGGTCGTTTGTGACGGACGCCGCGCAGGCGATTCACGACGACATCCACGCGCTCTGGATCGATCCAATGAATTCCGATCACGTGTTGATTGGCGGCGACGGTGGCGTGGCGGTGACGTACGACCAGAGCAAGACCTGGACGCAGCACAATAACCTGCCGTTGGGCCTCTACTACCACGTCAGCTACGACATGCAGACGCCGTACAACGTGTGCGGCGGCTTGCAGGACAACTACAACTGGTGCGGGCCGAGTGCCACCCGGTTCACGCGCGGCATTCTGAACAGCGACTTCTATCAGGTGCAGGGCGGCGACGGCTTCGTGGTCCTGGTGGACCCCAACAACCCCAACATCGTCTTCAGCGAATCGCAGAACGGCAACATCTCGCGCAAGAACCAGGTGACCGGTGAGAGCACCGGCATCCGGCCGAGTTTCACCAATACCGACCCGCCAGCCGCTGATGGCGCGTTGCCCTTCCGCTTTAACTGGGACACACCGCTGGTGTTCTCGCCGAACGAGAGCGGGACGATCCTTGCCGCAGCGAACAAAGTCTTCCGGTCCAGCGATCGCGGCGACTCCTGGTCGGTCATCAGTCCCGATCTGACAACGAATACCGATCGCGACGAGATCGCCATCTTTGGCAAGCGTGGCGATGAAATTCGTATCGCGCGCAACGACGGCATTACAAGCTGGGGCACGATCGTGACACTGGCCGAGTCACCCAAGCAGGCCGGTGTCTACTACACGGGCACTGATGATGGTGTGGTCAGTGTGTCGCAGGACATGGGCAAGACGTGGACGCGCATCACCAATAACATTCCAGGTTTCCCGGCCGGGGCATGGGTGTCCAAAGTGGCGCCGTCGCGGTTCGACGCCGGCACGGTGTACGTCACCGTGGACGCGCATCGCATCGATGACCGTAAGACCTACATGTGGGTGAGCCACGACTTCGGTGCGACGTTCACCTCGATCAACGCGAACCTGAGCGGCGAAGTGGTGAAGACGCTGACTGAGGATCCGAAGAACGCAGACGTGCTGTATATCGGAACCGAAGCGGGCCTGTTCCTGTCGATGGATCGCGCGAAGAGCTGGCAGCCGCTCAAGGCCAACCTGCCGACGGTGCGCATTGACGAGATCGCGATTCACCCGCGCGACAACGCCATGATCGTGGGAACCCACGGTCGGTCGGTGTGGATACTTGACCACCTGGAACCGATTCAGGAGTACGCGGCCGCACAGGCAGCGACGTCTGATGCCACGCTGTTTTCGATTGGCCCTGCGCTGCAGTGGCGTGGGAAGGACCACCAGAACGACGAGTTCTGGGGCCACAACGTCTTCATAGGCGAGAACCCACCGACGGAAGCAGTCATTCAGTTCCACCTGAAGAAGCCGGTGGGCAGTTTGTCATTGCAGATCACGGATGCCGCGGGCAAGGCCATTCGCACCGTGGACATGCCCGCCAATCGCAATCAGGCCGGCATTCAGACCGTCTGCTGGGACATGCGCGTGGATCCGGCGCCGGCGATCATCACGCCAGCCGCGCCCGGCGGCGCAGGTCGGCAGGGTGCCGGCGGCGGAGGTCAGGGCGGCGCACGAGGCGGCGGTCGGGGCCCGGGCGCGGTGCCCGGAGTGCCGCAGGCCCCTCCGTCACCGGGAAGTGATGCGAAGGATCCCTGTGCCGATAATCCCGACGGCGGTGGCGGTGGCGGCGGCGGTCGGGGTGGATTCGGCGGCGGTGGTGGCGGATCGATTGGACCGTGGGTGCTGCCGGGTACGTACAATGTGGCGCTGATGGTCGATGGCAGCTCCGTTGGAGTGAAGCCGATGCGCGTGGTGCTCGACCCAGCGAACCAACTGACCGATACCCAGCGCAAGCGCTACAACGACATCGTCATGGATCTGCACGACATGCAGACGCGCGGTGTGAATGCGGCCAACGCCATCATGCCGTTCCACACGGCGATAACGGACCTGGTCGACAAGATTGAAGGCATGGAGAACGTGCCTGCAGCGACCAAGACCCAGTTCGCGGCCGTGCAGCAGGAATGGGATACGGTGCGAGAGAAGTTCGGAGTGCCGCCCGCTGCCGGTGGCGGTGGTGGCCGTGGCCGCGGCGGTGCGCCGGCGAATCCGGACGACGTGTTGGGGAAGTCGGGAGCCGTCAAGTCGCAAGTCATGGCCTTCTACGACCTGCCGAGCAACTCGCTGATGGGTCAGTACAACGATGTGCGTCTGGCCATGCCGCGCGCTATCACCGAGCTGAACAACTTCCTGAAGAAGGCGACCAGTCTGAGTCAGGAACTCGCCAAGAGTGGTGTCACGCTTGCGGTGCCCTCGGCTGTGAAATAACTTGATCCACGTTCCGGCAACCGTTCACGGCCGCGTCCTCATCGAACCTGATGGGGGCCCGGCCGTTTCTTCGTCCGTGCTCGTCGGCTTCCACGGCTACGCGCAGACGGCCGAAGACATGATGGCCGAGCTGCGTCAGATCCCGGGCGCCGAGGGCTGGACCAGGATTTCCATTCAAGCGCTCAATCGTTTCTACATTCGCGGCGACCAGCGTGTGGTGTCGAGTTGGATGACGCGCGAAGATCGCGAGCTCGCGATCGCCGACAACATTGCGTACGTCAATGCGGCGCTAGACACCGCGCTGGGCCCGTCGCACGGAGCACCCAGCACCGAGCACCCAGCCCTGGTCTACATCGGTTTCTCCCAAGGCGTGGCGATGGCCTATCGCGCGGCCTTGTCAGGTGCGCGACCTGCTGCCGGACTCATCGCGCTGGCGGGCGACATTCCCCCTGAGTTGCAGGGCGACGTGGCGTCACTGCACCCCTGGCCGAAAGTGCTCATTGGTGTGGGTGACCGCGAGGAGTGGTATTCGGCGGACAAGGTGGCGCGCGATGTGGGCTTCCTGGCGTCTCAACGAATCGATCATTCTCTTGTGCGGTTCGACGGTGGGCATGAGTGGACGGATGCGTTTCGTGCGGCCGCCGGTCAGTTCCTGTCTTCATTGCCGTAGCGCGGCAACGTAGCGCGGAGTGGTTCTTCAACCCGCGAAGACTCGGTCACCCGCCAGAAGGTCTTCAGTGGCGGTTCGACGTGTTGCATGGGTCACGCCGATGTGAGTACGACCATGATCTATACGCACGTCGTGAATCGAGGAGCGCTTGGCGTTCGGAGTCCCGCCGATCGGCTCTGAACCAGTCGTGTTATGAAGCAAAGTCGTTCGAGTGTTACGCATCGAGCGTTGCTGCCTACCTCAAGGAGCAGAAGTCCAGGGGATGTCCCAATAATTGTTGACATTTGAAGCGGCGGCTCCCGCTGCTCGTGCTACCACGAGTGGTGTCTAAGCCCGAGGCCGAGGCTTCACAGAAGGAGCCGCCATGAAACGCAAGTCTTGCACAGTCATTCCGCCGCGCCAAGTCGCCCTTGTCCCCACCACGCGTCATCTCCGGCTCGTCGATCTCCTGGTCGATACTCGCACCGAATTGCTCG
>JABMNV010000153.1 GCA_013203475.1 Acidobacteriota bacterium
ATGATCTGGATCGGATCGAGGAGCCGGCCGCTTTTGATCTTCCGTTGGACGCCGCCGACGACAATGGGTTCAATCTGGCTGACCTGCCCCTGGACGCTGCGGCTCTCCCACGGGCCGTCGCCGTGTCGGTTCCCGCTCGAGTCACGGCTCACGGCCCCGGGGTCGCTGTCGCTTCTGCCAGGTCACCGCGCCGGTCGCGGGGCGCGACGACGGTGGCGCTGTCGCCTGAAGACTTCATGCCTGCCACGTCGGAACTGCCGCTGTTTGTGCAGGACATGTCCGAGTCGGACGAGCCGGAGCCGCTGGTGCGTGTGCCGAGCCGTCCCCGGGCTCCCATCGCTGTTCGTCGCTCGACGGCTGACCCCGCTCGCTTGCGAACCAGGTATGCGTCAGCGCCCGACGAGCGGACACCCGGGGAAGACCTGCTCCCGGATTTGCTCGATGAGTTGGACAATGCTGTCAGTCCCGAGCCAGTCACGACCCCGATCCCGGCGTGGACCAGTGAACCGACTCCCGAACGGCTGCCGACCGGGTGGCAGCAGCCCGTGGACGGGGGGACGCGCCTGGCTGCGGCCTGCATTGACGCCGCGTTGCTGGGAGGCATTGCGATTGTCGTGACGTGGTGCACGATGCGGCTGGCTGGCCTGCCCATCAGCGACCTGGCCGTGCTTCCGAAGTGGCCCATGGTGGGGTTTTTCCTGCTGATCGTCGTGGGATACCTCCTCATGTTTACCGCCGTGAATGGACAGACCGTAGGCAAGATGGCGTGTGGCATTCGTGTCGTGGGAACGTCACTGGACGCGGTGATCAACGACCGCGTGACGGTGTCTCAGGCAGTCGTGCGCGCGGTGACTGCGCTGCCGTCGGTGCTGGCGCTTGGCGCAGGGTTCCTGCCGGCACTCGTGGGGGCTGGACTTGCGGTTCACGATCGCGTGGCGCATACGCGTGTGGTGCGCGTGTGACGCGTCTCGGCGTGGGGATCGCCACCGTGGGTGGCGCGGGATTCTTTCCCTTCGCGCCAGGCACCGTGGGCTCGGCCGTCGGCGTGGCGATCTACATGGTGACGCGCCACTGGTCGGCGCTGCCGCAAGGCCTGCTCCTAGCGGCAATTACGCTCGTGGGCATCTGGGCCGCGGGTGTGGCAGAAACCGCCCTGGCACGTGAAGACCCTGGTCCCGTCATCATCGACGAGGTGGCGGGGCAGCTGGTGACGTTGTTTCTGACTGGCGTGGGATGGTCCGGTGCGCTGGTCGGCTTCCTGTTGTTTCGCGTCCTCGATATCATCAAGCCGTTTCCCGCGCGCCAGTTCGAACGTCTCCATGGGGGGCTGGGCATCATGGCCGATGACCTCATGGCCGGGGTGTACGGCTTGGCACTCATGATGCTGCTGCTGCGGTGGTGGCCCGGGGCGTGGTAGATCGTCGGCTGCGCTCGGCCGAGATTCTCGCGGTCGGCAGTGAACTGCTGACGCCGTTTCGCACTGACACCAACTCACTCTTTCTGACCGCCCGCCTCAATGAACTCGGCATTGATGTGTGCGGCAAGGCGATTGTTGCCGACGACCCCGCAGCGCTTCAATCGGCGCTGCGTGGCGCGTTGGATCGCGCCGACGTCGTCTTGACCACCGGCGGACTTGGTCCGACTGACGATGACCTGACCCGCGAGGCGATTGCCGCGGTTGTGGGTGTGGCCAGCGTTGAGGATGGGACCGTGCTGGCTGCGATTGCCGCGCGGTTTGCCAGCCGGGGCATGCGGATGCCAGCCATCAACGGTCGGCAGGCGCAGATTCCGAGTGGCGCGACGGTGTTGCCGAACCCACGCGGGACGGCCCCCGGCCTGTGGATGCCCGTGAGCGATCGTGTGATCGTGGCGTTGCCAGGACCGCCACGAGAGCTCGAACCGATGTTCGATGCAGAGGTGGTGCCCCGACTGCAGGCGCGCGGCAGCAGAGGCGTGCTCCGACGGCGCGTACTGAAGATCGCCGGGCGAGGAGAGTCACACGTCGACGAGCTAGCCCAGCCGGTGTATGGACCGTGGCGTGATGCCGACGTCCCGATTACCACGACCATTCTTGCGTCGTCCGGACAGGTGGAGTTGCATCTGGCAGCGCAAGGCCAGGACTCGGTGACACTGGATCGGGTCCTGGCTGCGGCGGTCGAGGACATGCAGATGGCATTGGGACCGATCGTGTTCAGCGTGGACGGACTCAGCCTCGAAGAGGTCGTGGGACAGCGGTTGCGTGAGCGCGGGCTGATGCTCGCCGCCGCAGAGTCGTGTACGGGGGGACTACTGATGGGTGCGCTCACCGACGTCGCCGGGAGCTCTGACTGGACCGCCGGTGGAGTGGTGGCGTATTCCAACGCGGTGAAGGAGCAGTCGCTCGGTGTGCCTGGTGACCTCATTGCGACGAACGGCGCGGTCAGTGAGCCCGTGGCGTTGGCGATGGCCGAGGGCGTGCGGCTTCGGCTGGGCGCAGACATCGGCGTCGGAATCACGGGCATTGCCGGACCCGGTGGCGGCACCAAATTGAAGCCGGTTGGGACCGTCGTATTTGCCGTGGTCGGCCCTGGAGAGTCTCGCGTCGTGCGAACGGTCAGGTTTCCAGGTGATCGGGCGATGGTGCGTCGGATGGCTGTCCACACGGCGTTGGACCTTGTCCGACGCGCCCTGTCCGACCAAACCTAGCCGACGACGACTACAATATGGGGCGCATGGCGTCCGAAAAAACGAGTCAAGACCGGCACCGAGCCACGGTGCTCGGCGCGGGCAGTTGGGGCACGGCTCTGGCCATCCATCTGGGGAGCGTTGGGCACGACGTGGCGCTGTGGGGGAGAGACCCGACTCTGGTGGCCGCGATGGCTGAACGCCGCGCCAATCCCACGTATCTGCCGGACGTGACGTTTCCCGCACCCCTTCGTGCGACGCAGTCCTTGGCGTCGGCGTTGGCCGGGTCGCGCCACGTGATCGTAGCGGTGCCATCACATGGTCTGAGAGGCGTGATGCGCGCGGCAGCGGCCCACCTGCAGGCTGAGGCCATTCTGGTCAGTGCGACCAAGGGGATCGAAGCCGAGTCGCTGATGCGGATGTCTGAAGTCCTGCAGGACGAAACCGGCGGGCGGCACCCTGTCGTGGTGCTGTCCGGGCCCAGTTTTGCAGCAGAGGTCGCCCGGCGCTTGCCGACGGCCTTGGTCGCCGCGTCTGAGGAGCCCTCGGCCGTCAGAGAAGTGCAAGACGAGTTTCGTGGACCCGTGTTTCGACTCTATGGATCAAGCGACGTCGTTGGCGTGGAAATCGGAGCGGCTCTCAAGAACATCATTGCTATTGCCGCAGGGGTCGTCGAGTCGCTCGGTCTGGGTCACAACGCGATGTCCGCACTGATTACCCGAGGTCTGGCAGAAATTTCCCGGCTGTCTTGCGCGATGGGGGGGCAGCGGGAAACGCTGGCGGGGTTAAGTGGGCTCGGCGATCTCGTGCTGACGTGCACAGGGGCGCTCAGCCGTAATCGCCAGGTCGGTGTTGAACTGGGTCGTGGTCGCTCGCTTGAAGACGTTCTTTCTGGCATGCGGATGGTGGCCGAGGGCGTGCGGACGACGTCGGCGGCGGTGTCGCTCGGGCAGCGCCACGGGGTTGAGCTGCCGATCGTGGGACAAGTCGCGGAGGCTCTGGCCGGTCGTCAGACTCCACGGGAGGCCGTGGCCAGCTTGATGCTGCGCCCACAGCGGGGCGAGCAGGATTCCTGGAATTGCCCGTGAGGGACTTGTGATGGCAGGCCATGGCGTTATTTGACCGACTGCGCGCAGGATTGGCGCGCACGGCAGGGCAGATACGAGAGCGATTTGCCTCCGTGGATGGTGCCGAGGGCGTGGATGCGGACGCGCCGTCGGTCCCGGCCGGGATGGGGGCGACGCTCGCGCTTGAGACGATTGAGGCGGTCGAAGATGCACTGATTGCTGCCGATGTCGGCCTGCCGGCGACCGAGCGGATTGTCGCCGCGGTTCGGAACGACGTTCAGGGGTCACTCTCGGCCCGCGTGGGCCGAGAGGTGCGGCGAATTCTTGAGGAGGCCGCCCGTCCTCAGGCGCTTTCGGCCCCGCTTCACGTGATCCTGATCGTCGGCGTGAACGGCACTGGAAAAACGACCACCGTTGGCAAGCTCGCCAATGTCTATCGCGCCAGCGGTCATTCCGTGCTCGTCTGTGCCGCCGATACGTTTCGTGCGGCAGCCGTCGAACAGCTGGCGGTGTGGACCGAGCGGGCCGGCGTCGATCTCGTGCGCGCAAAGACCGGTTCTGATCCCGCCGCGATCACGTTTGATGCGGTGACGGCCGCCAAGGCGCGGGGGCGCGACATCGTGCTGGTCGACACGGCTGGGCGTCTTCACACACGTGCGAATTTGATGGCAGAGCTGGACAAGATTCGCCGCGTGGTCTCGCGAGAGGTGCCTGGTGCGCCGCACGAGGTGCTGCTGGTGCTTGATGCGACGGTGGGACAAAACGGCTTGGCTCAGGCTCGCGAGTTTCAGCAGGCGAGTGGCGCCAACGGGATCGTGCTCACGAAATTGGATGGCACTGCCAAAGGCGGCGTCGCCGTGGCGATCGCACATGATTTGAAACTTCCGATTCGGTATGTCGGCGTGGGTGAAGGCATTGATGACTTCATGGCGTTCGACGCTGACGCCTATGTGGACGCGATGTTTTCTGAGGCGCAGTAGCTCAGGTGACGAGCACGAGAGACGCCGACTGGATGGCTCGAGCCCTCTTCCTTGCTGAACGTGGGCGTGGAGGAACGGGGCCCAATCCCCTGGTCGGCGCTGTCGTTGTTTCCCCCGAGGGGGTCGTCCTGGGTCAGGGCGCGCACCGCGTGGCTGGGGGGCCGCACGCCGAGCCGTTGGCGCTGGACGAGGCCCGTGAGGCTGCCCGTGGGGCCACGCTGTATTGCACCCTCGAGCCCTGTTGTCACGTCGGACGGACGCCACCCTGTGTGGAGCGCATCGCGTCCGCGGGCGTCCGTCGGGTCGTCACGGCGATTGAGGATCCGAACCCACGCGTCAACGGAGCAGGGCACGCCTGGCTTCGTGCACACGGCATCGTGGTGGAGACCGGAGTGTGTGAGGGCGCCGCCCGGCGACAGAATGCTCCCTTCGTGACCTGGATGCTGCAAGGCCGGCCCTGGACCATCTTGAAGACGGCCTCGTCTGTGGAGGGCTTGGTCGGGCTCGCGGGTCGCCGAGTTGACCTGTCTGGCGCGAGCGCCAATCGCTGGATGCACCGGCAAAGAGCGTGGATCGATGCCCTGATGGTGGGCGCCGGAACGGTGCTTGCCGATGACCCCGCGTTGACGGCGCGCGGGGCGTTTCGCCGACGGCCGCTCACTCGCGTGATTGTTGACTGGCAGGGGAGACTGCCGACCCAGGCGCGGGTCTGGTCGACCCTGTCCTCTGGGCCCGTCATAATGGTGGTGCTCGCTTCAGCGGTGCAGGCTGCGCCTGACAGGTATCAGAGGTTGGCGGCACAGGGGGTCCAGTTACACGTACACGACACGCGAGACTTGCGAGGTGTGTCGGAGCGTTTGGGACAGTCTGGTGTGCAGTCGCTTCTCCTGGAAGGTGGACCGGGGTTGCAGCAGGCCTGGTTGGATGCGGGGCTAGTGGATTGGGTGCAGTGGCTCAAGACACCGGTGACATTGGCCAGCGGTGGGGATGGCGTCCCGATGGTGTCGGCTGTGCGAGAACGGCTGGCGTCCGACTCGACCCGGATCTCGCTGGCGCGAGTCGGGCTAGGAGATGATGTGTTGGTAGAGGGACAGGCGTGATATTTGCGGGATGTGATCGATGTTTACGGGCTTGATTGAGTCGATGGGGCAGGTGGCTGCAGTGGAACGAGTGGCGTCCGGGCAGCGACTGGTCATTGAGACATCCCTCGCTTCGGATCTCTCGATCGGCGAAAGCATCGCAGTCAACGGTGTGTGTTTGACCGTGGTGGCGCAGTCGGGCGCAACCTTTGCGGTGGATGTGTCACCTGAGACACTACGGGTGACGACGCTCGGTGGCTGGACGACCCACAGGCCCGTGAACCTCGAGCGTGCACTGCGCGCCGGAGATCGTCTGGGTGGGCATTTTGTCCTGGGGCATGTGGACGCGGTCACGTCACTCGAATCGGCGCGAGCAGATGGCGAGTGCCATTGGTTGCAGTTCGAGTTGTCGGAAGGGCTGCAACCCTATCTGATTTCGAAAGGGTCGGTGTGCGTGGATGGGATCAGTCTGACCGTGGCGTCCCTCGACGAGCACTCGTTTGGCGTCCAGATCGTGCCGCATACGTTGGCCCAGACGTCGCTGGGGGTGCTGACACCGGGCGCCGGTGTGAACATTGAGGTGGATGTGTTGGGCAAGTACGTGGCCCGCATGATGGAATTGCAGGTGGTGCCGACGCAGGAGTCGGCCAGGAGGTTCGAGTGAAAGAGGCCAGCCTTCGTTTGGCCAAAGGGCGTCGCGGGACGCCGTTTGCAGCGGTGGATCAGGCAGTCGAGGCGTTTCGAGACGGTCAGATGATCGTCGTCGTCGACGACGAAGATCGCGAGAATGAGGGAGACCTGACGATGGCCGCGGCGAAGGTGACACCCGATGCCATCAACTTCATGGTCAAACATGGGCGCGGTCTGGTGTGTCTGGCCATGACGCCCGAGCGCCTGGATGAGCTCGATATCCCTCTTGAGGTCAGTGACAATTCCTCCCGACTGGAAACGGCGTTCTGCGTGTCGATCGATGCACGGGTGGGGACCAGCACTGGGGTGTCAGCCGCCGACCGCGCCCGGACCATCGAAGTGGCCATCGGCCAAGACACCAGGCCGCGAGATCTGTCGCGTCCTGGGCACATCTTTCCGCTCCGGGCCCGACCGGGGGGCGTGTTGGTGCGGTCAGGACATACCGAAGCGGCCGTGGACCTGGCGCGCATTGCGGGCTTGGCGCCGGCGGGCGTGATTTGCGAGATCATGAACGAGGACGGCACGATGGCGCGTGTGCCTGAGCTGACCAAGTTCGCCAGGAAACACAAGTTGTCCATGATCACGATCGCCGATTTGATTCGGTATCGGATGCGCACCGAGAGTCTCGTGACGAAGGTCGCGGAGGCGGCATTGCCGACCGTGCACGGACCGTTCAAGATTCACGCGTATGAGTCGGGGCTCGATGGCCACACCCACGTGGCGTTGGTGTGCGGAGAGATTCGAAGCGGCGATAGCATCATGGTGCGCGTGCACTCGAAGTGTCTGACCGGCGACGTGTTTCACTCGACGCGGTGTGA
This sequence comes from Acidobacteriota bacterium, assembly GCA_013203475.1. Classification (GTDB taxonomy): domain Bacteria; phylum Acidobacteriota; class Vicinamibacteria; order Vicinamibacterales; family SCN-69-37; genus SYFT01. The sequence continues at coordinate 7,299 of JABMNV010000153.1, forward strand.
TTGTGGGCCCCAGTTGGACAGGGCAATGGCGGCCATTGCGGCTCAAGGGCAGGGGATTCTGCTGTACCTCCATCAGGAGGGGCGAGGCATTGGCCTCGGCAACAAGATCCGCGCCTATCAACTGCAGGATCAGGGGCTGGACACTGTCGAGGCGAACGAGAAACTCGGCTTCAAGGCCGATCAGCGCGACTATGGCATCGGGGCGCAGATTCTCCGGGATCTCGGGGTCAGGACGATGCGGCTGCTGACGAACAATCCTCGGAAGTTTGTGGGATTGGAAGGCTACGGTCTCTCGGTGGTCGAGTCGGTGCCGATCGAAATTGCGGCCACCGAGTTTACCCGGCGGTATATGAAGGCCAAGAAGGACAAACTGGGGCACACACTGAAGACCGTCTGAGGACAGGATGACCACACGAACAATCCGGACGGTATGTGCGGGGCTGCTGGGCGCGGCCGCGATGGCGCTCTGGGCGTTACCGGTGAGCGCTGGGCAGGACACCGTGGATACGTCGTTGCCGGCCCTGCTCGAGCGGTTGGGGCAGTACGTGCAGCGGTATGAGCGTGACCTGTCAGCCGTGGTCTCCGAAGAGCAGTATGAGCAGACCGTGGCTTCGCAAGGAGGGCTGCCGGCCGACACACGGCAGTTACGGTCAGACTTCTTGCTCGCCAGTGCCGGCGAGGCTGGTTGGGTCGCGTTCCGAGATGTCTTCGAGGTCGACAGCGCTCCAGTGAGCGGGAGAACTGACCGCCTGATCGAGCTCTTTGTCAAACCCACCGGTGACTCACGCCAGCAGGTGAAGCAGATCGTGGATGCCAGTTCGAAGTACAACTTGGGCTGGGTGAATCGGACCATCAACGTGCCGACGATGGTGCTGCAGTTCGCGCGGCCCGATCAGCAGGCGCGGTCGGCCTTCAGGCGGGCCGGGATGAGCGAGGTGAGCGTCGGCCGGGTGCGTGAAATCCGTTTTAACGAGCGGGCGCTGCCGCGGATGATTCAGACTCCCGATAACGCCGCGGCCACCGGTGCCTTTTGGATCGACGAAGCCACCGGCCGAATTGTCAGGACCGAGCTGCGGGTGAGCGCCGGTTCCACCACCGCGGTGATTGGTGTCAGCTACGCGCGGCAGCCAAAGCTGGACCTCTGGTTGCCTGTGTTGATGAACGAGCGATACTCGACGCCCCGTCAGGCGACGATCACGGGGCGAGCCATCTACAGGAATTTTCGTCGTTTCGACGTCGAAGTGGGAACAATCATCAAATAATCTGAGATCTGAGATCTGAGATCTGAGATCTGAGATCTGAGATTTCAGATTTGAGATTGCAGATTCCAGGCCCCTTGGCCTAAGATAACTGTTTGCGCTTGAACCGGTTAGCGTCATAGGGGCAAGTCCCCGAGGCCGGTCCAGCGTCGTGAACGGTATGTTGGAGTCGCTCAGTACTCGGCTGCAAGACGTCTTTAAGTCGCTTCGGGGTGAGGCTCGCCTTACCGAGGCGAGTGTTGATGCCGCGCTGCGGGAGATTCGTCTCGCGCTGCTTGAGGCGGACGTCAATTTCCGAGTCGTCAAGGCGTTTATCGACCGGGTTCGCGCCAAAGCGGTGGGCGACGCCGTGCTCCGCAGTCTGTCGCCTGACCAGCACGTCGTGCGGATTGTGCGCGACGAAATGCTGGCGCTCTTCGGTGATGTCACCGGGGGGCTGGTTGAGACCACGCGTACGCCGCGCGTAGTCCTGATGCTCGGGTTGCAGGGGTCGGGAAAGACCACGACCTCTGCCAAGCTCGCGCGTTGGCTGGTGCAGCAAGGGAAACATCCCCTGCTGGTGTCCACTGACGTGAGGCGGCCGGCCGCCATTGAGCAGTTGTCGGTGTTGGCGAGACAGGTGGGCGTGCGGGTCCACGATCCCGAGGGGGAACTCGATCCGGTGGCGCGCGCCTCGGGGGCGTTGGTTGCGACGCGGCAGTTGGGGTTTGACACGCTCATTGTGGACACCGCGGGGCGGTTGCACATTGACGACGAGTTGATGGCGGAATTGGACGCCATCATCGGGGCGGTGGAACCGACCGACCTGCTGTATGTCGCGGATGCGATGACGGGGCAGGACGCGATTCGGAGCGCGGGTGAGTTTCACGCGCGGACGGGGGCGAAGGGCTCAGGCGTGACCGGTGTGGTCCTGACCAAGCTCGACGGCGACCAGCGTGGCGGAGCCGCGTTGTCGGTGGTGGGCGTGGTGGGCGTGCCGATTGCCTTTGTTGGGGTCGGCGAGCGGCCGCAGGATTTGGAGCCGTTCCACGCGGACCGGCTGGTGTCACGGATGCTGGGGATGGGCGACGTCCTCACACTGATCGAGCGGGCGGAAGCGGCGCTTGATGATGAAAGTCGCGAGAAGCTCGAGAAGAAGACGCGTCTCGATGACTTCACGTTGGAGGATTTCTCGGACCAGCTCCGTACCATCACGAAGATGGGGCCGCTGGATCAGGTGCTCGGGATGATTCCCGGCTTGGGGGGGATGAAAGAGCTGAATCAGCAGCGCTCCCAGGTGGATGAGAAGCAGATGGGACGCGTGCAGGCCATCATCGGATCGATGACGATGGAGGAGCGCCAGAACCACCAGGTGATCAACGGCAGTCGCCGCAAGCGCATCGCGCGCGGCAGCGGTACGACGGTGGAAGCAGTGAATCGGGTGTTGAAGCAGTTCGTCGAGATGCGAAAGATGCTCAAGACGATGAGCGGTGTGGGAGGCGGGCGCAAAGGCAAGGAGCGCTTGACGAACATGCTGCGCGGCAAATAGCCGCTGCGCACGGGAGAAGGTGAGCAGGACGCGGGAGCCGCGTCGGGCAGGGGTAGAGGAGACAGTATGGTAATGATTCGTATGCGGCGCGCCGGTTCAAAAAATCGAGCCTTTTTTCGGATTGTGGTGACCGAGTCGGCCGCGGCCCGCGATGGACGGTTTATTGAAATTCTGGGGCACTATAATCCGCGGACGACGCCGGAAACGCTGGTGATTGACCGCGAGCGCTATGCGCATTGGCTGTCGACTGGTGCGACGCCGTCCGACACGTTGCGGACGCTGATCAGTCGTGCGCCCGTTGCGCCGGCGACTGACTCGGCTGACTCGACGGAACCGGTGGCCCTGGCGGTCCCGGTGGCCCCCGAGACTCAGGTGGCTCCGGCCAGTCCGACCGACGACGCGGCCGCATTATGAGCCGCGCGCGCGACGTGGTGGATGTGGTCGCGCGAGCGTTGGCGAGCCGGCCCGAGGAAGTGGACGTGGCAGAGTACGAGCGCCGGGGCGACACCGTCGTGGAGTTGATGATGGCACCGGGCGACTTAGGTCGTGTGATCGGTCGCCAGGGTCGGACCGCGACAGCGGTCCGCACGTTGGCGTCGGCGGCTGGTGAACTCGACGGTCTGCGGGTCAGCGTTGATTTTCGCGACGACTAGACGGAGCCAGCGGTGACGTGGGCGTCGATGATGCTGGTGGGGCGGGTGACGCGACCCCACGGCCTTCGGGGCCATATGGTGGTCGAGCCGGACACGGATTTCGGTGCGGCACGTTTCGCGCCGGGCGCGCAGGTGTGGCGCGAGGTAGCCGGCGAAGCGAGCGCCGTGACGGTGTGTGAGGGACGGCAACAAGGGACGCGGTGGGTGATTCGTGTTGAGGGGGTGACCTCAATTGAAGCCGCCGAGATGTTCCGAGGGAAGGAACTACGCATTCCTGAGGATGCCAAGATGGCGCTCGGCTCGGACGAGTACTACCTGCACGATTTGGTGGGCTGTCTGGTGCAGACGACCTTGGGTGAGGACATCGGGCGAGTGCAGGCGGTGTATACCGCAGCAGGCGGGGCGCTGCTCGGGATTGATCACGGCGGCTCGGAAGTGTTGGTGCCGTTGGTCAAGGCCATCTGTCCAGAGGTCGATGTGGTGGGCAAGCGGATCAGGCTGGACCCGCCCGAGGGGCTGCTGGACGTGAACCGTCCACGGGATAAGGGCGATGACGACGATTGACGTCGTGACGATTTTTCCCGCGATGATCAACGCGATGGTGGCCGAGGGCGTCGTCGGCCGCGCGTGCAGTCGGGGCGTGGTGGAGATCAAGGCGCGCGACTTGCGCGACTACACGACGGACCGGCATCGTACGGTGGACGACATCCCGTATGGGGGTGGACCGGGGATGGTGCTCAAGCCTGAGCCGCTGTTTCGGGCCGTGGAGGCGATTGCGGTTGAGCGAGGAGCTCCCGAGGCGGTGGTGCTGATGACCCCGCAGGGGAAAACGCTCTCGCACGACGCGGCTGAGCGGTTCAGTCGGATGTCGCGACTGGTCGTCTTGTGTGGGCGGTATGAGGGGATTGACGAGCGTGTGGTTGATGCGCTCGTCACTGATGAGGTGTCGATTGGGGACTACGTCGTCACGGGCGGCGAGCTTCCGGCACTGGTGTTCATTGATGCGCTGGTGCGGTTAATCCCCGGTGTGGTCGGGGACGAGTCGTCAGTTGAAGGGGATTCGTTTGTGCGCGGGCTGCTTGATCACCCGCACTACACGAGGCCCGCAGTGTTTCGGGAGAGGGCCGTGCCGGATGTGTTGGTGAGCGGCCATCACGCGGCGATCGAGCAGTGGCGGGCGCAGCAGCGGGTGACACGCACCCAGACGCGACGGTCGGACCTGCTCGGACGGTTGGAGACTTCGGCGTTGTCGGTGGATGAACGCGACGCGTTGGCGCAAGTGTTAGTGAAAGGTAAAGGAGCATAGCTCATGAACGCGGTAGAGATGATTGGACGTTCCCAGTTGGTAGACCGACCCGAGATACGGTCGGGAGACACCTTGCGTGTGCACGTGAAAGTGCGCGAGGGCGAGAAGGAACGCATACAGATTTTCGAAGGCATTGTGATCGGGATGCATCGTGGCGGCTCGAACGCGTCGTTCACGGTGCGCAAGGTGTCATTTGGACAGGGAGTTGAACGCATCTTCCCGCTGCACTCGCCGACGATCGACAAGATCGAAGTGGTGCGGAGTGCGGTGGTCCGGCGGGCCAAGCTGTACTACCTGCGTGAGCTGCGCGGGAAGGCCGCGCGCATGAAGGAAAAGCGGCGTAAGCCGTAGTCGGCGCAGGCAGTATGGCGAGGACCAGGGCGTCGCGCGCGTTTGAGAACGCCGCGCGACGTCTGGGTATCGTCCATGTGGCCGGTGTAGACGAGGTGGGACGGGGGTGTCTCGCTGGTCCGGTCGTGGCGGCAGCGGTCATCCTGGACCCCGCACGGCACATCGCCAGCTTGGCCGATTCCAAAGCGCTCTCGGCGCTGGCGCGTGAGCGGTTATCTGCAGAAATCACGGCGGTGGCCATCGCGTGGTCTGTGATGAGCATAGAGCCGGCCGAGATTGACCAGCTCAACAT
>JABMNV010000154.1 GCA_013203475.1 Acidobacteriota bacterium
CTCCACGACAGAGGAATCGAGTGTCGCCTGTACGGCCCACTCGCTGGGCCCGGCCGTAATGTGAACAGCTCCGGTCACCACTGTCTCAAGCGCTGGCGCCCCCACCTGCGTCGGCAGGCGTCGCAGGTCGAGATTCTGCACTCGCCCCTCGACACGAATGGCTTCTGTCGCCTGACGCCAGCCAACCGTTCCGCGGGCGGTTGCACCATACGCAGTGGTCTCGACGTCTGCGGTCACGCCATCGGATTGAAGGGTGCCCGTCGCGCGGAACGGGCCAGTCTGGTAGTTGAACAATCCAGCCTCACGCAGGCGCACATCAAATGTACCGAGAAACCCAGCGCCAGGCGCGGCCCTTCGCAGATCAAACGTCACGGCGCCCGCCAGCAGGCTCGCCCAGTCGGCATCACCGGTCAACACCGCCAGATTGAGTCGGGTCACGCGTGCGTTCCCGGCCACGGCCAGGCTCTCGATCAGGCTTGTCTGACGGACGGTGACCGTCCCGTCGACATCTCCGGCCTCGGAGCCGATATGCCCCCCAATCTCGAGCGCGTGGAGGGGGCCATTCCACGTCACATCAAACGTCGGGTGCAGCGCGTAGCCTTCCAGGGCAGGCACGTAGGGCGCCCACTCGGCCAAGGACAACCGCTCTGCCACCGCGTGGCCCTCGGTGTGTTCAGACTGCAGAGTCGCGCGCGTAGCCAGCCGCGTTCCGGCGGTCTCCACGCTGAGGCCTTCAATCGTCACGCCGCCATTCCGAACGACGAGACGCCCCACCAGGTCCTGAACCACCAGGCCACCAGTGGTCTCGTTGGTCTGCAGATGCGTAGACTGCACCGTCATGGCGTCAGCGTCCACCCGAATCGCTGCACTGAGTGAAAGAGCGCCCAGAGTCCGCGTGGGCCCCGACGGCGGAACCACAGTGACCTCTGAACCGGTGACACGTAGTGCAGGCAGGTACACACTCGGTGACGGTCCGACGGACGGCGCATCACTGCGGCGAACCCCACGCACGCCCCACGCCGTGTCCATCTGCTCCATCGTCAGATGGAGCCCATCCACGTCGAGTCGCTCGAAGACCACGTCGCCGGCGGCCAATCGCCGCAGGCTGTAGTCCGCCGAAATCCGGTCAGCCGACAAGACCGTCTGCCCGTTCTGGCGAACCTCGACGGCAACCAATGTGGCCGACGACCACAGCGACCCTTCGAGTCGACCGATGGTCAACTCGCCATCGAACAGCGACGATGCTTCTCGAACGACAAGATTGCGGAGCTGGGCCTTGCCCCACGGCGACACGAGAAGGCCCCACCCGACCAGCACACAAATCAGGAGCAGCACGAGGCTGCGGAGCGCCCAACGCATCGCGCGGCGCAGGCCGTTAGAACGCATGGCCAATACTCAAGTGAATGCGCCACGGTCGCGTCTGCAGTTGGCTGTTGATCCTCAGGTCGGTGATAGAATTAAGTTGCCACCCGACGTCGCCACGAACCACGCCGATCAGGGTTTGCCATCGAAGCCCGCCCCCGGCGGCATACCGCAAGTCTTTCACCTTGACCTGCCACTGCCCCGGCCAGACCTGACCAGCATCCATGAACACGACGCCGCCCAAGTCCCAGAAGAGTGGAAACCGAACCTCGGCTGACGCCTCGACGACCGTTCGGCCGCCCACGGGCACACCGGCGGAACTGGTCGGGCTGATCTCATAACGGCCCCACCCGCGCACACTGCTGGAGCCGCCAAGAAAATACCGCGCGGAAAACGGGATCGTTGAGGTGTCGCTGGCGACGAGGGTCCCCGCCCGAAGCTTGGCGGCCAAGCGCACTCGTCCTTTGATCGGCACATACCCACGTGCTTCTGCCAACAACTCTTCGTAGCGACACGTGCCGGCCAACCAAGGGGCCACGTGGCCCAAATGAATCGCAACGGTCGACCCTTTGGACGGATCACCCGGCGTGTCGATGGCCGTCCGAGTCACGTCCACTTCAAGGGCCGCGACGGTCCCGTCACCCCGACCGGTCACGGCGTCCAGGCCCAGTGCAATTCGTTCTTCAACCGTCCCCACATCCTCAAGCGCCGCGGCAGTGACCTCGTATTGAAGCCGCTCATTGCGGTAGGTGCCGCCCACCTCCCACCCATTCACCACGCCCTGCCCCACAGGTCCGGTCCGCCCGAACTCATGGCGCACAGTCACCTGACCACCGGCATTCCTTGAGGTAAAGGTGGTTTCATGTGTCCACCACGCCCAGGCACGCGCACTGAGCGATCCGCCGCTTGGCCAGAGGTACGGATGTTCGTATCCGAAACCGCCGCCGCGCAAGACGGTGGAGTCATTGGCCGTGGCCACCAACTGGCTGGCGTTGCCGAAAAACTTCAGATTGCGCCACTCGACCGAGCCATGCACACGGTCTTCGGTCCCGTACCCGGCCCGAAGCTCGAACCGGTGCGACCGGGCCTCAGCCACCTTCACCGTCATCGGCAGCACGTCGGCCTTGGCGTCACGGGCTTCGGTCTGTGGAGTGAGATTGACGAACTCAAACGCCCTCAAGTTCGCCAGTCGGCGCTGGCTCTTGTTAACGTCGCTCTCGCGGTACAGGTCGCCGGGGTCAAACGTCACCGCGCGAAACACCACGACCTGCTTGAGCTTTTTCAGTCCCACCACCGAGATGGCGCCAAAGTATGTTTCCGGACCTGACACGGTCTGCAACTCCACCACCATGGTGGTCGCGTCTGACGCGGTCTCGATGATTTCGACGCGCGCGTGCGGATAACCCTGGTCGCGCAGCAAGCCCAGAATCCGACTGCGCGCAATCAGCAGCTGGCCCCGGTCCCGGCGCACGCCAGGTCCCAGACCGGCTGCGGGGATGGAGGAACGAATCGGGTTCGACAGCTCGCCTGGCAACGTCTCTATGCCGGTCACCGAGACGCTTCCGATCCGTTGGGGTGCACCTTCCTGAATCACGATTCTGAGCCGGATGGAGCGCCCGTCCTCAGACAGCGTCTGCTCGTCGAGCTGCACCTGAGCTGTTGGAAAGCCGCGGTCGTCGTAGAAGGCTCGAAGGCGATCGAGATCAGCGGTCAGGCGACGGAGATCAAACGGACTCCAGTCTGACCACGGCCAGCGCCTCCTTGCCGGGTCTGCATGACGGTCCGAAGTACGCTGGGACCGAACGTCTCGTTCCCCGAAAACCGAATGGCGCTGACTCGCACGTCTACTGGGGCTGACTGGGCGGTGACAGCCGTGCCATACCCCGCGACAAGGCACACCACGAGCGACACGGACCAGCGTGTGGCGCGCCTCACGGGGAATAGTTGTCTCGACTGCGCCATGTCGCTCAACAAGAGTGTTCTCAAGAAAAAAGGCTGTTGCGGCGTGTCGCCACAACAGCCCCTATGTTCTCGCGCCTGAAGCGACTACTTCAAGTTCTTGAAGAGATCGCCAAGTGACGCTTCCGGCCGCCCGGTTGAGTCGGTGTAGGCTTCCCAGTCGGCACGGTACTGTTCGTCTTTGAGCGCGCGAATGCTCAAGCCTATTTTCCGTTCCTCTGGCACCAGGCGAATGATCTTCATCTGGTAGTTCTCACCGGTCTGCAGTTCGAGTTTCTCGCCACCAGCAGCGGCATCAAACTCCGAGACGTGAATGAGGCCTTCGATACCTTCCGCCAGTTCGACAAACGCGCCGAAGTTGGTGAGACGCACGACCTTGCCGTCGACGACGTCGCCCGCATGGTTTTTCTCGAAGAACTCCTTCCAGATGCCCGTCTGCAACTGCTTGAGGCCCAGCGACAAGCGCTGGTTCTCTGCGTCGATGCTGAGCACCTGCGCCTCCACGTCGTCGCCCTTCTTGAGGACTTCCGACGGGTGCTTGATTTTGCTCCACGACATGTCGGAGATGTGAATCAGGCCGTCAATGCCATCTTCCACTTCGACAAACGCGCCGAACTCCGTCAGGTTGCGCACCTTGCCGTTAATCGTTGCGCCAATGGGGTACTTCTCTGAGAGCTCGTTCCACGGGTTGCTCTCAACCTGTTTGAGCCCCAGCGAAATTCGACGCGCGGCTGGATCCACGCCGAGCACCATCGCTTCGACCGAGTCTCCCTGATTGAGCACCTTCGACGGGTGCTTCACGCGCTTGCTCCACGACATTTCGGACACGTGAATCAGGCCTTCGACGCCTGGCTCCAGTTCAATGAAGGCGCCATAGTCCGTCAGGCTCACCACCTTGCCGGTCACCCGAATGCCGGCCGGGTAGCGCTCCATGACGTTGCTCCACGGATCCGGGACCAACTGCTTGTGGCCAAGCGAAACGCGCTCGGTCGCCGCGTCGTACTTGAGCACAATCACGTCGACATCGTCGCCCACCTTGACCACTTCGGACGGATGCATCACGCGTCCCCACGACATGTCCGTGATGTGAAGCAACCCATCGATGCCGCCCAAATCAATGAACGCGCCGTAGTCGGTCAGGTTCTTGACCGAACCCCGGAGGACTTTGCCTTCGGCGAGGGTGTCGAGTGTGACCTTCTTCTTTTCGGCGTTTTCTTCTTCGAGCAGCGCCTTGCGTGATAACACGATGTTGCCGCGCTTCTTGTTGACCTTAATGACGCGCATGCGCAGTTCCTGGCCCTTGAGAGCATCCAGGTTGCGGACGGGACGCACATCAATCTGCGACCCGGGCAGGAACGCGCGAACACCGATGTCCACGGCGAGTCCGCCCTTGATTCGCTCAATCACGCGACCGATGACGACTTTTCGATCCTGGAAGGCCTTCTCGACCTCATCCCAGATCTTCATCTTCTCGGCTTTTTCGCGCGACAGCACGACATACCCTTCACGGTCCTCGGTGCGCTCAAGAAGGACATCAACGATGTCGCCGGGCTGCACCGCCACATGGCCGTCTTCGTCGATGAACTCTTCGATGTTAATCACGCCCTCGGACTTGAATCCAACATCGACCACAACTTCCGTCGGCGTGACTTTCACGACGGTGCCTTTGACAACCTCGCCTTCCGCCAGATTCCGGAAGCTGTTGTCGTACAGGTCCAACATCCGCGCAAATTCCTGCGGGTCCCTGTCGGTGTCGGTGTGCATGGGTGAAAAGCCAGAATTTCCGGGCTTCGGCTTATGTCCAGTGTGGACGGGCGTCGTCTTCGTCGTATCTTCTACATTTTCCATTGAGATCAGGTGCCCCCTTCGCGGGCGTGCGTGTCGAATTTCCAGCTTCGACTGGCTGTCGGTATGCTCTCGCGGGATTGCGAACAGCACAACATTATCCGTCACTTGCGAACCACAGGTCAAACCGCCCGTCAGGAGGGCGTCGCTCACCAAGGCCGTCGGTTCGTCCCCCAAGAGACCGCCTGCAAGTTGTTGAAAAAAGAGCAGCTAGGTAGGCAGACGACGGTTGACCAGGGTCATGACCTGCGACACCACGGCGTCGATTGTCAGGCCGGTCGTGTCGATATAGACCGCGTCGGCCGCCAGCGTCAGCGGCGAGACGGCACGGGTGCGGTCTGACCGGTCGCGTGCTTCGAGCGCCTGGGCAATCTGTCCAACGGCATCGACGGATGCGCCGGCTTGGCCCGCGGCGTGCGAAGAATCCTGCGCTCGCCGTCGCGCCCGCTCTTCCGGCGATGCGTCCAGGTAGACCTTGACGTCCGCTTGGGGAAACACCACCGTCCCGATGTCCCGGCCTTCCATCACGACTCCGCCCTTCTGACCGATGGCGCGCTGCCGCGCGACAAGCACGCGGCGGACCTCGCCGTGCCTGGCAATGATCGCCGCGGCCGCGTCAATCTCGGTGGTGCGAATAATCGTCGTGACGTCATGGCCGTCGATTTCGATGCGCTCGCTCACGCCGAACACCGCACGGTCCGCGACAGACGCCACCGCTTCGGCGTCGGTCAAATCGACCCCCATCTGCCGTGCACGCCACGCCACAGCGCGGTACATTGCCCCGGTGTCGACGTGCCGAAATCGCAGCTGGAGTGCAACAGTCCTGGCAACCGTCCCCTTGCCTGCTCCAGAAGGTCCATCGATCGCGATCAACACTCCACTATTATTCACGTCATGCCCCCGCGCCGAAAGCTCAGACTGTTCGTGATCCTTGGAAGCGTCGTGGTCGTCCTCCTCAGTCTGGCCTGGACCGCCGCCCCATACGTTGCCGGCGCCGCATTTGTGATCGACCTGTCCGGTCAAGATGTGGCGCTGCGTCGCTGGCTCCCGGTGTCTGTCGAGCGCGTCGAGACCGAAGACCTGTCTGTGCCGACGCGGCACGGCGCCATCGAGGGCCGCCTCTACCGCCCCGCGCGGCACACCCGCCGAACGGCCCTGGTCGTACCAGGCCTGCACACGGCTGGCGTGGAGGAACCCAGACTGACCCGACTTGCGACACGACTGGCTGGTGAAGGCATCAACGTCCTGAGTCTTCCGCTGCCCGATCTGCGTCAGTTCCGGGTGACACCGCGGTCCACCGACATGATTGAGGACGCCGTGCGATGGCTGTCCGACCAACGGGACATTGCTCCCGACCGGAAGCTCACGTTGGTGGGCGTGAGTTTTGGTGGAGGGTTGTCGCTCGTCGCGGCTGGTCGTTCCGCACTCGTTGACCGACTCGACATGGTGATCTCAGTGGGCGGCCACGGCGACCTGCCGCGAGTGATCAACTACCTGTGCACCGGCCGACTTCCGGACGGCACCGTGCAGCCCGCCAATGACTACGGAGCGGCAATCGTATTACTGGGCACTCTGCCCCTGCTCGTGCCGGCCGAACAGGTCGCCCCCCTGGAGCAGGCCGTTCGCATGTTTCTCGATGCGTCCGTGGCCGACGGCCCCGCGCCCGAACAGGCCGCGGCGCTCTTTGCCGAGAGCCGACGTCTGGGAGAAGCGCTCCCGGAACCCGCCCGAGCCATCATTGCGGATGTGAGCGCACGCGACGTGATGCGACTTGGGCCCAGGCTGGTGGGCCTCGCTGAGTTGACCGCCGGCGATCCCGCGCTCTCGCCTGAACGGTCGCCTGCGACGCTCGTTCCGGTGCTGCTGGTGCACGGGGTCCACGATACGGTCATTCCGCAGACCGAGACACCCGCACTGGCCTCGTATCTCGCAGGCGCGGGGAATGAGCAGGTGTCGTGGTTACTCACGCCGGCCATTTCGCACGCAAACGCCGCCCCTGCAGTCACCGCTGGTGAGTTGTGGACCCTGGTACGATTCTGGACGCAGGTTCTGAAGTGACTACGCCTTGATCAGGCTGCGCACTTCATCGGGCGAAAGTTCGCGCACCTGTCCGGGCTTGATACGACGATCCGTAATCGAGCCGATCCGTGTGCGCCGCAGGACCATCACATGGTGTCCCGTCTGCTCACACATCTTGCGCACCTGGCGGTTTCGCCCTTCGCGAATCACAATCTCGATCAGAGACTGTGGCTCCTTCTTGTCCGGATAGCTTCGAATCACTTTTACCTTGGCTGGCAAAGTGCGTCGCCCGTCGATCACGATGCCGCGCGAGAGACGCTCGAGGTCGCGTGCATCTGGCAAGCCAAGCACCAGCACCTCGTAGGCCCGTTCCATTTCATGCTTGGGATGTGTGACCTTCTCGGCGAAGCTGCCGTCGTTCGTCAGGATAATCAACCCTTCCGAGTCATAGTCGAGACGCCCGACCGGGTAGAAGTACCCCTTCATCCCCGCCTTGGCCAACACCTCAATGACCGTCAAGCGCTGCTGAGGATCCGACCGTGTACTCACCACGCCTCTCGGCTTGTACATCAGGTAGTAGCGGCGGTCAGAGCCAAGCTTGAGTCGGCGGCCGTCGACGCGAATGTCGTCCCTATCCGGATCGGCTCTCGTGCCGAGCTCATCCGCCACCTCTCCATTGACCTCGACTCGCCCCTGGAGAATCAGCTCTTCGGCCACACGACGTGACGCAATGCCGGCGTGCGACAGCAGCTTCTGCAGGCGGATGCCCTCATTGTCTCCACGTCTGGTCGGAGCGACAGGAGTCGCCTTCGCCGTTGGGCGCCGCGGCTGCCGACGAGCCTTGCCGGGCCCAGCGGGTCCGCCAGATCCGGTGGATCGCGCGGTCGGACGCTTGGGAGCTCGTGCGGTCGGACGCTTAGTGGATCGCTTCATCGTTCTCCTCGGTTCCGCCCGGCCCGTCACTGACACCATCGACGACCACATCCTCGGTTGCTGCGGCGGCGCCAACGACCTCGTCCACAGCGGGACCCAACTCAAAGGGCAGTTCGTTCTGGGGCTCGGGTTCGTCCATCCCCAACGGCAAGTCAAAGCCGAGCAGGTCGGACATGTCTTCCACCTTCGGCAAATCGTCCATGTCATTGAGCCCGAAACGTTCGAGAAATTCGCGCGTGGTGCCGTACATGAATGGCCGGCCAACCACGGGCTTGCGCCCAACGATTTTGATGAGCTTGCGATCTGCCAGTGTATTGAGAACCCCACCGGTATTGACACCGCGGATGTCAGCGATTTCCGGCGCGGTCACAGGCTGCCTATAGGCGATCACGGCCAACGTCTCCAGCGCGGCTACAGACAGTTTCTGTGTGGTGCGCTCATGAAAAAGGCGTCGCACCCACTCGTGGACCTCAGGCCGAGTGACGACCTGGTATCCGCCGGCCACCTCCACAAGCTGTAGTCCGCCTGGGCGCTCGTACTCCTGTTTGACCGCCGCGATCGCCGCCTCAATATCTTCCCTGGGCTCGCCGTCGAGCAGTTTTGCCAGAGCCTTGAGGGTCACCGGTTCGGGCGACGCAAAGATCAAGGCCTCCACAATGGCTTTTAGTTCACACATAGTGCCTCACCTCACTCGCGCACAAAATCCGGCGAGCCCTCTGGCGCCTCGCGCTTATAGACACGAATCGCCCCGAAGTTGCCCTGCTGGAAGACTCGGACCAGTTTCAGGCGAATCATCTCCAGCAGCGCCAGGAACGTCACGACAATCCCTGGTTTGGTCTGGACGTCGGCAAACAATTCTTCAAAGCCGCACGCGTCCGTCGTAGACAACCGGTCCATCAGCAACGCAATACGACTCTCTAATGAAATGTATTCCGCCGGCAAGTACATCTGGGGCCGCTTGCGCGCCCGCTCGATCACCTGACGAAACGCCGCCATCAAGCTGAAGAGGTCGATTTCCACCTCTGGTTCGGGGGGATCCCCCCCCACCGCCTCATTCACGCTGCCATCAGGGCGTCCCCACTGGGCGCTGCGCTGGATCTCGCGATCGTGCAACAGTTCGGCGGCCGCCTTGAACTGCTGGTGCTCCAATAAACGTCGCACGAGCGCTTCGCGCGGATCCTCCTCCGGATCGTCCTGGGTCGGATCCGGCCGAGGCAGCAACGTCCGTGACTTGATGTGGATCAACGTCGCCGACATCACCAGAAAATCTCCGGCGATATCGAGGTCGAGTTCCTGCATCAGATTGAGGTAGTCGAGGTACTGCCGCGTGATGAGCGCAATGGGAATGTCGTAGATATCGAGCTGATGTTTCCTGATGAGATGCAGGAGCAAATCGAGCGGCCCCTCGAACACTTCAAGGCGTACCGGATACGCCTGCACCACCGACTCGAAGTCGGCCGGGGCGTCCGCCGAGGTAAACGTCCGATTAGTAGTCAAGTTTCACCGCCGCTCGCACTCGCGCCATCGTCTCCTGCGCCACGCGCTGGGCCTTGCGCGAACCTTCGACTAGAACGTCGCGGAGGTAGCCGGGGCGAGCCAACGCCTGCGCTCGGCGCTCACGGAGAGGGTCGAGCATGGCATTGACGGCCGCCGCCAACTTGAGCTTCACCTCCACGTCACCCACCGTCCCCGCGCGGTAGCGCGCTTTCAGATCGTCGACCTCTGCGCGGTCGGGATTAAACGCGTCGTGGTACACAAACACGGGATTGCCCTCCACGGTGCCTGGAATATCTGCCCGCACACGCTTGGGATCGGTATACATCTGGCGCACCTTCTTCACTACGTCTTCGGCGGTATCGGCCAGATCGATCGTGTTGCCATAACTCTTGCTCATCTTGCGATTATCGAGGCCGGGCAGTCTCGGCGTCGGCGTGAGCAAGGCCTGCGGCTCCACAAAGACGTCGCCGAAGAAGTTGTGAAATCGGCGCACCACCTCCCGCGACAGTTCCAGGTGCGGCACCTGGTCCTCGCCGACCGGGACACAGTGCGCGTCGTAGATGATCACGTCTGCGGTCTGCAGGAGCGGATACCCGAGAAACCCGAGATTCGACAGGTCTTTCTCGGCGAGCTGTTCCATCTGCTCTTTGTACGTCGGGACCCGCTCCAGCCACGAAATGGGCGTGACCATCTGCAGCAGCAGATAGAGCTCGGCGTGTTCGGGCACCATCGATTGCACAAACAAGGTGCTCTGTTCGGGGTCGACTCCGGCGGCAATCCAGTCGGCCACATTGTCGAGTGCGTCGCTGACGATGTCGCCCGTGGACGCGTAGTGGCTGGTTAGGGCATGCCAGTCCGCAACGAAGTAGTAGCAGTCATACTCCCGCTCAAGGGCCACCCAGTTCTGCAGCGCGCCCACAAGATGCCCAAGATGCAAGCGACCGGTCGGGCGCATTCCAGAGACGACGCGTTTTTTTGAAGTCACAGGAGCCACGTTCCCAACATCCGCTGAATCGGCCACACAAAGAGGTCCAGCACCCCCAGAAGCAGCAACGCATACAGCAGAAAAAATCCATAGGGGCGCAACCGATCGATCAGTCGAGCCGCCGCTTCAGGCACGATGCCCGCCAACACATTCCCGCCATCCAAAGGCGGGACCGGCAACATGTTGAAGACGGCCAGCAACACGTTCAGGAAGACCGCCAACGCCAGAGCCCCGGTCAACACCGTAGCACCGCCATCGGGTACCAACCCGCCCTGCATCTTCAAGAACACACCCGCCACCACGGCCAGCACGATGTTGCTGGCTGGGCCCGCCAGTGCGATCAGGGCGAAGTCGCGCCGCGGTGCCCTGAGGTTTCTCACGTCCACGGGAACGGGCTTGGCCCACCCAATCAACGGCAGGCCCGACAACATGCCCACCAGGGGAAAAATCACTGTGCCGATCCAGTCGACGTGGGCCAGCGGGTTCAACGTCAACCGCCCCAATCGTCGCGCGGTCTGGTCGCCCAGACGGTCAGCCGCCCACGCGTGCGCGGCCTCGTGGAAGGACAACGACGCGATCAGGATGATGAAAGCGGGGACGATGGACTCGAGCGACAACCTGGTCAAGATATCACGGGGGGTGGTTGGTGCTGGGTGCTGGGCGCTGGGGTTATCGTCCCGAGAAGTGGTCGAGCACGGCTTGGGCCACCTTGGCGCCCACGGCCTGGTCGAGTTCCTCTCGGCTGGCTCGGCGAACGCCGGCGACGGATCCGAACGTCGTCAGCAGCTGCTTGCGGCGCCTGGGACCAATGCCCGGTACCGAGTCCAATGCCGACCGCAGGGCCGCCTTGGTGCGTTTGACTCGGTGAAACGTGATGGCAAAGCGGTGCGCCTCATCCCGAATTCGCTGCACGAGCCGAAGCGCCGGCGTGTCATGCGGCAGCGCGATCCCATCCATTCGGTCGCGCCGAAACAGCAACTCCTCTTGTTTGGCCAGACCGACAGCCACCAGACGGTCGAGACCGACCGCTCGCAGCGCGGCGTAGGCGGCCGTCAGTTGGCCCTTCCCACCGTCGATGAGAATCAGATCAGGAAAAGGACCGCCCTGCTCCAGCAGTTTTTGATACCGCCGCCGAACCACTTCTTCCATGGACGCAAAATCGTCGGGATGACTCAGCACCGCAGCGTCTGACGTGCCAGCCGTGCCACGAATCGTGAACTTGCGGTACTCGCTCTTCCGCATCCGCCCCTCAACGCAGACCACCATCGAGGCCACCGTATTGGTGCCCTGCAACGTGGAGATATCGAAACACTCGATCCGACGCGGAATGGTCGGCAAATCCAGCACCACCCTGAGGGTCTCGAGCGCCTCAAACGCGACGACGGCGGCGTCGCCAAAGTGCACGTCATACGCCAGGGCGGCATTACGCGCGGCCAGGTCAACCAGCCCCCGTTTGTCCCCACGTTGCGGCACCAGAATCTGTACGCGCCGCCCTGCACGGTCTGTCAACCATGCCGCCAGCGTCTCGGCGGCATCGTCTGGGAGCGGATCGGACACATGGACGTCAGGCGGCGCCTCGTGCTCAGCGTAGAACTGTTGCAACGCGGCTTCGAGGATCTCGCCAGGGGACGGATGTCGATCTGTGGCAGTTTTCCACAGATCGATACCCGCCCCCTTCAATTCGATCCGATCCACGACGCGGCCTCGTCGCATCTGGAACACCTGCACGACCGCCCCCGACGCCCCCACCTTCACCCCGAAGACGTCACGATCGCCCAGCGCCGGCGTGGACATCTTCTGTTGGCGGTCACGGAGCGTCTCAAGCGTGCGAATAGCGTCTCGCAACGTGGCCGCCCGTTCAAACCGCTCGTCGAGCGCGGCGTCCACCATGTCTTGCCGCAGGCCCTCAATCAGTTCCGCCTGTCGCCCCTCCAACAGCAGCCGGGCCTGTTCGACCGATTGCTGGTACTCGTCGAGCGAACAAATGGACGCCACACACGGCGCCGCACAGCGCTTGATGTCGTACTCCAGACACGGACGGTCACGTTGGCCGTCGATGACCTCGTTGCACGACCGAATGCCGAACAGACGATGCGCCAGACGCATGGTCTGCCTGGCCAGCGACGCCGGCATAAAGGGTCCGGCGTAGACCGTCCCATCGCGTTCCACCCGCCGGGCCACCAGCACGCGTGGAGCCGGCTCGTTGGTCGTGAGCTGCAGGTAGGGATAGGTCTTGTCATCCCGCAACAAGATGTTGAACCGGGGATTACGGTGTTTGATGAGGTGGTTCTCAAGCGCCAGCGCCTCAATCACTGAGTCGGTGACGATGGTCTCCAGACGTGCGGCGTCGCGCAGCAGCGCATCAATTCGTGGACTGGTACCCACGGCGCCCAGGTACGAGCGCACCCGGTCGCGCAACACCCGCGCCTTGCCGACATACAGGGTGTCGCCACTCTCGTTGTAGAAGAGATAGACGCCCGGTTGCTCGGGGAGTCGGGCAATCTGCCCCTTGAGTTCGTGGATGGCCATTCGTTAGCGTCCGTTCGCCGGTGTCCTAATCAGTATCCCAAGCCTACCGGAGTACTGGGTCTCCTCAGGGGCACGAGTAACGTTGGACGGAGCCCTCTGGTCTAACGAAAAAAAAACAGGAAAGGACCTCATACCCCGATGCGCACCCATATCTTCCCCACCATCATCCTTGGACTCCTCATCGCGGCTCCCAGCGCCTTTGCCCAGGTGCCGCAGAACTCCAACCCCGACCAACAGCCGCGGGTCAAACAGACCAGGGAGGTTAAGCAGGTCACGCAGAGGATGCGCGCCGGCGTGCGGTCTGGTGAGTTGACGCGGCGAGAACTGACGCGCGTGCGTGGACAACAGGCGGCCTTCCAGCAGCAGGTCAACGCCTGGCGGAGCGCCTCCAGCTCGCTCACGCCAGACCAGCGACGCCTGCTTCGGCGTCAGAGCCTGAAGATTCGTCGTTTGCTGTTCAGTCTGACGCACAACCAGGCACGCCGCGGCGGCTGGCTACTGCCCTAGGGTCGGATCCCAGCAGTGGCGGCAGCGGGCTTCGTAACTGTCGCCGGCGCCGACCAGTACGCGCTCCTTGGAGGCGACCAACCGCTGTGTGTGATTGGCAGGATCGCCGCAGACCATGCAGATGGCCAGCGTCTTGGTGATGTACTCCGCAATCGCCAGCAACTGGGGCATGGGCTCGAAGGGCTTGCCGAGATAGTCCTGATCGAGTCCAGCCACGATCACGCGTCTGCCCTGATCAGCCAAGGTGTTGCAGACCGCAGGCAGTGCCGCATCAAAGAACTGCCCCTCGTCGATGCCCACCACCTGGGTGTCGGGCAACACGTGCTCGAGCAGCTCTTTCGCCGACGACACATTGTCAGACGGGATGCTCATCTCGCTGTGGGAGGTGATGTGTGCGTCGCCAAACCGGTCGTCGATCGCGGGCTTGAATATCTGCACTCGCTGACGAGCGATCTGGGCCCGACGCAGTCGTCGAATCAGCTCTTCACTCTTGCCGCTGAACATGCTCCCGGTGACCACTTCCAACCAGCCCGGTCGCGCCGTGCGCGTGTGATCCATCACACCAGTCCTCCGTCCCCTCGCTACACCCGAGACAGGTAGTCGCCTGTCTCCGTGTTCACGCGAATCACATCGCCATTGTTGATGAACGAAGGGACGTTCACGACCAGTCCGGTCTCAAGGGTCGCGGGCTTAACCTGGGCCGATGCTGTCGCCCCTTTGATGCCGGGGGCCGTGTCCACCACTTTCAGGTCAACGTTCAGCGGCAAATGAATTCCCATCGGGGCCTCTTCGTAGAACTCGACGCTGATGACGGCGTCGGGCAAGAGATACTGCGCAGAGTCACCCAGGGTCTCGACGGACAGATGCACCTGTTCGTAGTTCTCCGTGTCCATGAACACAAACATCTCGCCGTCGCGGAAGAGATACTGCATCTGGCGTTCATCGAGAATCGCCCGCTCGACCATCGCGTCGGCTCTGAACTTGTGGTCAACCAGCCGATTGCTCTTGATGTCCCGCATCTTCCCTCGCACCAGAGCGCGAAGATTCCCAGGAGTCATATGCTGCACGTCCAACACGCGGACCAGTGCACCGTCGAACTTGATTAACATGCCTTTTTTGAGGCGCGAAGCCTGAACTGAACTCATACGTGGTCACCTCCTGTTCGTGCGGGAACTCGAAAGTCTAGCAGTTCTGCTAGCATCGTTCCCATGCCTTGGGATCCGGTCCGGGATCTATTGACGATGCAGGAGCGGCTCGAAAACCTGCTCGGGCGCACTTCCTCTGGGTGGGTTCCTGCGGTAGACCTCTGCGAAGTGGACGATCGATTCCTCCTGACCGTGGAACTGCCAGGAATGAGACAGTCGGACGTCGAGATCGCGTTCGTCTCAGACACCCTGACGGTCTCCGGGCGGCGCCCGGATCCGGCCCCCTGCGATCGCTACCAACAATTTGAGCGCGCCCAAGGCCGCTTCTCGCGGTCGTTCCGTTTTGCCGTGCCGGTCCATGCGGATCAGATTTCGGCGGACCTGATTGACGGAGTCCTCACCGTTACCGTCCCAAAAACTGGTGCCGCCACCGCGCGGCGAATAGACGTCGAATAGCGCGAGGCACTTCGCGCAAAGGAGCTTGACTGTGCACTACGTGAAACGGGTGGTTATTCTGGGGGCCTTCCTGGGCATAGGAGTGGCCGTGGGCTTGGTACTGGCCGGGCGTCTGGCATTAACGTCGTCAACGGATGCCGCACAGTCGGTGGCCGCGCCTGCCCCCTCAGCGGTGCGTCTGCCCGCTTCCGCACTGCCGGACCTGTCGTCGGTCGCCGAACGTGCGATTGAGTCGTCAGCCAATATTTCGTCGACCCAATTTGTGCGTGTGCAGCCGGACCCCTTCGAAGAGTTCTTCTTTGGTCGTCGCGGTCAGGAAATGCTTCAGCCGTCCCAGAGTCTCGGCTCAGGCGTCATCGTGTCGTCTGATGGGTACGTCCTGACCAACAATCACGTCATCGGGGACGATCAGGGCCTGCCGGTCGCTGGGCTCGAAGTCAAAGTCACTCTGCCGGACGGCCGTGAACTGGAAGGCAAAGTGGTCGGCACAGACCGGGCGACCGACCTGGCGCTGGTCAAAGTTGAGGCGACAGGGCTGACGCCGGTCACCTGGGGCGACTCGTCCACACTGCGAATCGCAGAGTGGGTCCTGGCGATTGGAAACCCGTATCAATTCAACCAGTCGGTCTCATTGGGCATCGTGTCCGCGCTGGCCCGGACCGAGCAATTTGTCGACTTCATTCAGACAGACGCGGCCATCAACCCCGGTAACTCTGGCGGCGCGCTCGTCAACGCCCGGGGCGAGTTGATCGGCATCAACACTCAGATCTTCACCCAGTCGGGCGGCTACGAAGGCATTGGATTCGCGATTCCTGCAAATCTCGCGCGGGACATCATGAACGACCTCATCACGTATGGTGAAGTGCGCCGCGGCTCGATTGTCGGACTGGCGCAGTTGCAACCTCTGACCGCTGACGAGGCAAGAGAATTCGAGGTGGCGACCATCCCTGGAGTGTTGGTGCGCA
The DNA here is from genome assembly GCA_013203475.1 of Acidobacteriota bacterium. Classification (GTDB taxonomy): domain Bacteria; phylum Acidobacteriota; class Vicinamibacteria; order Vicinamibacterales; family SCN-69-37; genus SYFT01. The sequence continues at coordinate 16,203 of JABMNV010000154.1, forward strand.
ACCTGTACCGAAACTCCTCCGCTACCAGGGCAGGGTTCCAGCCCGGCGACCTGATTGTGGCCGTCAATGGCCGAGACGTAACGGACCTCTCCACGTTCTCGCGCCTGGTCGCCGCTGAACCCATTGGCAGCACCGCAAAGGTTGACGTGGTTCGAAAGAACAGACGCATCACCCTGAACGTGCCCATCGAACAAATGCAGTCACGGAGGTAGGACAAGGGTGCTCGGTGCTCGGTGCTGGGTGCTTCGTGCTTGGTGCGATCTACACGTGGGCGGTGACGCGCCAGAGGCGGTCAGTGCCGACTCGAATGCCGATGCGCGACGAATACTCGACGTCGGTGACGCTGAATCCGTGATCTTCGAGCCGGACGGGACCGCAGGCAAGGTCCGTGGCGTTATGCCGCAGGTCGATGCCGAGCGCCTTACTCAGATTACCGGGGCCAGCACACAAGCGGTCCAGCCCCACTCCACCGCGTTGTCGGCGCATGAGGTCGACGCCCTCATGCGGCACGAGAGCCCGGATGAGCACTGCCGCCGGGCGGCCCTCGCCTTCGGTCACGGCGTTCACCAAGTGATGCAGCCAGTAGTTGAGATAGACGTAGGCCTGCCCCGGAGGACCGTAGAGCGGAGCGTTCCGCCTGGTGCGCCCCGCTGCGGCATGGCAGGCGGAATCGTCCTCGCCTAGATAAGCCTCCGCTTCGACGATGATGCCGGACACGCGGCGTCCACGACGTTCATGCACCAACACCTTGCCCAGGATCGCGCGCAACACATCGAGCGTGGGCGCGCCGTGCCACGACGTCCAGACACTAGCCCCCGCCGTCGTCATCGCGGCCAGCCTCAAGCACGGGCTTGAGATACTGCCCGGTGTAGGACGCTTCGACCTCGGCGATCTGCTCGGGTGTGCCGATGGCGACCACCTCGCCACCGGCATCGCCGCCTTCTGGCCCGAGATCGATGATCCAGTCTGCGGTCTTGATGACGTCGAGGTTGTGCTCGATCACCAGCAGCGTATGCCCCGCCGACAGGAGCTTGCGGAAGGCCGACAACAGTTTGGCGATGTCGTCAAAGTGCAGGCCCGTGGTCGGTTCATCGAGGATGTACAGCATGCGCTCGCCACCTCGGGCGCTCAGGTGCGCCGCGATCTTGATCCGCTGTGCTTCCCCACCCGACAGTGTGGTCGCCGGTTGTCCGAGACGGAGGTAACCCAAGCCGATTTCGTCCAGCACCTGGAGCCGACGACCCACTTTGGGCGTGTTGCCGAAAAAGGTCAGGGCTTCGCGCACTGTGAGTGCCAGGACCTGGTCGATGTTCCGCCCCTTGTAGCGGACCTCCAGCACCTGCGGCTTATACCGTTTGCCGTCGCAGTCGTCACACGGCACGAACACGTCGGCCAGGAACTGCATTTCGACGCGAACGACGCCCTCGCCCTCACACGTCTCACAGCGGCCGCCCGGCACGTTGAACGAGAAGTGACTGGACGTGAAGCCGCGCGACTTGGCATCTTTCGTTGACGCGAACAGCTCCCGAATCGGATCAAACGCCTTGAGATAGGTGACGGGGTTGGACCGCGGTGTGCGTCCGATCGGCTGCTGGTCAACGAGCACGGTTTCAGTCACATACTCGAGGCCTTCAATCGTGTCGTAGGCGCCCACCTTGCGATCCCAATCGCCCTTGGCGCGTTTGGCCGCTGCGTAGATGACGTCATGCACCAGCGTAGACTTGCCCGAGCCGCTCACGCCGGTAATACAGGTGAACACACCCAGTGGAATCTCCACGTCGATATTCTTGAGATTGTGTTCGGTGATCCCCCGCACCTTGAGGCGCTGTGCCGTCGGCTTGCGGCGCTTGGCGGGCAGTGGAATTGCCAGGTCGCGGCGTAGGTATTTGCCGGTGAGCGACCGTTGGTCCTCAAGCAGGCCCGCCAGCGGTCCGACGTACAACACTCGTCCTCCCTGCTCTCCCGCGCCCAGGCCGAGGTCCACGACAATGTCGGCCACACGAATCATGTCTTCGTCGTGCTCGACGACCAGCACCGTATTGCCCTGATCCCGGAGCTGCTGCAGGATGGCGATGAGCCGGCCGTTGTCGCGCGAATGCAGGCCGATGGACGGTTCGTCCAGCACGTAGAGCGTGTCCACCAGGGCTGAACCCAATGACGTGGCAAGGTTGATCCGCTGGGACTCGCCGCCCGACAACGTCGATGACAAGCGATCCAGCGACAGATAGTCGAGACCGACATCGGTCAGGAAGCCCAGTCGACGACGCACTTCGTGAAGGACTTTTTCGGCCACGACCGCATCTTTTTCGCTGAGCTTCAACTCGCCAAAAAACCTGCTGGCCGCCTTGACGGTAAGGGCACACACGACGTCGATCGTGGTATCGCCAACGCGCACATCACGAGCCTCGACTCTGAGTCGGGAGCCGCCACAAAGCGTGCACGTCTGATACCCCCGATAGCGGCTGAGGAAGACGCGAACATGCACCTTGTATTTCTTCCGCTCGAGCCATCGGAAGAAACCGCGAATCCCTGCGTAGCTGCCCTCACTGCCGGGCTCGGCTCCCGCCTCGCTCCCGTCGGTGATAAAGCGCCGCTCGTCATCTGTGAGATCGCGCCACGGCACGTCCAGGCGCACCTGGGCCTGCTTCGCGGCACGTTTCAGGTCGACCAGAGATCCCCGATAATGTGGCTTCGTCCATGGCTCAATCGCGCCACCGTTCACGGACTTGGCGGTGTCGGGCACGACCAGGTCCATGTCCAGTTCGATGATGTTGCCAAAACCATGACAGGTGGCACAGGCGCCAAACGGGTTATTGAACGAAAAGAGCCGCGGCTGGGGAATCTCGTATGTGATGCCACATTCCCGGCAGTCGAATCTCTCACTGAAGCGATGGGTCCGGATCACCGTCCCGGCGGCATCGACCTCAATGGCAAACGCCGCGCCGTCGCCTTCATGAAACGCAGTCTCGATGGAATCGGTCAGCCGCGACCGAAGCTCGCCGGACACTTTGACGCGGTCGACAACCACCGCCAACGAGGACGCCCCGCGCAGATGTTCGCTATCAACATCCTCAAGCCCAACCGCCTTGTCACGGAGCCACAAACGCCCAAACCCGCGGCGACGCAACCGGTCGAGCGCCGACGCCACCGGGTCGCCGGCCGGCACCGCAGCCGCCTCGACCTCATCCGGTGTCAACTCGTCGTCGGGATCGAGATCCTCGGCCGAGGTCTCCAATCCGCCCGACATCAAGGGCAGGTCGTAGCCGATCAACAGTCGGGTGCCCTCCGGGCGAGCCAGCAGCGTCGTCGCGACGGCCTCAGGACTTTCCCGGACCACCTCTCGGCCGCACGTCCGACAGATCGTCCGCCCCACGCGTGCCCACAGCAATCTGAGGTAGTCATGGATCTCTGTGGTGGTGCCGACGGTCGAGCGCGGATTGCGCACACTGTTTTTCTGCCGGATGGCGATCGCTGGAGCAATGCCGTCGATGCCATCCACGTCGGGCTTCTCCATGCGTTCCAGAAACTGGCGCGCATAGGCTGACAACGACTCCACGTAGCGGCGCTGACCTTCGGCATAAATGGTGTCAAACGCCAGCGACGACTTGCCTGAAC
>JABMNV010000155.1 GCA_013203475.1 Acidobacteriota bacterium
GTGCTGGGTGCTGGGTGCTGGGTGCTGGGATTAATTTTGAGTCTTCAAATAGCAAGCAACTACTTGCTTTCACAAACGACAAGACGATAGGGTGGAACGCATGGTCGCTGTTGATGTTCGGGAAGCGCTTTTGAGAGCCGCCCTCAACCTGTTCGCCGAACTGGGAAGTCGGGGTGCCACCACGAGACGCATCGCACAGGAAGCCGGGGTGAATGAGGTCACCTTGTTTCGCCACTTCCCCACCAAGAAGGCCCTGATTCACGCCGCCCTGCACACCTTCGTCGAGCAGACACCGTATCTTCGGCTGCCGGACGTGCCTGGGAATCTCGCTGCCGAGTTGACCGCGTGGGCCCGCGATCACCATAAACATCTCTACAAACTCCGCGCACTCATCCGCACATCGATGGGGGAGTTCGAAGAACACCCCGATCAGTGCAAGCAAGCGATGTGCGTGTCGATCAGCATCAACAACGAATTGACCGACTACCTGACCGAGGCGCAAAGGCGCGGCCTGACGACGGCGGTCTTTGTTCCGCGCGCGGCGGCATCCATGTTGATGGGCACACTCTTCGCCGACGCCATGGGGCGCGACCCCATGCCGGAGCGCTACCCCTACTCGATGCGAGATGGCATCGATCACTACATCCACCTGTTCCTGCGCGCGATTGGCGCGTCCGATGCATCCGCTCCGCCACAGAGGGTGAACTCGTAATGCGCACGCTCCTGGCCACTCTTCTTGTCATGTCCACCGCTGGCCCTCTGCTTGCCCAGGCGCCTCTGGTACTCACACTCGATGATGCGCTGCGACGCGCTGAAGCGTCGAGCGAGTCGATGACGATTGCCGGTGCCGGACAATCACGCGCGCACGCCGATCTCGGCCGGGTGGACAGCCAGCGCTACCCGCAGATTTCCTTCGCGGGCACCTATGACCGGACGATAGCCTCTGAGTTCAGCGGCGTCTTTGACAACAACGGAAGCGATTCAGACACGGGTAGTACCGACTTCAGCAACCTGCCCTTCGGGCAGGCAAACGCCTATCGCTTCAGTTTTTCGTTGACGCACTCCCTGTATACGGCCGGACGGACCACAGCCCAGCTCGACCAGGCCGCCGCCGGCATCCGCTCGGCCGAGTTGGGGACGGCTGCCGCACGCGCGGTGCTGCAGCTCAATGTCACGCGCGCGTACTACGACGCCGCGCTCAGCGACCGCCTGCTGGCGATCGCCCTCTCGGGATACGAGCAGGCCGACGCGGCATATCAACTGACAAAGCAGTCGTACGATGCCGGTCGATTACCGGAGTTTGAAGTCCTGCGTGCCCAAGTCCAACGCGACAATCAGCGGCCGACCACCATTCGTGCGCGTGCCAATCGCGACACCGCCTACTTGCGCCTCCGGCAGTTCCTCGATCTGCCGACAGAAGTACCACTCCAGCTTGATGTCGACCTTGAGGCGGCGACCTTGGCAACACCGGGGCCCTTTGCGGCCGCGCTCGATGACGTTCAGCAGTCGACGGCCGTCGCCTTTCGCGCAGCGATCGAACAGGCTCAGCTGGCCGTCCGCATCCGGGAACTCGGCGTCGCCATTGTTGATTCCGCAAAGAAGCCCACAGTCAATCTCGTGTCCAGTTATGGCCTGACGAACTATCCCAAAGCGCTGTACCCAGACCTTGGCAAGCTCAGGAATAACTGGACGGTTGGCGTGCAGGTCACGATGCCGGTGTTTCGGGGCTTCCTGATGCGCCATGAAGAACGGGCCGCGCGCGCGGATGTGACCGAGGCCGAGGCCCGGTTGAAGCAGGCGCGTGAGTTCGGACAGCTGCAGCGCACCACGGCCCTGCAGGACCTCGACGCCGCACGTGCCGCCTGGGATGCCACGGCGGGCACGATCGCACAGGCGACTCGCGCGTATGAGATTGCCGAACTGCGGTTCCGCGAGGGAATTTCGACGCAGCTTGAGCTCTCAGACTCGCGTCTGGCGTTGCAGTCCGCGCAAGCGAACCGTGCGCAGGCCGCCCGGGACTTGCAGCTCGCCCGAGCCCGCGTGGCGTTACTGCCCAATCTGCCGATCGGCGGCAATTAAGGAAATGATGATGCGTTACCGACAGTTGATGTTCCTTTCGGCGGCCTTGGTCGTCACGGTGCTGACGGCGGCCGCGTGCAGCAGTGGCGCGGCCGACTCGACCGCCGATGCGGCGGCTGCTACCCCAGTGGTGGTGCAGTTGGCACCCGAGAATGTCGCCACGGCCATCGTGGCTGACATCACGTCTGGCCCATTTGTCACGGGCCAATTGACTCCGGTGCGCGAAGCCACCGTCCGGGCCCAGGTGGGCGGCCCCCTGGTCTCGCTGACCGTAGACCGAGGCCAATCCGTCCGCCAGGGCGCCACGATTGGCCGCATCTCTGCTCGGGATCTGGACGCGTCGCTCGCGTCCGCAGAGGTGGCCGTGACGTCTGCGACGAACGCGTTGGCCGTTGCCACAAGCGAGGCCGCTCGCACCGAATCCCTGGTCAAGGGCGGCGCACTGGCGGTCCGAGACCTTGAACAAGCCCGCAACATGGTGGCCGGTGCCGAAGCCCAACTGGCCTCCACGCAGTCTCGAGAGGCGTCGGTTCGTCAACAACTCGACGACACGATCGTGAGGGCGCCGATTTCGGGCATCGTCTCGGAGCGACCCGCCAATGCGGGTGATATTGTCTCGCCCGGCACTGCCCTGGTCACCATCGTCGACCCCACGAGCATGCGCCTTGAGGCCGCGGTCACGTCAGACCAAGTGTCATTGGTGCAGCCGGGCGCGACGGTCCGCTTCAGGATCCGCAACCTCTCAAACGACGTTGTGACTGGAACCATTGAGCGGCTCAGCCCTGTGGCTGACCCCATCACACGCCAGATCACGATCTTCGTCACCCTACCGAACACCAGCGGCAGACTGATTGGCGGGCTCTTCGCTGAAGGACGGGTGGAGTCTGAGACGCGCCATGGAGTGATCGTCCCGATGAGTGTCGTCGACGAAACGGGTCCCACGGCCACCGTGACTCGCATTCGGAACGGCAAGGCTGAACGTGTCACGGTTGAACTCGGCATCCGACAAGCCGATGCCGAAGTCATCGAGATCACGAGTGGGATTGCAGAAGGCGACATCCTCATTCGCGGCGCCGCCAAGACGCTTTCTCCAGGCACCCCGGTCCGCGTCGTCGGCCTCATCCCTGAGACCGCGGCACGGCCGAGTGGCGTATAGCTCAGGACCGATCGATTCATGGTCATCTCAGATTTCGCCATTCGACGACCAGTCATCACGGTCGTGTCCATGCTCGCCCTCGTGGTGTTCGGGTTGGTGTCGCTGACGCAGTTGCACACCGACGAATTTCCTGAAGTCCAACCTCCGATCGTGGTCATCGCCGTGCGCTATCCCGGGGCGTCTCCTGACAGCGTTGAACGGGAGGTTGTCGAGCCCATCGAAGAATCGCTGGCGGGCATTAGTGGAGTGAAGAAGATCCAGTCGTCGGCACTGGACGGCTATGCCGCGATCACGATTCAGTTCACATACGAAAAGGACCTGCAGGAAGCCGTGCAGGAGATTCGTGACGAAATCAACGAGATCAGGAACGACCTTCCTCCAGAGATGGAAGAACCGGTTCTGACCAAGATCAGCCTCACGGATTTTCCCGTCGTGTCACTGGCGCTGGCGTCTGACACGCTCGACATCGCGGAGTTGACGTTATTGGCCGACCCAGGGCTGACGCGAAAGCTCCGCGCGCTCCCAGGTGTGGGGTCGGTGGATATCTCCGGTGCCAACACCCGGGAGATGTCCGTCGAACTCCGTCCAGACGCCCTGCGGACCGCGGGTGTCAGCGTGGCCGAGATCGTCGGTGCCATTCGCACCCAGAACATCGCGGCGCCGGTCGGTCGGCTACAAGGCGAGAATGACGAGCGGACGATTCGGCTCCGCGGCCGTGTGGACACGGCCGAAGACTTCGAGCGAGTGGTCGTGGCGGAACGCGGGGGACGAGTGATTCGCCTGGGTGACGTGGCGACCGTCCGCGTCGGCATCGAAGAAGCGCGCACCGCGGCTGTCTACTCTGGCGAAGACGCCGTCGGCATCGACATCAAGAAATCGCGCGACTTCAGTACCACGGCCGTCGCCGACGCCATTCGAGCCGAGGTGGACCTCATCACGCCCACGCTCCCGGACGGCGTCGTGCTGCACATCGTGCGTGACGCAGGCATTCGCGTTGAGAATTCGGTGGCCAACGTCCAGTCGGCACTCATCGAGGGCGCCCTGCTGACAGTGCTGGTCGTCTTTCTGTTTCTCAATTCGTGGCGGTCCACGGTCATCACTGGCCTGGCGCTTCCGGTTTCGGTGATCGCATCGTTTATCGCGGTCTTCGCCTTCGGCTTCACGCTAGACACGATGTCGCTCCTGGGGCTGTCTCTCGCGATCGGCATCTTGATCGACGATGCGATCGTGGTGCGAGAGAACATCGTCCGCCACATCGAGATGGGCAAGAACCACTATGACGCGTCACGCGAGGGCACGTCGGAGATTGGTCTGGCGGTCACCGCCACCACGCTCTCCATCATCGTGGTCTTCGTTCCAATCGCGTTCATGGGCGGCGAGGCGGAACAATGGTTCGCGCCGTTTGCCCTGACGATCGCGTGTTCGGTTCTGGTGTCGCTGTTCGTGTCGTTCTCGCTGGACCCGATGCTGTCGGCCTACTGGCCAGATCCACCTGTACCCATGGCGCAACGCTCATTCATCTCGAGAGGTCTGGACGTCTTTAACCGATGGTTCGATCGGCAGGCGGATCGCTACAAGGTCGTCATCGGGTGGGCCCTGAGGCATCGGCTGGCCATGGTGACGCTGGCGGTGGGGTCCTTTGTGTTTGCGCTGGCCATGCCGGCATTGGGCTACCTCGGCGGCGGGTTCTTCCCGGTGCAGGACGTCTCTGAGTTCATCGTCCAGATCGAGACACCACCAGGATCAAGTCTGGAGTACACCAAGCGGAAGGCCGAAGAGGCCGCCGCGCTAGCGCGGCTCAAGACCGGCGAGGTGCGCTACACCTACACCACGATCGGGAATCACACAGGTGCGGTTGACGAGGGAAACATCTACGTGCGACTCACGCCCAAGGCGACCCGCGCGCGCCACCAGGACGTGATCGCCAGCGAGTTGCGGATCGAATATGGCGGTCTCGGCGGTGTCGTCGCCGCGATTTCGAGCGGACGTCTGGATAACGAGAAGCAGATCCAGGTGCAGGTCCGCGGCGCTGACGTCATCGAATTGACGCGCATCGCCGGCGAGGTGATCACGCAGGTGCGGCAGGTACCGGGCGCGGTGGATGTCGGGCTCTCTACACGCGGCCAGAAGCCTGAGATGACTGTGAGGGTGGACCGCGCACTGGCTGGTGCTCTGGGTGTCAGCGTGGCCGATGTGGCGCAGACGCTGCGGCCAGCCTTTGCCGGTGTCGATGCGGGAGATTGGGTGGACCCCACCGGGAAGACCCGTGACGTCACCGTTCGCCTCTCGGCAAACGCGCGTCAGAGCGCCAGTGATTTGGCGAACCTGCCGATCATGGTGCGTGATTCGCAGGGCCGTCAGGCCGCGGTGCCCCTTGGACAGGTGGCCAGCATCACCTCGGCGCTCGGCCCCGCGCGTATCGATCACCTGGACCGCGATCGCGTCATCGCCATCCAGGCAAACACTCAAGACCGCCCGCTGACCGAGGTGATTGCAGACATTCAGCGTCGCGTGGATGCCATCCAGTTGCCAGTTGGCTACTCGATCACGCAGGGCGGCGAGACCGAAGACCAGCAGGAAGTGTTTTCGCGCATTCTGATTGCCCTGGGCGTGGCCGTCGTGCTGATGTATCTCGTCCTCGTTGTGCAGTTCGGCTCGTTTCTTGACCCGCTGGCCATCATGTTGTCACTGCCGTTGTCTCTCATCGGTGTGGTGCTGATGTTGATGCTGACGGGAGACACCCTCAACATCATGAGCTTGATCGGCGTCATCTTGTTGATGGGCATCGTGGCCAAGAACGCCATCCTCCTCATTGATTTTGCCAAGATGGCTGAGACTGCGGGTGTGCCTCGGCAGCAGGCCATCATCGAGGCGGGTCGTCAGCGCCTGCGGCCGATTCTCATGACCACGTTCGCACTGATCGCCGGCATGGTCCCCGTCGCCCTTGGCATTGGCGAGGGCGCCGACTTCCGGGCGCCGCTCGGGCGTGCCGTGATCGGGGGCGTCATCACGTCCACGTTCTTGACGCTACTCGTCATCCCTACGTTCTATGACCTCCTGTCGGGCATGCGGAATCGGGCGAACCGCATCATCGGCCGCGGCGAACGAGGGTGACTGCCGCTGAATGCTGTTAGAGTCAACGGACCATGGCTCTGAAAGGCTCTGACCGGTTGAGGGTGGCGGCTGTTGTCGTCCTCGTGCTGCAAATGGCGTCAATCGCGTCGGCACAGACAGCGCCCAGCAAATGGGAAGTGGGCCTCGTGGGTGGCCTGTCCCGCTTCGAGTTGCCCACCGGAGGCACATCCGCGCTGCCGCCGGCCGGTCCGCCGCTGACGACGTCCGGACCGACGAACCCCAGTCGGCAGGTGCCGACGTGGTTTCTGGGCGACGGCGCCAATTTGATCAATGGCGTCAACGCCGAGTTCGGCGTCCCTGCCCGCATCACACCTCTGGACAGTGCGCTGGTATCGCTGGGCCTGGGTGGAACCAACGCGCCGGTCTTCGGCATCCGGATTCGCCGCGTCCTGACCGATCGCCTGTCGTTGGAAGTGAGTGCAGAGGTGCTCACAGGTTCTCGCGAGGTTTCTCCGGAGCTCATCGCCGCGGCAGAAACCTCTCGCGCGAGTTTCGAAGCAGCCTTCGTTGGCCTGCTGTCCACCGGACCATTCACGAATGCTTCCGTCAACGCGTCGATCGCCACCGTCGGCCAGTCCAGTCGCGATCTGGCCACGACGGCAGCCGTGCGATGGACCTTCTCGTCGAGCGGTGTGGCCCCGTATCTGACTTTCGGCGGTGGACTGGTCCGCAAGATGGGCGATCTGCCAGGCGTCACCCTGTCGGGCCACTATGCCTTCCAGATTCTCGGGTCAGTCCCCATCGACGAGACCGATACGCTGCGTGTTCGTTACGATCAGGGCTCCGCATTCGTGGGCGTTGCGGGCATCGGTCTCCGGCGGGGGCTAACAGACCGCATCGGCCTGGTTGTTGATGGACGAGTATTGGTCGGACAACAGACGCTCAGTCTCACACTCGACTCCGAGTCGACGGTGGCTTCGGGTTCACCAGCAGGCTTCATTGAGTCGTTCACGACACCCGCCGTCCAGTTCAGCAACAGCGCAGCCACCGGACGGGCATCGTCGCTCAGCGGCCAGCCGCTCAATGGCTTCAAGGCGTTCTCGACATCAGGCCTTCAGGTGCGGTACCTCATCACGACCGGTATTACCCTTCGCTTCTAAAACGTGGTTTCCCGACTTGCTATTACAAAGTAGAACTTTCTACAATGTAGAATCTACACGAGAGCAGGAGAGGACGCGATGGGACGCGAAGGAATGTTGGGAATGTTCGAAGAGCAGGTACTGCTCGCCATGGCACACTTGGGCGAAGAGGCGTATGGAATGACGGTGCGCCGGGAAATTGAGGCACGCACCGGACAGAACGTCACGATCGGCGCGGTCTACGCCACACTCGACCGATTGGAAGCCAAGAGGATGGTCGAGTCGTGGTTAGGCGAGACGGACGGCACCACCCGACGCGCCGCCAAGCGCTTCCTCCGATTGAGGCCTGAAGGTGCCGAGGCGCTTCACACCGCTCGAGACTTGCGCGCCCGAATGTGGAAGGGACTCAACCCGGCGCGCCTGACGGGCGGAAGGCCCCGCTCATGACACGCCCAGACATGTCTCCGCCGACATGGGCCGGTCGCTTGCTCGACGTGCTGGATCCCACCGGTGCCATTCGTGGCGATCTGGACGAGGAATTCGAGCAGCACGTCGCACCACAGCGGAGCCAGGTTGCCGCGCGGGCGTGGTACTGGCGACAGACGCTGGGTTCGATCCCTCAACTGGTGATGCGACGCCGACGAGAGCCTGGCACCGACCGATGGCTGGCTCGCCGGGCGACCAGGGTATGCCGCTCTGGCCACCGCCACGTTCGCCATCGCCATGGGCACCAACACGGCGGTCTTTTCCGTGGTGCACGGTGTGCTTCTAAAAGACCTTCCGTACTCCGAAGCGGATCGTATGGTCCGCATCAATCCGGATGAACTCTTCTGTACCGACTTGGCGAACGCCCGCCGGTTTGCGGAAAGGACAGACGTCTTTGATCGCGTCTCTGCGTGGGGACGCACGCTTCTGACCTTTGTCTCAGACAGCGAAGGCGAAGAAGTACGTGGGGCGCAGGTGGAGTGGCACCACTTCGACACGCTCGGCGTGCAGCCCGCGCTGGGTCGAACCTTCCTGCCCGAAGACGCATCTGCATCCGGTCAACCGCTCCTCCTGAGCTATGGCCTCTGGCAGCGCCGTTTTGGAGGAGACTCGGCAGTCGTTGGTCAGGCGGTCAGACTGTCAGGTTCAACGGGCACCATTATCGGCGTCCTCCCGGCCGACCACATGCCACTCGAGCCCGACTGGCTGGTCTGGACCCTTTTGCCGGCAGATGCGAATCGTTCGCAGAACCCCCTGGCGATGAACGCGCGCCTGCGCCCTGGCGCCACTCTCGACCAGGCACTTCTGGCAACTCGGGCTGCCTACACGTCGATGGGTGTCGACGCTGGCTCACCGCTCACTGATGACGAGTTGTCGGCGATCGCGGTGATTCCGCTCCGTGAACACCTGCTGGGCGACGTATCCCGCCCTCTTCTGGTCTTGCTCGGAGCCGTCGGATTCATCCTGCTTCTCGCGTGTGGCAACGTGATGAATCTCCTGCTGGCGCAGGGCGCCGCGCGGGACTCAGAGTTTGCACTTCGACTGGCATTGGGAGCGGGTCGCGGTCGGATCTTCGGGCAGTTCCTGATGGACGTCATGGTCGTCGCCGGCGTCGGTGCGGTCAACGGCCTGTGGCTGGCCGGGCTCGCCCTGCGATGGGCGTCGAGTCGGCTGCCCGTCGACATTCCCCGTACGACGGGCATTGGCTTTGACACGACGGTCTTCCTGTATTCCGCGTCGGCCATGGTCGCGGCCGGCCTCATCGCCGGCACCATCCCCGCGCTCCGCGTCGCCCGTCGGTCGCTGAGCGGTTCGATCGGCAGTGTAACGTCCCGCGTCTCAACAGAACACCGACGACTCAGCTCAGGTCTCATCGCGACGGAGGTCGCGCTCTCCGTGCTCCTGGTCATCGGGGCAGGGCTCATGATCCGGAGTGTCGTCGCTCTGCGCTCGGTCAATCCCGGCTTTGATGCGTCGACGACGGTCGCCGTGCGAGTCGCCCCTCCATCAGGCCGCTACCGGGACGCAACGGCACTGGACACGTTCTACGCCAGCATTCGCGACGAAGCCAAGCGTAGTCCGTTCATCGATGAGGCGGGCGGCATCATGTTTCTTCCCATGACGCCAGGCGGCGCTCGCTCGACCTACGAAGTGGCGGGGGTACCCCAATCGACCCGCGATCGGCCGACGACGAGTCTTCGCGCCGTCACGCCTGGATACTTCGAAGCCATGCGCATCGCTCTTCGCGCGGGCCGTTTCATCACAGCGCAGGATCGGGCGGACGCACCTGCCGTCGGGATCATCAACGAGGCCCTGGCACGCGAAGCATTTGCAGCAACCGACCCGGTCGGCCGCGACCTGATTCTCGGTTCCGGTGAGGAGGCAGGTGTTCTGCGGGTCATTGGCGTCGTGGCTGACGTCCGGCAAAGCGATCTCCGCACCGCAACGAATCCGGAAGTGTATCGGCCCGAGAGCCAGGTGGGTTTCTCGCGGATGTATATGGTGGCCAGCAGCGCGGCAGCCTCAGGCGGCGCCGACGATCTCTCCCAGGCGCTCGGCGCGCTCCAAGCCGCCGTTCGCACCGTCGACCCGAACGCGCTGGTGTCTCGGTCCATGCACGTTGAGTCCGTGGTCGCCAGCTCCCACGCGGAGACTCAGTTCATCGCCGAGGTACTCGGCATTTTCGGAGCGGTTGCCTTACTGCTTGGCGCCATCGGTGTGTACGGAGTCACCGCTCACGTGGTCTCTCGGCGTCGGCGTGAAATTGGCATTCGTATGGCTCTGGGAGCCGACCGTGGCACCGTCGCCCTGCAGACCTTTCTTGGCGGCATGGTGCCTATTCTTCTCGGGCTCGGCGGCGGACTGGTCCTCACACTCCTCGCCTCACGGGTGCTGACCAGCCTGCTCTTCAATGTTACCACCACTGATCCAGTCACGCTGGTGACTGCCCCGCTTCTGCTGGCCACCACCGGCGCACTTGCACTTGCGGTGCCCGCCCTGCGCGCGAGTCGAACCAACCCGGTTCATTCGCTCAGAGAGAACTGAGAACACCAGGGACCCCAGTGGCCGCTACTGCACCTTCAGCGTGAAGATTCCCAGGCCGTGCGTGGCGGCGACGAGAATGCCCTGTTCAGGCACAATCTCCAGGTCCACCATTACGACCTCGGGGAACCCACGTCCCGCCAGCACCCAGTTCGTGGTTCCAGCCTTGAGCACCAAGGGACCAAAATCTGTTGCGGCGTACAGATCCCCGCGCACGTCGTCATACGCGAGCGTGTTGATGGGCAGATCACCAAGGTCGTAGTCCGACGAGGTGAACGTGGCGCGGCCGGTGGCCGGGTCGTACACCGCACGGAAAATGTGACCAGGTGTGGACGGCGTGATCGCGTTGAAACCCGTGTAGGAAATGAACGCGATGTTCGGATTGGCACGATCGACAACGATACGGGTCACAAAACGATTTGGGAGCGACGCCGTATCGATGCGCGCGAAGGTCACGTCCGCCGACGGGCCGTCGCCGTTCTTCGAAACGAACAGTCGTCCGAAGTTGGTGGCCGCCCACAGCGTGCCTGCATCAGCCGGCGTCCGTTCGGCCGCGACGATCATGCCGCCGGCGCGATCACTCCCGTAGATCGTGGACGTGAGATCGCCAGGCTGGCGCGACGACGACTCGGGGACGCTCTGCGAGGCAAACGGATACGCCACGCCAAGGGGACGCCAGTCCCCACACGTGGCACTGGCGATGGTTCCTGACGGAAAGCCGCAATTCGCTTCCAGGAACGCCTGGTCGCCGCCGTTGTTCTGTGTGCGCCAGACATGCTGAAACCCGGTGAACTGGGTGTCTGGATTCGCCTGATCAAACGTGATGAACTGCCGGCCCGAGGACAGCGTGATGGTCGCCCGCTCGCCGGCAGCGCGAATGGGCTGGTCGGTACGGACCCAGCTCGTCTGGCTGCCGTTCCTGAAGTTCGCAAAGAAGCTATTACTCTGAAAACTGGCGAACGTCACCGCCGACCTGGTCGGATGAAACCCGGAAGCAGACGTGCCATCACCAAACGAGAACAGAGGCTTCCAGACACGTGGATCGCCGGTCCCGTCCTGCCAAATCGTGCCGTTATCTTGCAGGCCGCCAATGAGCCGACCGAGAGGATTCTGCGGGTCGAGCGACACGTTGTAGAACTGCAGTGTCTGCAGCCCCTTGTTCATGAAAAAAAGCCGGTTCGGCACACTTGACAACATCGTGCCGCACTGCGGGGCCAAAGGAAACAACGACGAACAGCGGGATCCGATATCCACGAATAACCCATCCGTGCGGACGACGCCGCCGTCCGACCCAACAAACACAATGCCTGGATCCTCAGGGTGAAACACGACGACCCGAACATCCACGTGACTGCGGACGCGGGGGTTCTGGCCGTCGCGACCAAGCCCGGCGAAACTCGCACCGGCGCTGGTCGAACGCATGGTCGGCTCGCCGAACGTGGGATGCTGCACCCCGCCGATCACGACGGTGTCCGGCTGCCCCTCCGGCACCGCCACCACCAAGTCGTATAAGCACTGAGACGAACAGATCGCCCGGCTGGTAAAACCGGGTTGCGACGAGTTGGTCGACGTCAGACTCAGCCAGGCGGTCGTGTTCGTGCCGCCACTGGCCAGTGACGCAGCCGGCACGTCTGCATTGTCGAGGCGATACAGCCCCTGTGTGGACGTGGACTTGGTGCCGTTATACACGTACAGCCGCGTGCGACCATCCTTGGTCGTCACATCGAACATCGCCAGATCCTGGAACTGCTGGAGCCCCACAATTCCATAGACCTGCTTGAACGACGCATCACCGCCCTCGAGCGACGGCGCAGACCGATAGATCCCGTTGTTCCAGGCCGATGCGTAGACGATGGCCGGATTGCGCGGATCCAGTCGCACGTGCCGCACACCGATCAACGTGTCGCCCACACCAACGCCCAGATGCGGATTGACCGGCAGCACCGGAGCCAGGGGTGGCACCCAGATGAGTGACCAGGTCGCGCCGCCGTTGACCGTCTTGTACAGGCCTTCGCGGGGCTGTAGTGAGCCGGTGAGTTGACTCTGCCCCCCACGAACCGCGGTCATGCCAAACATAGCGGTCGTTGTAGCCACATAGATGGTCTGCGAGTTTCCAGGCTCGACGACGACCGTGCTGATGCCTCGAGTGGCCGTGAAGTCGATGGCCACCGGCGATAGCACCGGATCGATCACCATCGTGCTCACGCGTTCCCACTGATCGCCGCCGTTCATCGAGCGATAGAGGCCGGTGCCTGCCGCCGAGTTGTTCGGCGAATTGGTTTCGCCAGTCCCGACGAAGATTGTCCGGGCGGTTCGGTCGTTCGGGTCGAGCGCCAGTGCCCCAATACTGTTTGTACCCAGACCGCGCCCGATCCACTGCCAGCCGGGCTCCTGAACATTCAAGGCGTCGTCAGTGCGCCACACACCGCCGCCCGCCGTGCCGACCCACAGGCGACAACGCCCTTGTTTCTCGCAGAGCGGCGAAATCACCATCGTGGACACGCGTCCCGAGACGCTTTGCGCTGGGCTCGATGATGAGCTCTGCAAACTTGTCTCAGGTCCCAGGCTGGTCCAGACCGGACCGAGGGGATCAGCCGTCGACCGATACGCGAGGCCTCGAAATGACCAAAACCGTTGGGCTTGTGCCGCGCGTACGGCGGCGCTACCGATAATGCCCGGGTAGGCCTGCTCATACGCCCGCAGGCCGGCGTACCCAAGCGGCGAGTGCTCAGCGGGTTTCCCGACGGGCTCCTGGGCGCCCGCCAACGTGCCAGCCAATACAGTGACGACAATCAGGATTCGAAGTCGCATGGCGAATTGTACTGAGTTGAACCGGATCTGTAACTACAAAGTGGTATTAGGCCATACCAACGTACCTGGGCGAATTTGAACAACTGGTCTTGCTGGCCATTCTGCGTCTCGGCGAAGACGCGTCTGGCGCCGCGATTCGGGCCTCAGTGGAAGAAGGTAGCCGACGAACGGTGTGGATTGGTGCGATCTACACCACCCTGCAACGAATGGCAGACAAAGGACTTGTCGCGGCCACTGTGGCTGCCCCCAGCGGCCCGGGCGAGCGGAAACGGAAGATTTTCGCCATTGCCCCCGAAGGCCAGGAGGCGTTGGGCCAGGCCTACAACACATGGGCGCGCATGACCCGCGGCCTCAAGCCGAAGTTGGAGTCGATGTGATGACTCGATGGATCGCTGCGCGCCTGCTGCCGCATCAGGACCGGGACTGGATGCTGGCGGATCTCGACGAAGACTTCGAGCAACGCCGGCGATGGCGGCGACTCTGGTATGTCGCGCAGGCCGCCTCGGTCCGCATGTCGAATCGGCGGCAGTCCAGTTCGCCCTCCACTCTGCGCTCTTCATCGTCACCCGTCTCACCGTCACCACGAGGCCCCATGCTCTCCAATCTCTGGCAAGACATCCGCTACGCCCTGCGCACACTGCGAAGACAACCCGGTTTCACCACGGTGGCCGTGCTGTCGCTGGCGGTCGGCATCGGACTCAACAGCACCATCTTCGCGATGGTCGACAGCCTCCTCTTTCGACCGCTTCCGTTTTCGAACCCTGACACGCTGGTTTCCCTGTACACCAGCGATGATCGGCCAGAGTTGTACGGCACGTCGTCGTACCCGGACTTGCTTGATTGGCGGGCAGCGGACCTGCCGTTTGACGCTCTCATTGGCCACTCGATGATGTTTGCGGCCGTTGGCATCGGTGGCGAAAACCGACTGGCCTTCGGCGAAGTGGTGACGGCGAACTTCTTTGATGTGTTGGGGGTCGGACTGGCGCGTGGGCGCAGTTTTCTGCCCGAAGAAGAGGCGCAGGAAGGCGCTGCTCCCGTCGCAATCATCAGCGACCGCATCTGGGAACGTAACTTCGGTCGGGAGGAAGACGTCGTCGGAAAGACCTTTACGATCCGCAATCGTCCCTACTCGATCGTCGGCATCGCTCCTGCGGAATTCAACGGCATGATGCCCGGGGTCATTGCGGACCTCTGGATTCCAATCAGCATGGTAGACGACGTGGAGCCGGCGGGGCAGATCGACGTCGTGCCCTCAGCCACCGGGACCACGCGCCTGCAGCGTCGAGGCAGCCGATGGTTGTTTGTCAAAGGCCGGCTCAAGGACGGAGGCTCCACGACCGTCGCAACGACACAGCTCCGAAATGTGATGGCCTCGCTCGAGGAGGCCTACCCCATGAGCAACAAGAACCGCCGGGCCACGGTTACCCCTGTCGGCTCCGTGCGCTTTCATCCCGACATCGACGCAATTCTGCAGCCGGCCGGAATCGTCTTGCTGGTGTCAGTGGGGCTGGTCCTCCTGATCGCTTGTTCCAATCTGGCCGGCATGCTGCTCGCCCGCGGTGCCTCGCGGACACGAGAGTTGGCACTGCGCGCCGCGTTGGGCGCGAATCGACGTCGGCTCATCTGGCAGATGACGGTGGAAAGCGTCGTCCTGTCGTTGATCGGCGGGAGTGTCGGATTGGTCATGGCCTTGTGGATGACATCCGCTTTGGCCTCGATCCAGCTTCCGATCGATATCCCGATGACCTTTTCGATTCCCATCGACTGGAGGTTGATCGGCTTTACCGCACTGTTGTCGGTACTGACCGGGCTGGCGTTCGGGATTTTACCGGCGCTGCGCGCGTCACGACCCGACCTCGTGGCGTCGTTGAAGGACGAGGGGGCCCTGAACGCTCCCGGCCGAAAATACGGACTTCGGCAAGGCCTCGTCGTCGCGCAAGTGGCGGTGTCGGTGGTGCTTCTGGTGGGCGGATTGCTGCTCACACGGAGCCTGGCGAAAGCGCTCGACACCGATCCCGGGCTTGTGACCAAGGGCCTCGTCGACGCGACGATCAGTCTCGATATGCACGGCTACGAAAGCGCCCAGGCGAACCAGTTCTTCGAACGCGCCATCGTCCGGGCGCGGGCCATTCCCGGTGTGCAATCCGTATCCGTCGCGAACCGCCTGTCCTTTTCGGTGAATGTTCATACCACCACGATCGTGATCGACGGACACCCCGAAGCGACGCCCGAACGGGGCCTGTCAGTCGACACCCGTGACACCCCAGATTCGACGCTCGCCGCGATCGTGTCTGAGGCGTTCGCATCGCGCTACTTCCCGGACGGTGCCGTCGGTCAACGACTGCGACTGCGCGACCAAGGGGGGCCGGTCGTCGAAATCATCGGAGTCAATCGGAACTATGCGATTCGATCAGTGGCGGAAGCCCCTCGACCGGTTGTGCATTTTTCGCGCGACCAACGACCCTCGCCGGCGGGCAGCCTTCTGATTCGTACGGCCGCAGATGCGTCGCTCGCGACGCAGGCCTTGCAGCGGGAATTGCTGGCCATGGAGCCGCACCTGGTCTTCATGGAACTGGGTCCGCTGGACCGCATACTGGCGGCGTCCTTGTTGCCGGTCAGCCTGGGCGCGGCGCTGTTCGGCGGTCTGGCCGGACTGGCGATGCTCCTGGCAGGTCTCGGGCTCTACGGTGTGATCGCCTTCAGCGTGGCCCGAAGGACACGAGAAATCGGTATTCGTATGGCGCTGGGTTCGACACGTTCGCTCGTGCTTGGGCAGGTACTGCGTGAGGCCTTGACGCTGGTCCTGATTGGCACGGCGTTGGGGTCCCTCCTGGCCTGGAAGGGCACCGACGCGCTGGGCAGCGTCCTTGTTGGCATCACGGCGTCCGACCCACTGAGCTACATCCTCGCGGTTGCGCTTCTGGCAGCGACGGCAACGATTGCCGCCCTCGTCCCGGCGCGCCGGGCCGCGTCAGTGGACCCGTTGGTGGCGTTGCGGCAGGCGTAGGAGACTATCCGACCCGCACGGCCATCATGGTGGCATCGTCGAAGGGCTCTCTCGTGCCGCGGAAGGCGGTGACCGACTCCTCGATCTGGTGCAACACCCGATCTGGGGTGATAGGGCCAAGAGTCGCCAACGACACGAGAAGGGTTTCAAGGCGATCCGGGCCGAACTCCTCGTCCGATTCGTTCTCTGACTCGACGCAGCCGTCGGTATAGAAGAAGAGCAGATCTCCCGAGGCGAGCTGCACGTCGTTTTGCGTGTAACCGTGTCCGGCAAGCAAACCGATCGGAATGCCCGTCGCAGCCATGCGCTCGATCGGCTGGTTCGGACGAAGCACAAACTGCGGGTTATGGCCGGCGTTGACGTACTGGAGTCGCCGAGTCGCGGGATCGAAGATGCCGAGAAACAGCGTCACGTAGAGACGCGTGGTGGAAGTCTTCTCCAGTTCACGGTCGATGGCGTCAGCGATCGACGCCAGGTTTTGACCGAGAGCCAGACGCGTGCGCAACGACGCCTGAATGTTCGCCATGAGCAGTGCCGCGCCTACGCCCTTGCCGGAGACGTCGCCGACGAGCAGGGCGACCTGACCGTTCTCAAGCGCGAAGTAGTTAAAGAAATCGCCGCCGACCTCGCGCGCGGGAATCGAGACACCTTGCACGGCGGTCAACCCGAACAACATCGGCTCACGTGGCAGCATCTCGCTCTGAATCTGCCGACCGAGTTCGAGTTCGCGACGCAGCCGCTCCTGTTCGACGGCGGACTGTTGATGGTGCTCCACGTCAGCGGCCATCTTATTGAACGCAGTCGCGAGCTCGCCAAACTCATCTCGGCCGCGCACAGGCACGCGTGCCCCGTATTCGCCGTGCGCAATGCGATCGACGCCTTCGGTGAGCGCCGTCAGATTGCGCGTCAGGCGGCCGGACAAAGGGACGACACCGACGATGGCAAAGCCGATGAGGAGGAGGCCAAGTCCCGCATTTCGGGCTGCCGTCCGCTGGAGGGCGTCAAGGGAATCGCCCACCGGGCGCGCAATGCCGAACCTGAGACCAGAGCCGCTGGGATCGATCGTGGTGAACACGATCCAGTCGGGCAATACGGTCTTGCCCAACGGACCATCCGGACGCGCAATGGGCCCCAAATCCTCAACCGTCCTGCGATCGGCGTCGGTCGCTGTGTAGACCTTGCCGTCGGTTCCAACCGCGAACGGCACTTCCCCTTTTTCTCGACGGGTTGGCGAAAACACCGTGGCGAGCACATTCTCAAGATTGATCGTCGCGTTGACTTGACTCACGACTTCCCCGTCCCGTGACACCTTCACATCAAGCCGGTTCCCGACCAACGCGGTGCTCCGCGTCATCGTGGCTGGCGGTGTGGCTGGGGCTTGCGGGGCGGGCGCGGCGGCCGGAGGTGGAATCGGGGCTTTCGGCGGCTTCAACTTGGCGGCCTCGGCCTGCTTCTGCAGTTCTTCGGCACCCAGACGGATGCCTTCAGCGATCCCCATCACGCGTTGATTGATGTCGCGGCCCAGTTGCTGGCGAAGTTCCGGCGTCATGGCCGCGAAGCCTCCCTCGGGTGCGTACTTCTGGTACATGTCCCGGGTGATCGCGGCCATGTCGATCACGATGCGCTCGGCGTCAGACGGGACCCCTGGTTCACGAGGCGGACCAGTCCCGCGGCGTCCCGGATCAACGCCCTGCCCCTGCGGGCGCGCCGGGTCGCCGCCTTGGCGCGGTGGTCGGGGGCGATTGGGATCGGGAGGGACCTGGGCCTGCCCGGCTCCGCGGCCATCAGATTCACGATTGCGTCCTCCACCCCGCCGCCCCTGGAACTCCACTGAACGAAGCAACATCGCTGCCGCGCCCAGAGCCTCGGCCACACGCTCTTCTTCAGTGGGGGTGGCAAGCGCGACAGGCCGCGGCTCAACGGACGAGGCCTCAACGACCAGGGGCTCTTCTACCGGCACAGTCGTCACTGCCGATGCGGCTGGGACGGTCGTTGTCGGCCTCGAAACAAGCACCACCTCTGGTTGCATGTCCGCCAGCTGTTCCACACGGGTGCTCAGCTCGGTGGTGACCATCTGCATACGCAGGGTCATGTCGCTGGACAAAGCATCAGCCTCTCGCGTGGCCAAATCGCGCAACGCCCGCACCTGACTCGTGTACGAGTAGTACGTGACCGCGCCAAGGGGCACCACCGACAACACCAGGAAGGCAACGATGAGTCGAGTGCGTAGTCTCATAAGTCAAACACCGCCACAACAGGCGCGTGATCGCTGGTCCCGAACTCACGCATGGACACACAGGTGGTGGCCGTTGTGGCTACCGGCGCTGACGCCAGCACATAGTCAATGCGCCAACCAATATTGCGTTGACGCAGGCTGCGCCACGGCGCCCACCAAGTAAAGAGATCATCGTTGTCGGGGTCGAGTGCGCGTCCGACATCCGACAGTCCGCTGGCGAGGACGCCAGCCAGCAGCGCCCGCTCCTCAGGCCGGGTCCCGATCTGGTTGGCTTTGCGTTCCTTGAGATGCACGTCGCGCTCTTCGAGCGCGATGTTCAGGTCGCCACACAACACAAACGCCGCGTCAGGCGCGACCGTATCCGCCAGCCAGCACCGAAGCGCCTCAAAGAAGCGCATCTTGGCGTCGAAGTCCTTGCCGCCGTTGGGCACATACACAGAGACGAAGCGAATGGGTCCCAGGTTCGTGACGACATGGGCCTCGACGATGCGATGTTCGAAATCGAAGTCGGGGTGCGAGAAGACCGGGGCGGCAGGAGCAAAACTGCGACGAATCAACAACGCGACGCCCGAATATCCTCCGCCACCATGCCAGTACGTCCAGTACTCACTGGGCGCCACCAACAGCTCGGGCACCTGCTCCGGAGACGCCTTGAGCTCCTGCAGACACAATACGTCTGGCTGCTCGACTGCGAGCAGTTCCTGCACCTGCGCCTGGCGAGCGCGGATGCCGTTGACGTTCCATGTCGCGATCTTCATCTCTCTTTCAAACTACGCCAGCGCCCGCAATCCCATTACCAGTCGAGACACACCTTCCTGGGCCGTCCGGGGGTCAAGTGCGCCATACGAAACACGAATGTGGCAGCCCTGTGACGCGCCGAAGGCAGCACCTGGAATCACCGCCACGCGATGCTCGCGGATCAGCCGTTCAGTCAGCGTCAGCGAATCCAACGACGAGTGCACGTGGACAAAATAATAGAACGCGCCCAGGGCCGGGGGCACGTCGCAGGGCACGTCGGGCTGTGACAACGCCTGCGCCATCATCAATCGCATCTCGTTGAGTTGGGCCACGTGACCGGCGCAATACGAGCGCCCCACACGCAGCGCCGCCGCCGCGACGTGTTGCGAGACCAAGGGCGGACAGACCAGGAGTGTGTCCTGGATCTTGTTCACCGCGTCCCAGAGGGACTCGGGAATCACCATGTATCCCATTCGCCAACTGGCGAGTCCGTAGGCCTTCGACAACGAGTAGAGCGAGATGGTGTGGGGCGCCGCTCCGGAAATGGACCCGGGCGAAAAATGACGCGTCTGCTCGTACGTAAAGTACTCGTAGACCTCGTCGTGGATATGAAAGACGCCGCGCGCGCGACACAGGTCGTTCACCGCCCGCAGCGTCGCCTCGGGATACACCGCGCCTGTCGGGTTATTCGGGGACACAGTCACAATCGCCCTGGTCCTGGACGTGATCGCCGCTTCAATCGCGGCGACATTCAACTGACAGGTGACCTCGGTCTGCACCGGCACCACGCGCGCCCCAGCCATTTCAATCGCCATCTCGTGATTGAAGTAATACGGCACCTGCAGAATAACTTCGTCTCCGGGATTGGTGACCGCGAGAATCGCGTTCATGAACGCCAGGTTTCCGCCCGCCGTGACCACCACCCGACTCTTGTCAGCCAGGTCGATACCATTCTCGCGACGCAGTTTGTCTTCGATCAGCGCGACCAGATGCGCCTCGCCTTCGACGGCCCCGTAGAGGTGATCACCGGAATTGGATGGAAACGTGCGGAGGGCGTCGACCGCGGCGTCCGGTGGACCGTACGACACCACGCCTTGTCCGAGTGGCACGGTGCCAGGTGTCTCAGCGATCCAGCGGCTGACGATGGGAATGATGGGCGTTTGCACAGACGCCATGCGCTGCGATTCTGAATGCATTATCGAGTGGCGGCCTGGCTCACAATGGCGAGCCACTTGCCATCGGGACTCACCGTGAGTCTGGAAATATTCTCCACGCCCCGCTTGCCGAGATCGGCGATCTCGGTCCACGCTGACGCGCCGTCGCGCCACAGGAACAACTTGGTCTTCTGTCCCATGATGATCGCGCCATCTGGCGTCCACGTGAGATCTTCAGAACCTTCCAGCGTGGGGACGAGCGACGTCACCGCACCAGTCGCAGGAGTGAGTTCCTTGATTTCCCAGGGCGCGCCCTGGGGCTTATGCACGAAGCTCACGGTGCCGCGGCCGGGCCGCATCAAGAGCGACCGGCCAATTCTGCGTTCGATGACGTTGGCGCCGCCCGTCCGAAGGTCGAGCAACTCCAGGGTGTTTGGCTGGCCAAGGATGAACGTGGCGAGTTGGGTCGGCGAGATCCACACGTGATAGCCGATCAGCCCCTGATGTGTCCACGCCAGGCCGGCGTCCATCCCATCCAACGTGAATCGCCACAACCGCTGCTCGGCGCCACGCACGGTCGAGAACGACTGTCCATCCGGTGTCAGCGTTGGCGAGTACTCGTTCTCAGCCGTCGTCGTCACCTGCACGACCCTCTTCTGGGCGATGTCATACCGATAGATATCGGTCTGGGCACCATCACGATTGGAGGAAAACAGCAGGCCGGTGGAATCGGCGAGGAACTGGGGTTGATTGTCGTAGCCTGGATTATTCGTGATGTTGACCGGGCGCCCAACGGTCACCTTGGTACCCGACATCGTCAACGGAGCCAGAAATATTTCTGTCGCCGGGGCCTGCGCCCACAGGCCAACTGTCGCCAGTGCCACCCCCACCACCACTGTCCATCGCTTCATCGTTGTTTCCTCCGCCTCAGAGCATAAACCGCGATCGCGGTCGCCACGGCAACATTCAGTGAGTCCACGGCCTGTGCCATCGGAATTCTGGCGACGACGTGCGCGTGGTCGCGTGCTTGCTCGCTCAGGCCTTCTCCCTCCGAGCCAACCATCAGCACTGCGGGCCCGGAACCCAGTTGGTCGGCGACGTCGTCGAGGAGGAGTGCCGAGGAGTCGGTGACCGTCGCAATCAATGTGATGCCGGCGTCACGCGCCTCCGCAAGCACACCCGGCCAGGGAACAGCAGCAAAAAGGGGTAGCGAGAGCACGGCACCCATGGAGGTTCGCACCGCCTTGCGATAGAAGGGGTCGGCACATTCGGGGCCAAGAAGAAGCGTGCTCCCACCCAGACCCGCCACACTCCGCGCGATGCTTCCAACGTTGTCCGGGTCACGGACGCGTTCCAAGAGCACGGAGAGGCCACGCGCGGTCGCGTTCGGGCGCCAGGGATCGGGCGAGATTCGTTCAGCGAACGCCACACAGCCTTGATGCAGACGGAAACCCGTGAGGGCATCCAGTTCGGCAGACGGCACGACCACCATATAGGGACGCCGGTCGGTCGAGACACCGTGGAGCGCTGGGGCCATAGCCGCCTCGGCCGTTGGGGTCAGGAGCAGGGCGACGGTACGGAAGCGCGGAGATTCCA
Source organism: Acidobacteriota bacterium (assembly GCA_013203475.1). Classification (GTDB taxonomy): domain Bacteria; phylum Acidobacteriota; class Vicinamibacteria; order Vicinamibacterales; family SCN-69-37; genus SYFT01. The sequence continues at coordinate 22,019 of JABMNV010000155.1, forward strand.
GCAGGCGTGTGGTGACCAGGCGGCCTTCGGCGACGAAGAGACCGTGTGCCTTCAGCCAGGCGGGATCGGCTGTGTGCGCGAACAGTGCGCGGAGGTGTTCATCGATATCAGTCGCCTCCGCCTCTCGGGCCACCACCGCCAAACCCTCGTCCGGTCGTCGCGCTCCACCGTGGATTCACCACGTTGTTGTAGATGGACCCGAACTGGAAGGTGAACCCGACTTGCATGCGGTAGCGATATCCCGTGCCAAGGCGCCGCAACTGCAGCAGCACCTCTTCGTCGGTCGCCCCCCCAGCCGCCAGGTAGATTTGATTGCGCACACGGGCATAGCTGCCCTCAACGTTCAGACCAAATCCGCGGAACAGACGAATGTCAGCATCGGCAAATAAGTCGATGTTGTAGAGCGATTTGTCGTGGAGAAAGGCGGAGTATGCCGCCGACGTTCGCATCGTGCCCCAGGGCTGCCGAAGCGCCAGAATCGCAGCAAGCCGATGGTCGCTCACCGTTTCCTCGAGCTTGCCGAAGATGGTCGTTTCGTTGTACTTCGTCTTGGCAATCCCGACCGAGTACTGGATGACGAAGGACCGTCGCGTCGATTCCGAGTACGGGAAGTAGTCCCACTCCACGCCGATGGCCTGACGCGCGTCGAGTTTCTCGTTCGACTGCGTGCTCGATCGCACTTCCGTGCGCACCAACGCCGCCCAGTGTGAAGGACCGATACTCTTGGTGATTGAACCGCTGGCGCTCCACGATTCCGTGATTCGGTCTATTTCTCGACCGTCGCTGAGCGTCACCTTCCCGTGGTTGAAGTCGCCGTTGCTCGACACGGAAAACTTCCAACGGTCGGTGGTCCGATTCGCATTGATATTGGCTCGGACGCGGTTGCTGTTCTGCCGTTCCTCAGCATTGATTTCCAGGCTTGACCCCACGCGAAAGATCCAGTTGTTCCAGGGGTCGTTCTCGGGCTGGCTCGCGGTCGCGCGGCCAGCCGGCTGGGTGTATCGCAGCGAGAAGCGGTCGGCGGCCGGTGTCCGCACCAGGAACGGCGTCAGGCCGAGCGAGAATGTCCTCGACACACCGCGACGACGTTCGTCCTCAGTGTCGGTGCCGTTACTCGAATAGATCATGGGCTGACGGATGTCGGCAAAGGCGCCGATGCCGATGAATTCAAACGTATACTCGCGGCCGCCGGTCGCCGTATCCTGAGTCGTAATCAGCACGTGAACATCGGCATTGCTTCGGTCGCTGACATAGTTCACGAACGTGATGTCCTGCCGAAGATTGTTGAAATCGCACTGGGTGCAATCGAGAAACACCCGCAATACCTGGGTCTGAGCGGGGTCCTGCGCCTGGGCGACGGCAGGGAGGGCGGCAACGGCGACGAGCAACGCGAACACGGATTTCATAAAGTCCTCGGAGAGATTCGAGACAGAGAGTCCCAGCAAGCTAGTATGCCCCGGAGGCCGCTCTCGTTTACCGTCAGGCCCGGGTGACTTGCCGACGGCTGCGGTGCGCGTCGAGCACTGACAGCCCCAGTGGCTTGGCCAGATAGACCTTGGCATCGAGCACATCGGGCGCCACTTCCAGCTTGATGACGTTGAATTGAAGGCTGTCGAGGGTGGCCCGCATGTCGAAATAGCGGTTCTTCGTCTTGACGACGACCTCGTCATATTCGCCGCGGACGGCCCAAGCCTCCTGCTCTTCGCTGAGCGCGCGAAAGTGCCCCTGACCGCGCCAATCGCGGCGCGTGGCCCCCAACCAGTTGTACAGCACGCGGCGCCCTGTAAAGATGAGGCTCCCCCGGAGGCGCTCGACGAGGTCGGCCAGGACGGGATCCGTCTCGTTTTCGCGCAACTCGTGCGACACCTTGTACGAGACGGGCGCCAGGGTTCCGGGTTCATCGGCCAGCGGTGCCTCAGCCATGAGAATCTGGAAGTCGCGCCCCTCGAGACGCGCCATGATTTCGGCGGCCGTTTTCCGCTTTGGAAACTCGCTGAAAAACTCTTCGATGTAAGCGATTTCGAGGGCGCCTTGCTGCAATGGGTATTCGCGAAGGTAATGCTGCACGCGGCTGAGATTGTATACGGCCCTGGCTATTCACTCCGAAGCGAGGCCACCAGGGGCAATCGCCGAACGGCGCGTGTGGCCAGCAGCGCGGCGAAGACGCCGCTCAAGGCCACAACGGCAAGCCACACCATCGACAGCGCCGGGGGGCGGCCGCCGCGCTCAAGGATCACGGGCGCAATCGACAGCAACGCGGCCGCCGTGCCGATCACGAGCCCGGCCGTCACCAAGGCCAGCGTCTCGGAGACAACCAGCACCGACAACGCGCGTACGCGATAGCCCGTCGCAGCCAGGAGCGCGAGTTCGCGACGCCGCTCAAAGACATTCCGCAATGTGACGGCGGCCAGGCCAATTGTGCCGAGCACGAGGCCTAAGCCGCCGAGGGCCTGAAACGTGGACAAGTAGGTGTTCTCTACTCGGTGATACGCCTCGATCTTGCGGACTGAAGACTGGGCATCGACGCCGTACGGCTCCAGGCGCTCTTCCAGCGTGGCCGCGACGGCCTCCAGGTCGCCGGCACGGTCCGGCGACACCTCGGCCAGCAAGACGCGATACCCAGCTAGGTCCGGAAACAACCATGTGAACGACGAGTCTGCGATCAGAATCTCGCCCTGCAGCACGCTGTCTGCCAGCGAACCCACGATACGAAGATGGATGGGCCGATCGGTCTCAGCGTCGATCACCAGGTCGTCTCCGACCGCCGCGTGCAGGACGTACTGCAACGACGTCGCGTCCACGATGGCGGGCACGAGGCCGTCGGCCTGTTCTTGCTCGAGCAGCAACCAGGGATTGGCACGCTCAGGATCAGTGGTCGCGGTACTGCTGGCAAATGCAAACCGGCCCTCGTAGATAAACGCCCTCGTCACGCCGACCACGCGGGGCTGTTTGGGCTGATACAGGTTCAGACAGCTGGCATCGTCGCCAGGCCGCAATCGAGCGGCGATAAGACTGACTCCCGAGAGCGCCGTGTCGCTGCGATCAAAGGTCAACCCCAACGCTTCGCGTCCGGCCGGATCAGACGGATCATGAACCAGGGGCAAGATCGACTCGGCGATCAACGCAAAACCCCCGGTGCCCCCGCCGCGGCCTCCTGCATCGCCCGCGTCCTTCCGAAAGGCGTCCACCGACACCAGAAGGAATGCGGCGGCCGCCACCAAGCCCACCGACGTGAGACTCCGGCCCGGCCGCCACGCGACGTTGTGCCACCCGAGCCTCATCAACGCGACCGTACCCGCGCCGTGCAGCACGGCCGCTCTCGGGCGCCGCAACCAACCTGACAGCCCGGTCAGGCCCGCGACCAACACCAATGTTCCGGCGCCAAAAAACCCCGCCGCTGCCGGCACCACGCCGACAACGGTCGCCACGGTCAACACCACGGCCGACCCGCCAGAGACGAGAGCCCAGACACAACCACGCGACCGGCCGCCGACGTCGATGCGGGCCGTGCTGCCCGCAAGCAGTTCACGCGGCGAATGCCGGCTCAGTCCACGCACCGTCCAGGCGATGCATCCGATGGATGCGGCGACGCCGCCGATGGCACCGATGGCAAGTGTGAATGCGTCCACGTGCAGCGTGAGCGCCGTGGTGCCCACAGCGCCCACCCACCACGTACGGAGTCCGTACATCATCAGCGCCGCCCACGCCACGGCGAGCAAGAGGCCCACCAATGCGCCAACCACGGCGACGAACGTGCCTTCACGAACAAAGACCTGCCGAATCGTCCGCAACGAATATCCGGTCGCGCGCAACACGCCGATCTCGCGCAGTCGCTGTTCAATGCCGAGCCGGAAGAACAACGCGGCCAGCAACAATGCCGACACCACCAGAAAGAAACTGAAGTAGGAGAAGTAGGCACCAAAGTCCGTCGCGCCGACAGATGCCGTGAGGTTCTGTGCGCGCACGTTCACGACCGTCAGACCCGCTGCGACACTGCCAAGCTCTCGCACAATCGCCGTCGCCATCGAGCGAGACTGCTCTGGACCATCGGCGTCCTCTCCGGCCGGGAGCCGTAGCGAGCTGACCTTCCCATAGCGCGTCCCCCATAATCGCTGCGCCACGTCGATGGACACGAACGCCTTGGCCGTGGTTCGGTAGCGGTCCCAGTACTCTTCGTCCGCGGGCCTGACGAGGCTGAGATCAATGGGAAACGGTGGATCCCAGTCCGCCACGGTCCGACTATCCGTGATGCCCGGGTACGGGGGCGACAGCCTGCGGTCAGCGGCCAGCCCACGAATGGGCACGATCCCGGCAACGAAGAACGACGCGCGCTCGGTGACCAGGCGCCCCTCGTCGGCCCAGCGATAGAACTCGAGCTCTATCGGCGCGCCCACGTCCGCCTGCAAATTCCGCGCGGCCCATTCGTTGAGGACGATCGGTGGGCGACCATCGGAGGTCGGACGGTCGATCATTCGGGCCATCTCGGGATCGTCGGCCGCCGCCGCACCCACGCCGGCCACGAGCGAATAGGGCACGCTCCGCGCGTCGGCGATGATGCGATTGGCCAGCCAACTTAGCACGGGCGTGAGTGACTCCTGACGCGCGCCTGATGCCTTCGTCGCGGCGGTGACGAGGTCGTCGCTCAACAGACCACCAGCCGCCTCGACGAGCAGTGTGGGCCCA
>JABMNV010000156.1 GCA_013203475.1 Acidobacteriota bacterium
CGTTTCGCCTTCGCCTGCCCCACGACGTGTTTGTCCAGTTCGGCCACGATCTCGCGTGGAGTCAATGCGCTCATCGGCACGGGTTCGGGGAATGCGACAGGTGACATTACAGCTCTTCCAGCGTCAGACTCGTGTTGGTATAAATGCAGAGATCAGCGGCGATCGCCATCGCCTGCTCGACAATCGCGCGCGCCCCCAAGGTCGAGTGCGCGACCAGTGCCCGCGCAGCAGCCATCGCGAAGGCCCCGCCTGAGCCTATCCCCATGATGCCGTCATCAGGAGAAATCAAGTCACCGGTGCCCGACAGGAGGTACATCGCGGCAGGGTCTGCCACCAGCAACATCGCCTCAAGGCGCCGCAGCGAGCGGTCGGTCCGCCAGTCGCGCGCCAGTTCCACTGAAGCCCTCTCCAAGTTGCCCCGGTGGGTCTCCAGCTTGGTCTCAAATCGGTCGAACAAGGCGAAACCATCCGACGCCGTCCCGGCAAATCCGGCCAGCACCTTGTCCTGATACAACCGTCGAACCTTCTTCGCGTGATGTTTGACGACCGTATTGCCGAGGGTCACCTGACCGTCAGATGCCATCACAAGTGTGCCTTGATGGCGGACGGCAAGCACGGTGGTCGCGTGGGTTTGGGTCATAATAAGGCCTTGGCATCGTAAATCCGTCCGCCCTGGAGGGCAAGGCCGCCTCCCCCCGAGGACACCTGACCCGCCAGTGAAACTGGCCTTCCATGAAAAGGATGGCCACGGGCCAGTATTTACGCCGGAGCCCGCTGGCAGTATTGTTGCAGTGTAAGCCGTCCAGAGCCACCCTGTCGGTTATTCGGGTTCGAAATGAAGGAGTGCATGGAATGGATAGAAACCCTCGCTCGCTGATTGTCCTTGCTGTCGCAGTCGCCTTGGCGGTGCCAGTAGCAGCAGCCGCGCAGGCGATTCCCCGTACGACGGGATCTTCAGGGTCCTCCGGCTCGTCAGGCTCAACAACCTCATCAGGATCGTCCAGTTCGAGCGCTGGAGAACAGGGTAGCAGCCGGTCACTGCCACCGCTTGTGGCGCGCGGGTCACGCACGCCGAGCTCCTCGAGCAGTCGCGTGGGGTCATCGACGTCCCGAAGCGGCAGCAACGCGGGTTCTGCCAGTTCGGGCCGCTCAGGTGGCAATGCCACGTCGTCGGGATCGCGCGGCACATTCGGCTCGTCGTCTGGCAGCGCCGCCAGTCGGACGTACGGTTCCAGAGACCGCGGCGACCGCGCGCTGATTGGTTCCGCCAAGGAGCGCCCCGAGCGGCTTTACGGATACGGGAACGACAATATCGGCCTCTACTATCCGGGAAATCCTTTCAGCCCGTGGGGCCGCTGGTACCCATGGTATGCGGGAGGATTTGGCTACGGCTATGTGAGCTTTGATCCTTGGCGGTCCGGAAATTCCCGATATTCGCTCTGGCGCTATGGGTCTTGGTATAACCCGTACGAGCCGTGTTATGGCGGCGGATACTCGCTCTGCGGCCCCTCCTTTGGGGGCGGCGGAGGCGGCGGCGATTATGACGATGATGGCGAGACGGGTTCGGTGCGACTGCGAGTTTCGCCATCGAGCGCCGAAGTCTATGTGGACGGCGAGCTCGCGGGTATCGTTGATGATTTCAACGGGCTTTCGGATCATCTGCAGCTGACCTCTGGCGAACACCTCGTCGAGATCAGGGCTCAGGGCTACGAGACGTTTCTGCCCGAGATCGATGTCGCTCTCGGCAAGACCACGACCGTGCGCGGGTCACTGAAGAAGGTCAAGAGATAGACGTGACCGCTCGGCGGCTGCTGTCGGTTGTCGCGGGCATCTCGCTCGTCTACGACCTCGCGATTGGCCTTGCGCTGCTCGCGGCGACCGACCAGTTCGCTGCACTCTTTGGCGTGGTCGTTCCGGAACCACGCTTGTTTGTCACGCTGACCGGAGTCTTTCTTGTGTGCGTCGGGCTCGGCTACCTTGAGCCCCTTCGTCACCCCGGGGAACATCGTGCCTACCTGTGGGTCTTCGGCCCACTTCTCAAGGGGGCAGGCGCCATCATCTTTCTCTGGGACTATCTGGCCAACAACTCACCGGCGTCGTACTTGCTGTTCGCATCGAGCGACGGGGCCCTCGCCCTGGCGACCTTGCTCGCACTCCTGAAGAAACAGTAATCAGGGGACGGGTGTCCCCTATTTCTTCGGTCTCGCAAACACGAAGTACAGCGGCGCCCCCACCGCGATCACGGCCAGGCCAAACAACGAAGTGCGCGGGCTGTTCCAGATTTCGTGTGTCACCATCACGACCGATGCCGCCACAAATAGAGCCGGTGCATACGGATACCCCCACGCCCTGAAGGGCCGCACCTCAGTGGGATGCCGATGTCGAAGTACGAACAACGACACGACGGCAATCCCTGAGAACAACACAACGGCGAAGCCCGTGTACGCCACCAACTCCGCCAACGTGCCGGACAACGCCAACACGCCGCTCCACAAGGCCTGAGCCAGGATCGCACGCGAGGGCGTGCGATGCGTGGGATGTACCCGCGCGACTGATGGAAGAAACGCGCCATCGCGAGCCATGGCGAAATACACGCGCGGTCCGGCCAGCACCATGGCGCTAATGCTCGCAGAGATACTGACGATGGTGAAGACCGCCAGCAAATTCCCAGCGACAAAGCCAAAAAGACGCTCGGCCACCATATCCATCAGCCGACCGTTCTGCACGGCGGCGATATCGGCCAATGGCATCGCGTAGAGATACAGCAGGTTCAACGCGGCGTACAGCACGACGACGGCCGCGGTGCCCAATCCGAGAGCGATGGGCACGTTCCGACCGGGATCGCGAATTTCCTCGGCCACGTAGGCCGCGGCATTCCATCCCGAATAGCTGAACATGACAGGGATGAGCGCCAGCAGCCAACCGGTGGAGGGAGCGATCACCTGGTGGGTGCTGGACAGGTGTGAGAGTGAACCGGTGCCCAAACTCAGGCCCAACGCGATGAACACCACAATGCCTGACACTTTGAGTCCGGCCAGAACGTTATGCACCAAGCGGCCTGGACCAAGGCCGCGCATGTGAACAAAAGACAGGGCTGCGATAGCCGACAGCGCCACGAGCGATTGCGGACTGACGCTGAGAGGGAGCCCAGGTATCGGAATCGTCAGGAACGGCGTCCGATCGGCGGCCGCAGGCGCGAAGCGTCCGACATAATCAGCCAGCGCAACAGCACTGGCGGCGATTGCGCCTGAGAAACCCGCGACGAACGACGTCCACCCCGTCAGGAACGCAGCCAAGGGGCCAAACGCCTCGCGCAAATACACGTATTCGCCGCCCGCTCGAGGACGCAGCGCAGCGAGCTCGGCGTAGGCCATCGCCCCGGCGAACGCGAGTACGCCCCCAAGCAGCCAGACACCGAGCGTCCCCAACGCCGAGGGCACGAGGCCGGCAACGATAACCGGGACGAAGAAGATGCCTCCCCCAATGACGTTGGACAGGACGATTGCTGCCGCATCAAAGGGACCGAGCCGACGTTCAAGTGTGGGAATCGAGGCCGCTCCGCTGGCCTCCGGCGTCACCGTCACCGAGGGGTCGGTTCCGTAGATACATTGAGCAACAGGCGCCGCTCGATCTTGTATTCGCCGACCGAGGCGATCTTGCCACCACGCTTGACGAAGAGTTTCGCGGTCCAGTCACGGAACCCCCCGTGTGCGAAGAGTTCGGCCCTCGGCTGGGCCAGAGTGTAGCCGATCTTCGACCGCGAGACGACCGGCTCTGACAATGCGCCCGGCGCGAGTCCTGAGCCACCAATGGCTTTGATAATGGCCTCGTCCTGTTCGGCGTCGTCACCCTCCGCCCAATACATCACGACTACGTCGATCGAGGAGAGGTCCTGGCCGGAGGTATTACGAAGAGAGAAGGTCAGACTCGGCACGAGATGGTTGAGGCCATCCTTGAGACCATTGTCGTAGTAGCCCGACGACACCTCGGCCACCTCGACCGCAGTTTTCAAGTCAATGGACTGGCAGCCGGCAGCGACGACGATCGCCAACAACGCGGCTACGCGAGCGGAAAATAATCGGCGGGTCATCCCCGCAGATTGTAGATCAGAACTGCGATTCCACGACCCGCTTCCGAGCTTCCTCACGCGAGATCTTTCCATCATAAAACTCCGCGAGGTCCGATCCCTTGATGCGGAGAATCAGCGTCTGTGAATCATCAAAGATGCTGGTTCGAATCGGGTCCTCTTCTCCGCGGGCCACGACTGAGAGCCACTCACTCTCTCCAATTTCAAGCGATCGCGAATAGTCGAGCATCGCGTCAATGAGTTTTTCCTTCACGGCATTCCGGTAAAACTGATCCGGATCCGCCAAGAACGGATCACCTGCCACCGGAGACCGCGACATTGGATCTTCAGTCACCACGCCGGTGGCGCGTGCGGTCGTTCCCGACGCTCCGTTGGCGACGGTTTGGTTGCCGACTGCAGGCATCCGGGGGGCCGGCTGGTTCAAGCGGGGAAACTGGTTGAGCATCACCGCACTTTCACGAATCTGCGGAATCTCGACGTCAAAGACCACACCGTAGTGGTCGAGAGGAAACCCGCGCGCCTTCGATAACCCCATGAACAACTGTGTCGTCGGCATCACACCCTGCGCACGTGCCGCCACTTCAGACGCCCCCTGACGGACGGCGTTCTCCAAGACGGCCTCCATGAGCTGAAACTGGAAGCGACGCTGTTGCAGCTGAACCTCTGGCGCAACACCCGATGAGGGTGGCGCCGACCGGACTTGCTGGGCCGCCAGTGTCCCGGTCGCCAATATCAATCCCAGTGCCCCCAGCGCGCCCAGCGCGACTGCCTGAGTGATTCCACGGTAATAAATTTCTGTTCGCTTCATTACTGGACCCTCGTCAACTGCAAGGCGACCTGGTTGAGCCCTGCCTGCAATTGTTCAACCTGAACGGTCAACGCGTTAATTCGGCGCGCATCATCACGACGCTGCCACTCGTTTTCGTTGGCCACCTTGAGAAGATACTGCTGGATCGCCTCCCACTGGCGTGCTTCGCTTGAGCCAATCAGCGACTGTGCAAAGTCCTCCAGTTGCTTCCGCATGGCCGGATCGGGGCGCATCGGTCCGGAGGACGTGCGCGAGACCGGCGTGGCACTCCGCAGCGGGTCGTATCCAGACTTTGTCAACGCCGTCCGCACCATCGATCCAATCATTTCTGGGTCAATCTGGTCTGGGCCAATCTGGTCTGGGCCAATCTGGTCTGGGCCAATCTGGGAACGAGCCTGAGAGGTGCCCGACAGCTCCGGCACGTTGGCGACGCTCGAGGGGGCAGGCGTCCGGGCCGTGAACGCACGGTCGCTCCCCACCAGGCTGGCACCCACCCCACCGCCGGCCACGCCAACCACAAACATCACACTCGCGGCGACCGCCATCGCCCAACTCGGCACCTGTCGGAACCAGGGGATGACAGCCACGGGGGCAAAGGGCGTCCACACGGAAGACTGTTCCGGAACGTCCCAGGCCAGCAGATCCTCACGCACGCGGCGCAGGGATCGGATTTCCAGGCGACACGTGTCGCATGACTCCAGATGGCGCTCCATTTCGCGCCGATCCGACGGGGACGCCTCGTCATAGAGGCAGTCCAACATTTGTTCACGCACAAGGTCACGCTGATTGCACATCGATTAAGTCCTCACCAATTCACAGGATCGTGCTCGTCGTCGTATTCGTGCCGCCCCAGGTCGCTCGCCGGAGGCTCGCGACCTCCGCTTGTTGTCGCTCCAGCCGACGCCGTAGCACCGACAACCCTTGGTAGAGACGGGTCTTCACCGTACTTAAGGGACAATCGAGCATCTCGGCAATTTCCTGAAACGTCAGGCCGTGATACTCCTTCAACATAATGGCGGTGCGCTGTTCTTCAGGCAGATCCGCCATCGCCAGCTGGACAGCCGCGGACATTTCCCGGCGGGCGACCAAATCCTCCACAGATTCAGCCGGAGACGCATGCTGATCCGCGAGGGCGATCGCGTCAGTGCCCTCGGGCGGCTGGACCACCGGGGCCCTTCGCTCCTTGCGCATCCAGTCGCGGCAGAGGTTCAACGTAATGCGATAAAGCCAGGATGAAAACTTCGCCTCGCCCTTGAATCCTTTGAGTCCGCGGTAGGCCCGCAAAAACGCGTCCTGCACGACGTCTCGGGCCTCTTCTTCACGGCCCAGTGTGCGATACGCCAAGGCATAGATCGGACGCTCCCAGCGCGTGACGAGCTGGCTGAACGCGTCTTGATCTCCGGCGGTCGCGCGCGCGACCAATTACTCGTCTGACGTCATCGTTTCTCGTGTCTGCTGACCATCCTGGCTTCCGACCATCCTGGCTCGCACCAAGCTCACCCAGGTCCGGCCCATCCCTGAGCGAGACATTTTTCGTTTGTTCGCCCCGCCTCGGTGTTCACCTGACGCTCACACCATTGGACGGCTTCCAGCGCCCAACAGTCTGTACGGCACGCCCTGGCTGCAGTATAGCCACCCAAAGTGCCTTCCTGTCTCCCCTTGGCACAGTGTTAGACTATGACTCGGTCCGCGAGACACTGGTGCGGATCCCACTGAGGCCCATGAACGACGACCACTTTCTCACGACCGAAGAAGTGCTGGACTATCTGAAGGTTAATCTGCGGACGGTCTACCGCCTCATCAAGGCGGGCAAGATCCCGGCGGTTCGCGTAGGCCGACAATGGCGGTTCCGTAAGCGAGACATTGACGCCTGGCTTGACTCAAGTCGGCAGACCTCTCATGCGGCTGCAGGCAAACAAGGCGTCAATGGTGAACGGCCGCGCATCCTGGTCGTTGACGACGAACAAGCGGTCCGGGACCTGCTCGCCAAAACGTTGACGATGGCGGACTACGACGTGGACTCGGCGCCCGATGGTGCCTCTGCCATCGATCGCCTGCGCGCGGTCGAGTACGACCTGCTGATCACCGATCTCAAGATGCCGGGCATGGACGGACTGTCCGTGATCCGCGAGGCGCGCCGCGCCGCGCCGGATCTGCCGGTCATCATCATCACGGGCTACTCCACAGAAGCCAGCGCTATCGAGGCGATCAATCTCGGAGTGGCTGGCTACCTGACGAAGCCCTTCCGCCTGCCGCGCATTCTGGCGGCGACCGCGCGCGCGCTCGGCGAGCCGGTTCCAGCGGCCGAAACCTGATCCAGGCTTGATTCAGCTTTCCGAACTCACCAAGCGTTTCGGCGATCGTGTCTTGTTCGACCGCGTGAGCTGGCAGGTTTCCGACGGCGACCGGGTCGGTCTGTGCGGTCCGAACGGTGCCGGCAAGACGACTCTCCTGAAAATGCTCGCAGGACTCGACGAACCCGACGTCGGGCTCATCGTCCGTCCCTCTGGCTTGACGGTGGGTTACCTGCCACAAGATGGCTTGGAGCATTCCGGCCGGACGCTGGTCAACGAAGTCGCACAGGCGTTCCGTCCGCTTCTCGACGCGCGTGACGAGCTGGCGCGCATCGAACACGCGCTGGCCGATCCCGAGCTGCCCGATGGAGAGCACGAGCCCTTGCTGGTGCAGTATCACGATCTGGGCGAGTTCTTCCGCCGGGAAGAAGGTCACACGATTGATTTGCGCGTGACCCAGGTCCTGGACGGCCTCGGGTTTTCCCGCGCAGAGTTCAACAAGGCCGCCGAGACGTTTTCTGGAGGGTGGCAGATGCGCATCGCGTTGGCGAAGCTGCTGCTGGGCCGCCCGAGCCTCCTGCTCCTCGATGAGCCCACAAACCATCTGGATCTGGACGCCCGCAACTGGCTCGAAGCCTATCTCGTCTCGTATCCCCATCCTGTGATTCTTGTGTCACACGATCGCTACTTTCTTGACGCTGTGGTCACCAAGGTCGCTGATTTGTCGCTACGAACACTTACGGACTACGTCGGGACCTACTCGGCCTATTTGATCGAATACGACGCGCGAATGGACCGCTTGCGCAAAGCCAAGCAAGAGCAGGATGCCGAAGTGGGGCGGCTGAGAGCATTCATCGACCGGTTCCGTTATCAGGCGACGAAAGCAGCTCAAGTGCAGAGTCGGATCAAGATGCTCGACAAGATCGACATCATTGAGGTGCCGCCTGAACGCAAACGGGTGCGTTTCACGTTTCCGTCGTGCCCAAAAAGCGGCCGCCTCGTGCTGGAGTTGACCGACGTCGGCAAGGCCTACGACGGCGTCGTTGTGTTCAGTCATCTCGATCTCCACCTGGAACGCGGTGATCGAATCGCCCTGGTCGCCCCGAACGGGGCCGGCAAATCCACGTTGATGCGAATGTTGTCAGGCGCCGAGGCACCCGATTCGGGGTCACGCCGAGAAGGTCACCAAGTGGTGATGCAGTACTTCGCTCAGGATGAGGCTAGTCGACTCGACCCGGTCAAGACGGTGTACCAGACGCTGGAATCGGACTCACCGGTCGGGATGGTACCAATGATCCGGAATATCCTCGGTGGCTTCCTGTTTGCCGGCGATGACATCTACAAGAAGGCGGGCGTCCTCTCTGGTGGCGAACGCACCCGACTGGCCGTCGCGCGCATGTTACTCAAGCCCGCCAACACGCTCCTGCTCGACGAACCCACGAATCACCTCGACCTCGACTCCAAAGACGTCCTCCTGGACGCCCTCGCCGACTTCGGCGGCACACTCATCTTCGTGTCCCACGACCGGTACTTTGTCGATCGACTCGCCACCAAAATCATCGCCGTCGGACACGGTGGTGTGGAAGTCTATCCGGGCACATACACCGAGTTCCTCTGGAGCAAAGCCCAGCGCGCCGCCGCGGTCACCAAGGCGAACGAGCCCGGAGGCCCGCCAGCAGTTGCAGGGCCCGGCAGAACGGACGAGCCGCGCAGGAAGTCTTCGAGACCCACGCCGACCGCAGCACCTGAGCCGCCTAGCTATCACGCTAAGAAGCGCGCGGACGCCGAGGCGCGCCAGCAACGCCGAGCCGAAGCAGATCGGCAGAAACGAATCGCTGACCTCGAGCAGCGCATCGCCGCCCACGAAACCGAAATCAACGCGATCGAAACCCGGATGGCCGAACCGGCGTTCTATGAGGACCGAACCGTCGCCGAGGCTGCCGCGTCTCGACATCAACAATTGATGTGGGAGGTCGGCGACCTGATGAATAGCTGGGAAGCGTTGCAGGAGCAGTAGCAAGCGCGTCAGAGGACTGCAAATTGTTACGAATTTGTCGTCCACAGGATGATTCTGTAATGATCGCCATCAACTCTTATCAACTCGGACCTCGGTTCACTCACATTTTTGTCATGTGGTCGCGGTTCTGAACCGGGCACATTCTTTGCTTTTGAAGAGGTCATCAAGTTGGGAATACTGATGTCACCTTCGTCACGCACGCCGTCGTCAAAGCCTGCGACTGCGGTAAAGAAAACACGCCCGGCCCTCGCCAAGGCCATTCAGGCGAAAGACACCCGCGTGGAGGATTCGGTCCCGGACCGGTTCTTTCGACATCTGGTTCTCAATCTGAGAAATGGGGTGCTCGCGGTCGCGCGCGACGGTCGCGTTGCCGCCATGAACGGCACGGCATATCGGGTCCTGGGGCTCCGGCGACGTGCCAACGACCGAGGGCAGCCATTTACCGAGGTGTTGAAAGCCTGCCCGGAAGTCGTGCGAGTGCTGCAAACCACGTTTGAGACATCGGACCTCCCCAATCGCGCGGAGCTGCGTTTGAGCAAGACTGGGCGTGCGATCGGCTACACGATTTCAAAGATCTACGACGATGCCCACAACGAGATTGGTCTCACGCTTTTCTTTAAGGACCTGACGCGCGTCGAACAGATTGAGGAGCGCGAGCGGCTCCGGGATCGCTTGGCCACGTTGGGCGAAATGGCCGCCGCCATCGCCCATGAAGTGAAGAACCCGCTGGCCAGCATCGAGATCATGGCCGGAGTGCTCCGGCGGCAACTAACCGATCGGCCAGACGCGGTGGAAGCCCTCGGCGACATCATCAAGGAATCCAGGATGGCCAATGCCATTGTCGTTGAGGTGCTGGAGTTCGTGCGGCCGATTCGGCTCCAGGTCGAAGCCGTCGAGATTGGCGAGGTGGCCCGAGATGCGGTCGCCAGCCTGGAACGCGGCGCGGAACACGTCCACCTCGAAGTGGATGCCGACATTCCGCCACTGATGGCGGATCCGAATCAGTTGCGCCAGTTGTTCATCAATCTCATGACCAACGCGGTGGAAGCGACAGACACCACCGACGCGATGCCCGACACCAGCCGCGTCGCTGTCCACATCGCACACGTGCCCAGCGACGCTGAGTCTGCCACCACCGAGCGACCGCTGCCGGCTCACTTGAAGATTGAAGTTCGAGACCACGGCCCGGGCATCTCGGACGACGACCTTGAACGAATTTTTAGTCCCTTCTTCACGACAAAACCCCAGGGCACGGGCCTCGGCTTGTCCATTGTGCGCAAGGTCGTTGACGCGCACGACGGAATTATCGACACCATGTCCGCGCCTGGCCATGGCACCACCTTTCGCGTGACGCTGCCGATTTTGCCAGCGCCAGCCTATCCAACGGAGAGTACACATGGGCCGCATCCTCGTCGTCGATGATCACGATTCACTACGGAAGGGTCTGGTCAGGGCCCTCACCAACGTCGGCCACGATGTCGAAGACGCCGCCAATGGCACCGCTGCCATCGAACGGTTACAGGACAGCCAGTTCGACGTCGTGTTGACCGATTTGCGCATGGGCGGAGCGGATGGCTTGGACGTGCTGCGCACTGCCCGATCGGTGCAGCCCCATGCCGCCGTCATCTTGATGACGGCGTTCGGGTCGATTCATACCGCGGTGGAAGCGATGAAGATCGGCGCGGTCGATTTTGTCCAAAAGCCGTTCGAGATCGAAGAGATGGAACTCAAAATCGAAAAGGCCATCGAGTTGCGCCATCTGAAAAATCAGGTGGACTACCTGCAGCACGAGCAAAAGGATATTTACGACTTTGCCCGCATCATCGGCGCCAGCGGTGCACTTCAGCACGTGTTGGGCCTGGTGTCGAAGGTGTCTCGCAGCAATTCAACGGTATTGATTCGTGGCGAAACGGGTACGGGCAAGGAACTCATCGCGGGCGCGATCCATCACAACTCACTTCGTGCGTCGAAGGCGTTCGTCAAGGTCAACTGCGCAGCCCTCCAGGAGAACCTGCTCGAGTCTGAGTTGTTCGGTCACGAAAAGGGCGCGTTCACCAGTGCCGATAGGCAGCGCATCGGCCGGTTCGAACAGGCCGATGGCGGCACGTTGTTTCTTGACGAGGTCGGGGACATGAGCCCCAGCACGCAGGCCAAGATCCTGCGTGTCTTGCAGGAACATGAGTTCGAGCGGCTCGGGGGAACGCGCACACTGCGCGTGGATGTGCGCATTATCACGGCGACCAACAGCAACCTGTCCGAGATGGTGAGAGTCGGCCGGTTCCGGGAGGACCTGTATTACCGCCTGAACGTCGTGTCGGTTGACATGCCTCCCCTGCGGGAGCGCAAGGACGACATTCCGGCGTTGGTAGAATTTTTCCTGCGTCGCTTCTCGGGTGAACTGAAGAAGAAAGTGGACTTCGTCGAGGGCGACGCCCTGAAGATCATGATGCGGCATCATTGGCCTGGCAACATCCGGGAGCTGGAAAACGTCATCGAACGCGCGGTTCTGTTCACCGATGGTCACGCCATCACGCTGAATGACCTCCAAATTGGGGAACACGGGCCATCACCCTCTGGTGAACGGGCGCCGGTCGTCAGAATTCCTCCCACTGGTATTCCGCTGGAAGAAATCGAGCGGCAGGCGGTCACGGAAGCGCTCAAGATGTCGAACTGGGTCCAGAAAGACGCGGCAGACCTGCTCGGAATCAGCCCGCGTGTCATGAACTACAAGATCAAGATTCTTGGCATCGAGATTCCGCGGTCTCGGCGGCAGGTCCACGATCCCGTCACCGTCTGACACTCACGACTTGCGCGCGCGGGGATGCGACTCGCGGTACACCTCCATCAGCCGACTGACATCGAGGTGGGTGTACCGCTGGGTCGTGCTCAACGTCGCGTGTCCCAGGAGTTCCTGAATCACACGCAGGTCCGCCCCTGCCTGCAGGAGATGGGTCGCAAACGTGTGCCGGAGTGCGTGGGGGCTCAAGCTGCCGGGAATGCCCGCGGCCCGCGCGGCCTGGCGCACGATGCGATCAACACTGCGGCTCGTCAGACGGCCACCGCGCGGATTCAAGAACACCGCGTGTCGCGTTCGCACGTGTGGGCCAGGGCGAGCCGACCGGCGAAGAGGCGGGGTGGGCGTCACCAGGCGCGCGTCCTGCCCCAGGGCTTGCAGGGCCTCCACGGCTGAATGATTAAAAGGGACGAGCCGTTCCTTGCCGCCCTTTCCCCTCACTCGCGCCACTCGAGCAACCAGATTGACGTCTTCGATGTCGAGTCCCACCAACTCACTCAAGCGTAGCCCCGACGCATAAAACAACTCGAGAATCGCCCGATCCCGGCGCCCAGACGGCACGGTGAGGTCCGGCGTGGCCAGCATCCGCTCCATCTGGACCAGATCCAAATGCTGCGGAAGCGTCTGCTCCTTGCGTGGGGCGCCAACCAACTGTGTCGGGTCGTCAGCGAGCAACCCCTCGCGCACCAGATAACGGGCCAACGTCCGGAGGGCCGCCAGACGACGTGCGGACGACGCGCGGCTCACGCTCCGCGCAAGTTGAGAGGCGAGAAACCCGCGGACGGCGTCTGCGTCGAGCGCCGCCACTGGCACGTGGCTCGCCTTGATCCGCTGCTGCGCAGCCACATAGTCGATGAATTGAGTCAGGTCCGTGTCGTAGGCGCGTACCGTGTGGGGCGACGCGTTCCGGTTCAACTTCAGGAACTGCAGAAACTCACGCGTCGACGCCCTGAGCATCATTGCTGCATCCAGGTGTCCAGAGCCGCCAGGGCTCGAGCGCTGGTCGCAAGTTGACGTTCCTGACGGCTGCGCGGGGGAGCGTCAAGCGGAGGCATGATGCCGAAGGTGATGTTGGTGGGACTGTAGTGGGCGGGATCAGCATTGGCCACGTAGTGCGCCAGTGCGCCAATCGCGGTCGTTCTCGGTGGCGCCTGTGGCACCTGGCCCAGGACCAACTGGGCGGCGCTGCGACCGGCAATCAACCCCGAAGCGGCCGATTCTACATAGCCTTCGACGCCAGACACCTGTCCCGCAAACAACAGATCGGGCCGAGTGCGTGTCTGCCACGTGGCGGTCAACACCGTTGGACCGTTGATGTACGTGTTCCGGTGAATCATACCCAGGCGGACAAACTCGGCCTGCTCAAGCCCTGGAATCATGCGGAACACGCGGGTTTGTTCGCCCCACTTCAACTGCGTCTGAAAACCCACCAGGCTCAAGTGGTCTCCAGCCAGTGTGTCCTGCCGCAACTGCACGACAGCATACGGCCAACGCCCCGTGCGTGGGTCATCAAGCCCGGCCGGCTTCATTGGACCAAATCGAAGGGTGTCAGTACCGCGATGCGCCATGACTTCGATTGGCAAGCACCCTTCGAAGAACTTCGTGTTGTCGAAATCGCTAATAGTGGCCTTCTCCGCCGTCACGATGGCCGCGTGAAACGCGAGGTAGTCGTCTTTCGTGAATGGACAGTTGAGGTAGTCGCCTTCGGCCTCTTCCTGGGGTCCAGGGTCTGCCTGACCACGCAGTGAGCGGTTCCAGCGCGAGGCGCGGAACACCTTCGTCATGTCGATGGACTCGGCAAGCACGATGGGGCTGATGGCATCGAAGAAGGCGAGATGCTGTTGGCCCACAAACGCCGCAATCTCCGCAGACAGCGCATCCGACGTCAGCGGGCCGGTGGCCACAATCAGAGGAGACATCTCGCCGGACGTCGGTAGGTGCGTCAATTCGCCGCGCTCCACGCGAATGCGCGGATGCGCCATGATGGCAGCCGTCACACGCTGAGCGAACAACTGTCGATCCACCGCGAGTGCCGAGCCCGCGGGCACACGCACCTCGTCGGCCACGCGCATGATGAGCGAGCCCAGGCGACGCATTTCTTCCTTGAGCAACCCGACGGCGTTGTTGAGTTGGTCTCCGCGAAAAGAGTTACTGCAGACCAGTTCGGCCAATTGATCCGTCTGATGGACGGCCGTCCGACGCACCGGACGCATCTCGTACACCGTGACGTCGACGCCGAGTGCGGCCGCCTGCCAGGCCGCCTCGCATCCCGCGAGTCCGCCCCCGACGATGTGCACCATCTATTCGGCCGAGGCTCCCGCCGATTCCGCCGACTCGGCTGATTCATCGAGCGGCGCGTCAATCATGTAGTCACATTCTTCGTCGCTGCACACGAGCTGTCGCCCGAGTTTCTTCGTGATTTTTTCTGTGAGAAACGGCCGTTTGCACGTCGGGCAGGGCTCAAGGACTGGTTTGTTCCAGAGCGTGAAGTCACACTTCGGATAGTTGACGCACCCGTAGAACACCTTGCCACGTTTCGACTTTCGCTCGGCGACGTCTCCGGCATCCTTGGGACACTTGATGCCAGTCAACTGCTGTTTCACGTACTTGCACTCCGGATAACCCGTGCACGCCGTGAATTCCCCGAAGCGCCCCTGTTTGACAACGAGCTTCTTTCCGCAATTCGGGCAGACCTCGTCGAGCACCTGGTCAGCCTTGGCCGCGGTTACGCCCTGCTTGGTTGCGATGATCTTGCGAGTCGTCTTGCACTCCGGGTACCCGGTGCACGCCAGGAACGAGCCGAACCGGCCGCGTTTGACCACCATTGGCCGTTCGCAATTGTCACAAATCTCTTCCAGATCCTCGGCGGGAGCGTCGGCAACTTCGATTTCCTTCGTGTTGTCACACTCCGGGTAGGTACTGCAGGCGAGAAAGATACCGAACTTGCCCGACTTCTCCACCATTGGAGCGCCACATTTGTCGCACACGATATCGGTCGGCTGCCCTTCCTTGTAACTGGGCATGATCTTCTCGGCGCGTGCCAAGTCCTTCAGGAACTGCTTATAGAAAGTCGTGAGGGTCTTGCCGTACTCGGCTTTTCCCTGCTCGATTTGGTCGAGTTGGTCTTCCATCCGAGCCGTGTATTCAATGTCGAGAATGTCATCAAACGCGGGATGCAAGAGCTTGTCCACGAGTCGACGCCCAAGAATGGTCGGCCTGAAACGACCGGCATTCTTATTGACATACTCGCGTGACTGCAACACGTTGATGATCGACGCGTACGTACTCGGGCGACCGATCCCGTTCTCTTCGAGAGACTTGACCAGCGAGCCTTCGTTAAAACGTGGCGGCGGCTGTGTGAACTTCTGCTCTGGCGTCAGACTCTTGACGTCAAGCGTCTGGCCTTTCTCGACGACCGGCAGCACGGCGGTGCCGGCGTCCTCGTCCGCGTCAGCTTGCACGCCGGGCTTGGGCGTCGGACGCTCGGTGCGCTCGCTCTCTTCGACTTCATCCTTGGCCTGCCCGTAGACCGCGAGCCAGCCGGCAAACTTTGGCACCGAACCCTTGGCACGGAACAGATAGTCAGCCGCCGTGATCTCTATCGTGGTGTCGTCAAAGGTGGCGGGTGTCATCTGTGATGCGACAAACCGGTTCCACACCAAGCGATACAGATAGAACTGGTCGGGCGTCAGGTGCGCGCGGACCGCCTCTGGCGGATAACTCATCGACGTCGGACGAATGGCTTCGTGCGCGTCCTGGGCGGCTTGTTTGACTTTATAGGTGTTCGGCGTTGTGGGCACGTAGTCTTTGCCGTACGTGGCGCCAATGTGCTCCCGGACGTCGAGCAGCGCCTGATCGGAGACCCGCACCGAGTCCGTTCGCATGTAGGTAATCAGGCCCACAGCCGCTTCTTCACCCGGCAACTCAATGCCCTCATACAACTGCTGCGCCATCATCATGGTCTTCTTGACCGGGAAGCGGGACGCCTGCTGGAGCCGGCTGGTAATAAACGGCGGCAGCGCCGGCTTTCGACGTTCCTTCCTCAGAACCGCGGACACAACGAAGCTGGCCTGCGCGAGATCAGCGAGGACCGCCTTGGACTGGGCTTCGTTCGTGATCTTGGCGGCGGTCGCCCCCTTGCGGGCCAGACGTGCGTCAAACTCCGGCGGAAGCGCGGCCGCCAGGCGGGCGGTCAGGTGCCAGTACTCCGCGGCGACAAACGCCTCGATGTCGCTTTCGCGGTCGCAGATCAATTTGAGCGCCACCGACTGGACACGTCCGGCACTGAGCCCGCGCCGGACCTTGTCCCACAGCAGCGGACTAATCTTGTATCCGACGAGCCGATCAAGCACGCGACGCGCCTGCTGGGCATCGACCATGTTCTTGTCAATCTCGATCGGATTGGCGATCGCCTCAAGAATGGCCTTCTTGGTGATCTCGTTGAACATCAAGCGCCGTACGGTGTGCTTCTTGCTGCCCAGTTCCTCGGCCAGATGCCACCCGATGGCCTCTCCCTCTCTGTCAGGGTCGGTCGCGATGAAAATCTCGGTGACTGTTGTCAGCGCGTTCAGTGTGAGAAGCCCGAGTGAAGGCGGACAGTCGACCAACATGTAATCGTACCGCTCGTCGATGTCCTCCAGCTTCTCTTTCAGTATGATTTCCCGGCCGATCATGCCC
>JABMNV010000157.1 GCA_013203475.1 Acidobacteriota bacterium
CGTAGCACTCAGCACGTAGCACTCAGCACTCAGCACTCAGCACGTAGCACGTAGCACCGAGCACCGAGCACCGCGCACCGCGCACCGAGCACCCAAACTATCTTGTGTTCACCCACACTGGCGCGCGGACGGTTCCATCGTCGCGGCGGACACCCACGCGGAGCTCGGCTTTGGGCGACGCGTCTGACGGCACGGTGAAGGACACACGGTACTGCGAGAGCACGGCTTCCACAAGACGCTCAGTCGAACCTCCACAGAGGCTGGACGCAAGTTGTCGCGTCGGCCGCCGCTCATTCGTGTGCCTTCAGCCAGTACCCGCGACTCGGATCGGGTCGTCGGCGACGACCACCCAAAGTCGAGCGACCACAAGGAGGCGCCGGCCTCACGAAGCGCGTTGAAGACAACACTGGGTGCGGCCACGTCTGCCTGTGACTTGTTTCCATCCGAGAGCGCCAGGATCACGCGACGCGACGTGGGTTCGGTGTTCAGAGTCCTGGCGGCCGTGATGAGGCTTTCCAGCAATGGTGCGGTGTCATGACTGCCGACAAAATGCGAGATTGATCGCTTCAACGCGCCGTCAACGTCGCGCACGTTGTGCATGGTTGGGGCGGGTCCGCCTTGTTCGAGCATGAGGCCGATCCGCGATTCAGGGCTGCGCGCGCCTATCAGGTCCAGCACCGCCTCCATCGCCCTCCGCGTTTCCAAAGCGCCCTCCTGTGGGACACCGCTGGTGACGAACACGAGCGAGAGGGGCTCGGTTGCGGCAGCCACAGCGGAAATCGGCACTTCTGCGCCATCGACGCGGACGACGAAATCAGCTGCCGAGAGGCCGGCGACCGGCATGCCGGAAGCATCGGTGATCACCGCGAACGTGTGCGCGGCGGTGTTGTTCTGAGCACTGAGGTGCGTGGCAACCACCAACACGAGAGCGACGACGACCGACTGGACGATGCGAGCCATGGCAGACCTCCCTTTGAGATTCGGCAGACGCTTCAGTTCCGAGTATGGCCGATTGACGACCCGCCGTCACTCCGACGGCAAGAAGAGTTGCGATGTCGAGGTCATGCGTCGGTCCCGTCGCGTCGTTCAAACCTCGCGCGGTAACCGATCTTGTGGAGATGCTTGCGCGCGTCATCGAGCTCTTGGGTCCAGTGCTCCACTTCGGCTTCCGCGGCGCCTAGCGGTGACGAAACACCGCGAGCGATCCACACCGTGCAGCTCTCGACCGAACGGCGGGCGACGTCAAGCCCCGAGCGGGCATTGGTCACGCGCGCCAGCGCCTGCAGCATGGATCTGCCAGGCCAGAACGACGATGACAACCGGCCGACGAGGGTCAAGGGGATCCAGATGTGGGTGTAGACTCGAAACCAGTAGTAGGACCCTGGATTGGAGGCTCCGACGAAGCCTTCAAAATCGCCCCACACGGCGAAAGCCGTCCAGACCATGAGCAGGGGAAGCAAGGCGACGCCAGCCCACGCAGGAAACTGCGAAGGCAGGGGGTCTGCGCCGCTCCTTCGCGCACGACGAAGGCGCCACCACAACACCACGTCAGTCGTCATCACACCGACCGCAGCGACAATCAGGGTCACGGCACCTGCATCGGTCAACAGCTCCGACGGCGCTCCGGCCCAGCCGCGTAGGCCCAGGCCAATCCCCCAGGTCACACACATGAAGGTCATGACAAAAGCCGGCTGCATCCAGCCCAGGATTCTCGCGGTTCGGTCGGGGTGTTCGTCAGATTCGATCAACTCCCGCACTCGCTCAACGACAAGCCCTCGGGCCAGTTCGCTCACGTCGCTCAGCCTGAGCGGCGAGGCCTCGATGAGTTCCAGCACCTCATCGCCGTAGCGGTCGCGCCACGCTTGCGGGTAGCGTGAAACGAGGGCCGCGGCGATCCGAGTCAATTGCAGCACAGCGTCCTCATGCGATCAGAGCTAGCGAAGACCCAACACCGATGGCCGGACATGCGTGGGAGCCGGTCGCATAAACTCCAGCCATTTCGCGTATCGCATCGTGGCGATCATGCCGAAGAAAATGAGATCGCCGGGATGTGGATGGCGACCATCAAGCAGCTGCAACACGCCAAGCCCCACCAGAGCAGCCAGCGTTGTGCCGACACTCGGCCGATCACGCGTCAAGCCGCTCCGCGTATATGGAGCGACCACATACAACAATAGTCCCAGGAACGAGAGCATCTTCAAGAGGACAAACACGTCTCTGGCGGACATCGCGGCGTCGCGCCACGGGCCTGGCCAGACGCCGATCCCGACAAACGGGACGGCCAGCTCCACAACCTGCAAGCACAGCCAGCCGGCGCCGAGCACAGCACCTATCCGCACGCCTAGGGCCGACGCGAACCTGAGGAGCGCCATTCCCCAACTCCCCCCTTCGCGTACCCAGGCTTCGACGCAGCAGCGCAGCAAATCACGGCGCTCGTGCCAACCAAATGGATGCGACTCAAGCAGCTCGCGCACTTCCGCTTCGTACCGGGCCCGCCAGGTGTTCGGGAACCAACTGAACATGCGATCGATGGACATGACTCCCCCTTCTATGCGTTGGCGAGACGGGACAGGGCGATCTTGGTGACAGTCTTTAGGGCGTCGCGCCGAACGCGAAGCACTCGCCCGCCAGAGGACGTCAGTTTGTAGGGACGCCGTCGTTCCTCGGCCGGCAGCGCCTCGATCCACTGTCGAGCCTCAAGCCGGGCAATGGCGCCATACAAAGTGCCTGGACCGGGCCGACTCCCGGTCATCACCTCAATGTCCTGCGTCATCGCGTAGCCGTGCTTGGGGCCGTCAGCCAGCGCAATGAGAATGTGCAGAGCCGGTTCGGAAAACCGGCCAAGAGAAGCAAGTGAGTCGTCCTGTTTCTTCGCCATAGGTCGCCTTCGGGAGTTATATCGCAGGGCGTAGTAATACGCAAGGCGGAGTAGATCGGTGCTGGGTGGGAGATTCTGCCACATCGCGGCTGATTCA
>JABMNV010000158.1 GCA_013203475.1 Acidobacteriota bacterium
GTCCGGGCTAGCGCCGGAGCCGTTTCAGCCAGACTGGCCGACAGCGGTGCCCGTCCGAAAGCGCGCCAAGACAGCGTGGACAGGTAGCCATTTAGAAAACTCGCGGATTGTGCCACGAGGTCGTTGGCGCACTCCAGCGCTACCGGCATTTCCGTCGACTGGACGTAGCCGTCCGGTTTTGGCACAATCCGCAGGTTCTCAAATTTGACTCAAGTTGGTCGACTCTTCGAATCTTTGACTCTTCAGCCCAAGGAAACCTCACGTCTATGCCTACCCCTGTCTTCTCTCGAATTCGAGTGACTGCCATGGCCCTCGTGGCCGCAGTCGCTGCTCTCGCGTCCACGGGCACCTCACTATCTGCGCAAGCGGGTGGTACGAGCGACCCCATGATTCAGGACCTGCAATGGCGAAATATCGGCAACGCGAATCTGGTGGGTCGAATTTCTTCGGTCGATGCCCTTGAGAGTGACTGGGCCCACGTCATTGTGGGCTCGGCCTCAGGTGGTGTCTTCAAATCCACGAGCGGGGGTGTCCAGTGGACGCCCATCTTTGACCACTACGGCGCGGCCTCCATCGGCGACGTGAAGATCAACCAGACGAATCCCGACATCATCTGGGTCGGAACCGGCGAAGAATGCGGCCGCAACGTGGCGACCTGGGGTGATGGCGTCTACAAGTCCACGGACGGCGGAGAGACGTTCACCAACGTTGGTTTGAAGGACTCCTTCAATATCGGCAAGATCATTCTGCATCCCTCCGACGCCGACACCGTCTACGTGGCGGCCATCGGCAACATCTACGGCCCCATCGGCACCCGCGGTGTCTTCAAGACGACCGACGGCGGCACCACCTGGACCAAATTGACCCAGGGGTTGCCGAATGACCCGCAAACCGGCGCCATCGACATGGTCATGGACCCGGGCAATCCTGACATCCTCTATGTCTCGTTCTGGCAACGGATCCGCTACCCGTGGAAGATCGACAGCGGTGGCCCCAACAGCGGCATCTTCAAGAGCACGAACGGCGGACGCTCCTGGCGCAAGTTGACCAACACCCTGCCGGAAGGCGACATGGGCAAGATCGGGCTCGCCATCGCGCGCACCAATCCCAAAGTCCTCATGGCCCACATCGAGCACGGGTATCAACCGCCATCCACACTCCCCACTCCTGGCCAGCCACAGGGCGGCGGACGCGGGGGGCGCGGCGGCACGCCGAACCCGGAATACGCCGACATGACCAAGCTCGGGGCCGGAATCTACCGCTCGGAAGACGGTGGTGACTCATGGACATTTCTTGATCGGTATCTGAGCCGGCCCTTCTACTACAACCACATCGCCATCAGCCCACTCGATGACAAGTACATCTTCAGTTACAACATCCAGTACCGTCGCTCAACCGACGGTGGCAAGACGTTCACGGGGGGAGGTGGCGGCAACGGCGGCCATTGCTTCCACGCCATGTGGCACGACCCGCACAACAAGAACCGCTACTACATCGGCAGTGACGGTGGCCTGAATCTCACCCACGATGACGGCCAGACCGACATCCGGTTTGAGAACCTCAACGTCACGCAGTACTACGCCATCTCTGCGGACATGCGGGACCCGTACTACATCTGCGGCGGCCTGCAGGACGCGGGCAGCTCATGCGGCCCATCGGCCACTCGCGGACAGGGCATCTACCTCAGCGACTGGTTCAACCTGTCTGGCGGCGATGGCTACCATACACAGCAGGACCCCACTGATTACCGCAACATCTATTCGGAATCACAGCCAGACCGTCAGGGCGGCAACATCGGACGGTCGGACGCTGACACCCGAACGCGGCAGAGCGTGCGGCCCAGCAAAGCCAACATCCAAAACTGGGACGACTACATCACGCCGGAGATGGAGCGGATCGCGGAAGAGGCCAACTGGGGCGTCCAGCCGCAGCAGATGGGACCGCTCCGCTACAACTGGTCCACCCCCTTCATCCTTTCGCCAAACAATCCACGGACGCTGTTGGTCGGCTCCAACCACCTCATCATGTCCGTGGATGCTGGCCAGACCTACCGGCTCATCAGCCCTGACCTGACACAAAACGACCCCGAGCGGACACAGCGGTATTCGGGCGGCATGACGCCCGACGAAGACCCTGGGGGCGGTGCCGAATACCACGCCACGATCATTTCGATCTCTGAATCGACGCTCGAACCAGGTCAGATTTGGATTGGCACTGACGACGGGAATATTCAGGTCACCCGGAACTATGGGCGCACGTGGGACAAAGTCGGCACGGCGGGGATGCCGGGCAACCCGCGCCCAGACATCTGGGTGAGTCGCGTCGAAGCGTCAAAACACACCAACGGCACGGCCTACGCCTCAATGAGCGGTCACCGCTTTGCCATCTACACACCGCTCGTCTACAAGACCACGGACTTCGGCAAGACCTGGACGAACATCACGAGCAACATCCCGGACGGCAACGCGATGTGGGTTGTCAAAGAGGATCCCAAGAACCCGGACCTGCTGTTCGCCGGTTCGGAGTTCGCTGCCTTCTATTCGCTCAATCGGGGGCAGTCGTGGCAGAAGCTCAACAACAACCTGCCGACGGTGGCCGTGCACGACCTGCTGATCCACCCCAGGGACGGCGATCTCATCGCCGGCACCCATGGGCGTGGCCTCTGGGTCCTGGATGACATCACACCGCTCCAGCAAATGACTCCCGAGGTGCGCGGCGCCGCCGCGCACTTGTTCGAGAACCGCGACGCCACGCAGTGGCTGAACATTCAGCCCCAACACAACGGCGGAGAGATCTCCTTCATCGGCCAGAACCCCAGCAGAAACGCCGCCATCAACTACTACCTGAGTGACCGAATCTCCGGTCAGGTACAGGTTGCCGTGACGGATGCCACGGGGCAGAACGGCTGTTCGGCCTCATTCCCGGCGCGCACGGGCATCAACAAAGTGGAATGGAACATGCGCTGGAATCCATCCGCAACGCAGGCCGCTCCGGCTGGCGGCGGCGGACGGGGCGGCGGAGGCCGGGGCGGTGGCGGGGGGGCGTGTCTCTCGGTTCCAAATACGGCTCCCGCAGAGGGACGTCGCGGCGGGGGCGGGGGCGGCCGAGGTGGTGGCGGGGGCGCCGGCCTGGCCTCGCCTGGCACCTACCGAGTCACCCTGACCGCAGGTGGCATCACCTATACCAATTCGATCAACGTACGGCTCGATCCGATGTTGAACGAAGGGCGCTGACACGGTGTCTGGTGTTCGGGCACGAGAAATCGCGCCCGAACACCCGACACCACTCTTAAATCTCCCCACGTCCCCACGTCCCCACGTCCCCAGATCCTCACTTTTCTAGCTTCCCACCTTTCTTGCTTTCCACGGCGATCGCACACGAATCACAGTGCGGGTCACCCGGCGCGCCAGGCTTTGAGTCCTTCCAGGAGCCAACTGTACGCATGAGCACGACGGCTCCGGCGATGAACGCAACTGCGCCGACGATCAGATCCTGCCAGGTCACGACACCCCTGCGGCACGCAGTGCCTGATAGACGACCAGGGCCGAAACGTACGCCAGTCCGGACATGTAGCTCAATTGGATCAACGCGTATTTGACGTGTCCAGTCTCCTTCCGGGTCACGGCCAGCGTCGGGAGGCATTGCATCGCGAGCACAAAAAAGATCAAGGCGCTGGCAGACGTGGCGGGCGTGAACACCAACGACCCGTCATCGCGCGTCATGGTGCGAATGCGGTGGCGCACATACTGGTCGGGCTCGCTCTCGCTCCCCCCACCAACGAGTACGGACATCGTCGAGACAAACACCTCGCGCGCCAGGAAACTCGTCAACACTCCCACGGTCAACTGCCAGTCGTAGCCCAGCGGCTGAAAGACCGGCTGGATCGTCCGGCCGAACATGCCTGCGAAACTTCCAGCACCTTCGGCCTTGCCTTGAAGAACCGCGGCCTGCTCTTCGAGTTGACGGGCCGCCTCAGGGGCGACGCCTGTCTGCACCGCCTGTGCGCGCAACGCCACGACCTCAACGGTCGGAGGCACTTTGGGATAGGCGCTCAGCCACCACATCACCACACAGATGGCAACGATGATCGTCCCGGCCGTCTGGAGGAATGCCAGGCCCTGGTCCCTGGCGGTGTACAACGCGTTGGGCAGGGACGGCCACTTGTAGGTGGGCAGTTCCAGGACCATCGATCGTGGTCGTCCCCGCAAGCCGGTCTTGCCAAAGAGCCAGGCGCTAAAGAATGCGGCCGCCGCGCCAAGCATGTAACACCCCGCGAAGGCGAGTCCTGCCAGATCTCCGCGATCCGCAAACAACAGCCCGGTCAGCAGGACATAGACCGGCAGGCGCGCGGAACAACTCATGAACGGCGCCACAAGGATCGTCGCCAGCCGGTCGCGGCGGTCCGCAATCAGTCGAGTACTCATGATGCCGGGCAGTGCGCACGCGTGCGAGGTCAGCAGCGGGACAAAGGCCTGGCCCGGAAGGCCGAAGCGGCGAAACAGTCGGTCGTTCACAAAAGCGGCACGTGCCAGATATCCCGTGTCCTCAAGCAAACTGATCAAGAAGAACAGCAGGCAAATTTGCGGCAAGAACACAACCGTCCCGGCAATACCACCAACGACCCCGTCGGTGAGCAAGTCGCGAATCGGCCCTTGAGGCAAGACTGCGCTGATCGCCGTACCGAGCTTGGCAAACGTGAACTCGATCAAGTCCATGGGCACGGTTGCCAGGGCGAAGAGCGTCCAGAATAGCGCCCCCATCACGGCGAGGAAGACGAGCGAGCCAGTCACCGGATGCGTCAGGGCGCGGTCGATCC
The DNA here is from genome assembly GCA_013203475.1 of Acidobacteriota bacterium. Classification (GTDB taxonomy): domain Bacteria; phylum Acidobacteriota; class Vicinamibacteria; order Vicinamibacterales; family SCN-69-37; genus SYFT01. Next base: position 4,817 of record JABMNV010000158.1, read on the forward strand.
GTTCGGTCTGCGCATCGAGAGCCGCCGCGGGAGCGCCGCCCGGATACACGTCTCGCAAGACGTCGTCGGCCCAGGCGGTGAAGTCCTCAATCGTGGCGTCAGCCGCGGGCAAGTCGGCGGGCCGTTGACGCGGCGTCGGCGAGCTCAGCCGGGACACCAGCGCAGAGCGAAGCGCGTCGACGCCGATGCCCTTGGACGCCACCATCGGCACCACCGGCACGCCAAGGCGCTGTGCCAGGGCCTTCACGTCGAGCTTCGCCCCGGTCCGCTCAGCCAGATCCACCATGTTCAGCGCCACCACCACGGGCTCGTCAAACGTCAGTAGCTCACCGACGAGCACAAGGTTTCGCACAAGATTGGCCGCGTCCACCAGCGCGATGACGCTACCCGGGCGGGTGGCGGGATCGTTCTGCAGCACGTCGCGGACAATGGCCGACTCGGGCGACCCACCCTGGAGCGAATACAACCCTGGCAGATCGACCACGTCGATGGCACGTCCGTCCAGGACCGTGCGCCCCGTGCGCATCGCGGTCGTGGTACCAGGAAAATTGGATGTCTTGGCGCGAGCGCCGCAGAGACGATTAAACAGCGTGGTCTTGCCGGTATTGGGGTTCCCGAGCAGCGCCACCGAGGACGCGGTCATGTCAGACTGATCCAGATGGAAGTGGGCCGGTGGAGAGCGGCACGACGAAGATCCGTCGCGCAACTGCTCTCGAGAGTCCGATCCGGGTGGAACGAACCTGCACGATACACGGCTCACCCTGCTGACAGATGCGCAACTGGCACGACGAGGTCAGCCCCAGCGAGCGCAGCTGGTGGCACGCCTCCGGATCGAGTTGCGCCTCGTGGAAGCGAGCGGTCGTCCCTTCTGCCAAATCGTTGAGAGAAATGGGCTGGGAAAACGGGGGGGCGGCAACAGGCGTCACAGACAATTTCAGCTCGCTTCGGAGCTTATCACGAAGATGAGAACGATCTCATTTTGAATCGATCACCGGTCACCTCAGCCTCGTGATGGCCCGCGTCTGGGCGTCGACGCGATAGAGATGCCGACTCTGCGTAGCCGACTGAGCTTCGGTCGCGGCCTCTTCGGGGACGTGGACAAAGACCAAGGAGCCCCCATCGGGGGACCAGCGAGGGTCGATGGCACTGCCGGTGGTCATCCGCACCAGGAGTTGCTGATTCGAGCCGTCGGCATTCATCGTGTAGATGGCGGTGGTCCCACCCCGCCAGCTCATGAAGGCAAACTGAGTCCCATCAGCTGACCACGTCGGATACATCCCATTGTCCGGATCGGTGGTCAGACGTCGCACGCCACGGTCCTCGAGCTGCAACACATGAACGTCGTTCCATCGATGGAACGCGATCTGGCTCCCATCTGGGGAGAACTGAGGGAACCAGTCGGTCTCGCCAGATGTGAGCTGCTCCACCTCAGCCCCGTCGGCATTCATCCAGTACAAATCGAACTCCTTTCCGGCGCGGTCAGACATGAAGGCGATTTTCTGGCCATCCGGTGACCAGGCGGGGCCGACATCTCGTTTGGGCTCATCAGTCAGGCGACGGACATTCGCCCCGTCAGCGTCCATCAGGTAGACGTCAAAATTCCCGTCGACCGTATGTGATTCGAAGGCAATGTGCCGACCATCGGGAGACCAGGTCGGGTACCCCTCGGCTGCCTGGGTTGCGGTGAGCTGGTGGATGTTGTTGCCACTCGCATCCATCACGAAGAGATCGGCCGGCTGGCCTCCAACCTCGGAATAAAACGCGATCTTCGTTCCGTCCGGTGACCACGCCGGCGCACCGTCCCGAACGACATCGACGGGTCCGGCCGACCTGGTGCCGCCCCAGTAGATCAGTCCAGCAACCCCGAGAAGAACCACGCCGCCGGCGACCACGAGTCGAAACGAGCTCGGAGGCGATGTTTCGACCGATCGCCTCCGAGCCCCTTTGCGCGCACTCACCGCTTGATCGCCACCTCGCGCTGCAGTTCCATGATGTCCGCGTCAGTGGGCGCCCATCCCAGCAGGTGCCGGCAAAAGTAGTCGGCACGCATCGCATTGCTCCAAGGGCCGGCATCGCCATAGCCGTGCCGCTTGCCCGGGATGATCTGGAAGTCAAAACGCTTATTGGCCTTGATCAATGCATCGACCATCCGGAACGTGTTCGCCGGGTGCACATTGTTGTCGATGTCTCCTGTCATCAGCAGCAGCTTTCCCTTCAGGTTCTTGGCTAAGTCCTGGTTCTTATCGATGTCGTACTCGAAGGTGATCTCCCCGTCCTTCTCCACTTCCATCACGCCGTCGTGCTTCTCACTCCAGGCGCGGTTGTAGACGCTATTGTCGTGGTTGCCCGATGTGGAGACGGCCACCTTGAAGAAGTCGGGATACACCAGCATGGCTGCCGTGGACATGAACCCGCCGCCCGAGTGGCCGTAGATTCCGACCAGGTTCGGATCGATCCAGGGATGGCGCTTCGCCAGCTGTTCGACCGCCGTCTTCTTGTCTGCCAGCCCGTAGTCACGAAGGTTGCCGTACCCGTAGTTGTGGTACCACTTCGAGCGCTGTGGATTCCCGCCTCGGTTGCCCACCTCGATCACGATGAAGCCAAATTGCGCCAGCATGACGTTGCCCTGCGTCGGCGAGAACGTCTTGGTCACGCTCTCAGTCTGCGGGCCGGGGTACACGTACTCGATGATGGGATACCGCTTCGACGGATCGAAATCGAACGGCTTGTACATCACCCCGTACAAGTCCGTGATGCCGTCGTCAGCCTTCACCATAAACTGCTCGGGGTACTTGAAGCCCGCCGCAAGCAGCGCCGAGACATCGGTCTTCTCAAGGTCCATGACCTTGCTGCCCGTCGAGTCGTAGAGCACCGACTCGGGTGCCATGTCGACGCGCGACCAGTTGTCGACCGCAAACGTGGCCTTGTCGTTCATGGACGCCCGATGAGACCCGTCACCGGGAGTCACCAGCGTCATTTCGCTCGTATCGAGATTCACCCGGTACAGGTGCTGGTAGTAGGGGTCTTCGCCCACCTCGCGTCCGACCGCGTGGAAATAGAGCAGGCGGTTCGCCTCATCCACGGCGACGATCCCGGTGTTGACGAACTCGCCCGAGGTAATTTGACGGATGAGCTTGCCGGCGGCGTCGTGCAGGTAGTAGTGCCCCCATCCGTCGCGTTCCGACCAGTGAATCGACTGCAGCGTTCCCTTCGCATCCTTGAGAAAACGCAGTGGTTGCACCTCCACGTAGGTATTCGACCGCTCCTCCACCGCGACGCGCGGTTCGCCGGTCGTGGTGTCCGCCTCCACGATGTCGATGCGCTTGAGGTCGCGACTGGTACGCGTGTAGTAGACCTTGTCGCCGTCGGCCGTGCTCCAACGCGACGCGGTTTCGCGCTTCTCACGCTGCAGGTTCGTGGTCGGCGCAGTCAGAATCGACAACTGTTGATCCTTGAATGCCTCGGCCTGAAGCTTCAACTGCTTCTTTGTGGCGATGTCAAAGACATACAGCTCTGACTGCGGCTGGTTCTTCTCGCCGGGCAGGCCGTACTTGTAGGTCTCAAGTGTGGGCCGTGGATTCGACAACGAGTTGATGACCCACAGGTCGCCGACTTTTCTCGAATCGGATCGGCGAAGCGAGAATTTCTTGTTGTCTTGCGACCACTCCACACCTGTCGAGCGGCGGCGGGGCCCGAACGTCTTGTCGTTGGCGTGCACCACCTTGGCCGCCGTCTCGGTCGTCTGGCCGCCCCGGCCACCGCGCTGCTCCACGTCTTGCTCTTCTTGCTCGTCATCCTGGCCGTCGTCCTGAGTCGTCGCGTAGGCGTAGTGTTTCTCGCCGTCGGTCGTCAACTGCACCTCCACAACCGTCGGATCGTCAGGCGTCTTCTGGGCGATGGCGTAACCCGCCGCGTCCATCATGAACAGGTTGTCGCCGCGCGCAAACAGGATCGTCTGCTTGTCAGGTGAGACCTGCGCCCAGCCGGGATCGGTCGGCTCCGGCTCGTGCTTGTCATTCAGCACTACCGTGCCGGTCGCGATGTTGTATTCGAGCCACCACGTCTTGTTGTTGCCGCCGGCGGCGGCACCTCCAGCGCCGCCCGCACGACCGCCGCGCCCACCGCCGCCGCCACCGCGCCCAGCACGGCCGCGCTGTTCCTGTTCCCGGAGCTCAGTTTCGGTCAGTACCGTACCGTCGAGCTCTTCGCCCGATGCGCTGGTGACTTTCGACGCACGGGGCAGCGAGACGCTGAACCGGATCTTCGTATCATTCTCGAAGAACTGGATCTGATTGACCGGCAAGTGCAGCGAGTCGTAGGGCGTCCGCAAAATGCGCGTGAGCTGCGCCGCCAGTTTCACGTTCTCCAAGAGCGGGGTCTTGGTCTTCTTCAGCGGATCGACCATCCACCATTTCTTGCCGGCGGGAGTCTCGTACTCGTACCAGAAGCGATCGCTGAACTCGAGCCAGTGCGGCGTCACGGACGTGCTGAAGACGTACTTGCCGACCTTCGCTGAGGTCCAGCGAAAGGCGAGATCGTAGTTGGGCTTGGGCAAGTCCCGACCAGCCGTCGCGGTGGTCGACGAAAGGGCCGGAGCGGCCTGCTGCGCCCAAATGGACGAGGGAACAGCGGCCGCAGCAAATACAACTATCAGGGCGAGACGAAAGACATTTTTCATGACAAAGCTCCTTGGGCAAGCGCACTATACACCGGAGCTCCATGCGGAGGGCACTGATCGGGCGCTACGGCACCTATAATCGATAGGCCAGCGCTCAGGACCGCCGAATGATGAAACGAGCCTCGGTCGTCGCTCTCACGGCCCTTGTGGGCACGATCACGGCTGGTGTGTCTTCGGGCACGCTGCTGGCCGCGCCGCAGCAACAACGCCCTGGCAACCACCAGTGCCGAGCGGGAGGTCGGGTTTGTGATTCGGTAGCCCAGAATGTTGCAGCGTGACCTGCCGAACGTCGATAATCAACGCTCAGGATTACCAAATGACCATACGCGCTGCCCTCGTGGGCATCTCTGCTGCTGCAGTGCTCACAGGTACGCTGCTCGCCGCTCACCCTCAGGAACGCCAACAGCAGCCGCCCGTGTTCCGTACGAGGACCGAGCTCATCGAGATTGATGTGGTGGTCGTCGACACGGACGGCACCCGGATCCACGGCCTGACCCGGGACGACTTTGTTCTCAGAGATCGCAAGAGGCCTCAGTCGATTGAGACGTTTACTGAAGTCCAGCGAGAAGTGGAACGCGCCGCCGAACTTCCGCCATTGCCACCCGAGACGCGCGTGGACGTGGCGACCAACACCAGTGCCAAGGCTGGACGCCTCGTGGTGATGGTGCTCGACGACCTGCACGTCTTTCGCGGGCGGGCAGACACCGTCAAGGAGATTGCCCGCAAGGTGGTCAACGATCTGGGGCCCGAGTCGTCGATGGCGCTGATTCAAACTGGCGGCGAGCACGGCGTGGAAGTCACAAACGATCGGTTGCGCCTGCTTGAGGGTGTGGAGTCGTTCAAGGGCCGTCGGCCGACACGACGGCCGCTGGAGCCGTGTGACCCGGTCGCCCTCTTCTCCGATCCGGAAACCGCCGACGCGTCGAACGTCAACAGTGGCTGCGATATTCAGGAAGTGAACGCCAATCGCGGCCTGTACCAGGCCCTCGAAGACGCCGCGCGAATCCTGGGGAGCGGTGACTCACGGCGCAAGGCTTTCATTCTCGTCTCCGAGAACATGGCCAAGGACCTCAGCGGCCTGTTTGATGGCGGCACCGGAGTCCCGGACCTTGCGATCAGCCGCACCGGGACCAACGGCGGGCAATCGAAGGCTGCACCCGCCACCGACTGGCAGCTCCTGAGCATGATGAACGCCATGCGACGTGGCAACGTCGCCACGTATTCGATCGATCCGCGGGGCGAGATCAGCCCGGAAGACATGATGCTCGAATGCCACCCGGGGACAGGATTTGGTGCGGACCCGTGCGAAGGCACCGGTCTGCAGGATTGGAACGGCTGGGTCCGACAGGCCCAACACGGCCTGGAAATCGTGTCGGAGGAAACGGGAGGGTTTGCCGTCATCAACACCGACGACTTCACGTCAGGCATTGCGGAAATCATCAGTGACCTCGACAACTACTACTTGCTTGGCTTTTATCCAGAAGACCTGGCAAGCAAGGGGTACAGAAAAATCAATGTTGAAGTGAAGGGCCGTCCAGAGCTCACACTGCGCTACCGACAGGGGTATCAGCTCGAGGGAGCACCAAAGCCCCCGAAGCCGACGAGCGAACTGAACCGCCTCATTGGCGGTGCGCTCCCAAAGAGCGACTTGCCGCTGCGCCTGCAGGCCATCCCGATGCCTGCATCAGGGAAGGAAGCGAGAGTGGTCGTCGCCCTCGAGATGACCGTGCCCACCTCGCTCATGCGAACCGAGGACTCAGATCGGCTGCTCGACGACATCGAATACGGTCTCTACGCCATCGACATGAAGGGTGCCAAGGTCAGGGAACGCACAGGCTCTGGAGCCAAGATCGCGCTCCGGCCACGCGACGGTCTGGTGACCGTGCCGGATCAGGTGACGTATGAAATCGTGACGGAGTTGCGCCTGCCACCGGGGCAGTACCAGCTGCGCGCCTCAGCGACCAGCGACAAACTCAGTGCCGGGGGCTCCGTCTATCTGTCGTTTGAGGTGCCAGACTTTTCGAAGGCCGACCTGCTGCTGACCGATCTCGTCCTCGCCTATGCCGATGGTCCACACGTCCCGATCGCCCGAGACTTGCCAGAGGGCGCCACGTTCACGACACAGAGCCTGGTCCGCGTGCCAGAGGGCCGAGGATTTCCCACTCGCCCCACACCAACCGGCTCTCAGAGTCGCGTCGTGCGGCCGGCACCGATCCTGCCGTTCGACCCGACCCTCGATCGCGTCTTCACGTCCGCTGACACCCTGCGGCTCTTCTTCAGAGTGGCCCAGCGCCGCACGGCCCCGTTGGCCGTGACCGTGGCAGCCCTGACAGCCGATGGCGAGGAAGCGATCTCATTCACACGCCGACTGGAGGTCTCGGATACACCGTCCATGGACACGCCCCTGCCGCTCACCCAACTCGCACCAGGCGCCTACCGACTTCAAGTCACCGTTGGCGACGGCACCCGCATCCACGCCCGCGAAATCGGGTTTGTCGTCAGGTAGACGTCAGAGGGCTCGGTGCCGAGTGCCGGGAAACACCGCGAACCTCTGGACGTCCGCCCCCGAGACCCTCAGGCCCCCAGATAAGCGTTGATCGTCGCCACCAGCGCTCGATACTTGGCGGCATCGATCGGATTGGCCGTCTTGCCCTGCTCTTCGATCGTTGTCAGCACGCCCTTCAGGGCAGTCACTGAAGCTGAGCGAGTGGCGGCACTGGCGTTCTCGACGGCCGACAACGCAGCATTGAGTTCCATCGCCTGCGGGGCCTTGAGGCTGCGGCTGCGGGTCAACTGGTCCATGTAGGCGCGCGCCACCACAGGCACGTCAGGCCAACCATTCTTCGGCTGCGACTGTGCGTTGAATTCGTTGACCTGCATCAACTTTGCTGCGTCAATCTCGTTCTGCGACAACCACTCACTCGGCTTGAGCTCGAAGACGTCTACGCCGCGAGCAATCTCTGAACCGTAAATGAAGCCGTTGTACCAGTAGGTGGACCAGTAGCCGGCGGTCACGAGCTTGTCGGCAAACACCGGGCCTCGATCGAAGAACGCAATCTCGACCGGACGCGTGGCGTCGGTGAAATCGAACACGGACACGCCACCTTGATACCAGGCCTGCACCTTGATGTCCCGGCCGGGCACGGGGATCAGAGAACCATTGTGAGCCACGCAGTTCTCAAACTCGGTCTGCGCCGCCGGCAGTTTGTAGTAGCTACGGAAGATCATCTTGCCGTCGCGAATTTCGAAGATCGCGTTTGCCCCCCAGCTCGGCAGATCCGTCTCGCGACACCGTGGACTTGTGCCGCCCCCCCACTCGTCAGTGAAGATCACCTTCGTGCCATCGTTGTTAAAGGTGGCCGAGTGCCAGAACGCGAAGTTGATGTCCGACACCTGATCAATTCGCTTGGGATTCACCGGGTCGGTAATGTCGAGCAGAATGCCGTTGCCAGCGCATGCCCCCGCCGCGAGGTTCATCTCGGGATACACGGTGATGTCGTGGCAGCGGTTGGTGACCGACGATGACTGCGTACCGTCACCGTGGGTGCCTCCGGGCCACAACCCGGCGATCGCGCCCGTTTGCGTGTCGGAAAAAATCCTGGGTCGATTGACGATCTTGGCGGCTGCTGGATTGGCAAGCGGCACCTCAATCACGTCGATGCTGAACAGGGCCGTGTTCGGATCGTCCTTGGGGTCAGCGTCGGTGCATCCGGCCAGTTCCTCGGTCGAGCGGACGCCGCCGGTGCCTGACCCGTAGACATACAGGATGCCTGGATTCGTTTTGCTGGGCACCAACGAATGCGTGTGCGAGCCACGACACGTTTGCACCGCGGCAATCTGGCGTGGACTTCTCACGTCGCTGATGTCAAAAATGCGGACGCCACGGAACCGCTCTGGGTCCGGGGCATTCTGCGCGGCCGTCCCACCAGTCCCACAGTCGATGCGGCCGTTGCCCTGCTCCACCGACATGAACAGCAAGTCGCCGTACACCGACAAGTCACCCTGTCCACCTGGGCACGGCACCGACGTCCGCAGCTTGATCGCGCGCGGATCTTCAATGTCGTAAAAATTGAATCCGTTGAAGTTCCCCAGGAACAGGTTGCCGCCCTTGAACGCGAGATCGGAGTTGGCGAACGCGAGACCACCTGTCCCAATCGCGTCGCCGAATCCCTGCGGCTTCGCCAGGTGTGAGACCAGTTCCATATTCCGAGCGGCGACGCCCGCGTCTTCGGCGCCGGCCTTGAGTCCCACGCGAGGATCAGGCCCCTGCGTCATCACCTGCTGAGCACCACCATCGACGGCCCAGAAGAACAGGCCCGCCGCGAGACACACGATCCACATTGACTGTTTTTTCACTTTTTGATGCCCTTCAGCATGGTGTTCATTTTGAGAATCTCCAGCCGCTGGTCCGTATCCACGTGCGATGCAAAGTCGTGGATCTCGGCCTCCCTGGCGGCGCCCGGCGCGCTAAACAGTTCTTCCACCATGATCAACGCACCGCCGTGATGGCCAATCATGCCTTCCAGAAACAACCGATCGAACTCGATGCCTTTCGCTGTTCGCAGCTCGGCCATTTGTTCATCGGTGAGCATGCCCGGCATCATTCCGCCAGGCATGTGATGCGCGTGCTCGCTGGGAATCGCTTCGCCACGGTCCTGCAGCCACATCTTCATCATCTTGATTTCGTCATTCTGCGAGACTTCGATTCGAAGGCCGAGCATTCGCATCTGCGCGCTGTCGGTCCGCGTCTTGAGCAGGTCCACCATTTCCACCGCCTGCGCGTGATGCCCGATCATGCCCTGCATGAACGCCGTATCGCCAGGCGCATGTTTCGCTGCTTTGGCCACAGGCAGTTCAGACGCGGTCAATTCACGACTGGGCTTGCCGGGCGCCCCTGGCTTGACCACGGGCACCTGGGCGACGACCGCTTGACCTGCCACGGTCAGCACGAAAGCGGCACCAATCACGAAGCTCCGGACGCTCCAAAGGCTCATATGCTTCCCTTCACCTTCCACACGTTGACAAGATTACCCGATCATTGGTGGGCATCGCAGGGACATCTCATCGACCGACCACGGTCGCGCGGCGAATGACATCCAACCGTGGGAACTCTCGATCGAAGAACGCATTGCCCCCGGCGAAGCCCGCGTCCTGTTGGCCGGCCCGAATGCCGCCAATTCCTTCCCGGTACTCGGCGTTGAATGCATCCGCGACGTCCATCCCCTCAACGACCCGCCCGAAGGGCACAAACGGCTCTTTGTCGTGGGAGGCCGCGTTATCTTTTAAATTGATGAAGACTTGCGTCGTCCGCCCGTCCGGCACGGCGAAGGCAAACGAGATGGTGCCCCGTGCGTTGGTCTCGCGAAACGGATCATCGGGAAATGTGGCCGTGCGCCACGCTTGGGCGACCTGCGGATCTGCAGCAATGCCGAATTGCACCCAGGTCCCCGGTCGCACGCGAAACAGCTTCGCTTCGTCGTAGTATCCATGTCGGACGAGATTGACGAAGCGATCGGCGCCACGCGGTGCCCAGGCGCGGACAATCTCGATCACCAGCGGCCCCTTGGTGGTGTCGAATCGAACGCGCGACACGGCAGGGGCAGCGACGGTGAACGCAGGGTCGGTCGGCGTCAGTAATCGCTGCCGATCGAGGGAAGACTGAGACAGGACCGCGGCGGTCACGCCAAGACTCAGGCAGAGTCCGAGACACAGGCGCACCGGGAGAAACGACATGGTCACACGCATGATGGCTACCCCACTGAGAATCGTGGGCATCCTAACACTCGCCACGGGGGTTCTTGTCGCCGGGCCAAATCGCTTCGGCTTTTCTGACCGCGTGGAACGGCACCTGTTTCCGGAAGTGACCACGGGTCCCGCCGAACCGGTGTGGAGCCCGGACGGGAAATGGATCGCGTTTTCAATGCAAGGCGACATCTGGAAGGTTCCGTCTGAAGGAGGCGAAGCGATTGCGCTCACGCAAGGGCCGGCGTATCACTTCGAGCCAGATTGGAGCCCCGACGGTCGGTCGATCGCCCTGACGATGGACGTGGAGGGGAACCTGGAGATTGGCGTGGTGCCGGCTGACGCCGGGCTTGTTGGGAGCCCGGCAGGAAACAACGTCCGACGCCTCACGAACGACACGGGTGTCGACCTGGAGCCTGTCTGGGCGCGGGACGGTCAATCGATCCTCTTTGTCAGTTCGCGCAACCGAAGCTTTGACATTCTCCGTGTCGCCATGACTGACGGCGTCGTCACGCCCGTCGTCACCGGACCCGGCGATCAAATCCAGCCCGCAGTCTCACCGGACGGCACCACGCTGGCGTTCGTGGCCCGTGTCAGCGGCCGACTTGGCACCGGCGGCATCTGGACGCAGCCCATCACGGGCGGCAACCCCACACTGGTGCACTACGAGGAGTCCGAGTACCGCATGCGGCCGCGCTGGACGCCAGACGGAAACGCCCTGGTCTATGGTTCCGATGAATCGGGTTCCAACGACATCGCCATGGTCTCGGCGACTGGAGGGAATGCGCTGGTCGTCACGCCGGATCCGATGGGGGAGTTTTCTCCGTCGGTGAGTCCGGACGGCACCCGTGTGGCGTTCATTTCGAATCACCGCGGTCCAATGACGCTCTATACGGCTCCGCTGGCCGGGGGACCACGTCTGTCATGGACAGCCGTGCCGATCACATCTCACCAGAGGCGTTCGCCGAGCGGACGCCTCCGTGTGCAGGTCAGTGGGCCTGACAACATGCCGATGCCAGCCCGCGTGACCGTGACCGCCAGCGACGGCCGGAGTTACACACCGAACGCAGGATTTGCGCGCGTCATGTCGGTCACCGAAACCCACTACTTCCACACCATGGGCGAGTTCGCAGTGGAGGTGCCTGCCGGCCCGGTCACGATCTCGGCCATGCGTGGCCCCGAATTCGAGCCGGCGACCACCGTCGTTGACGTGGCCGACGGCGGCACGACAAACGGGGCCCTCCAGCTATCGCGCTTGGTCGACATGCCCGCGCAAGGCTGGTACTCCGGCGATACGCACGCGCACGACTATCATCAGGGACGGTTTGGACTGTCGCATGCGTGGCTCTTCGAACAGTCGCTGGCTGAAGATCTGCACGCGACAAACGTCCTGATCCACATGGACGGCACTCGTCTGATGGGACGCTGGCAGGATCTGACGGGAGAGCCGATTCGCGAATCCACGTCCACGTACATCCTGCAATTCGCGCAAGAATTTAGAGGCTCACTCGGTCACATCGGCCTGCTGGGTATTGGTCGGTTCAAACTCCCACTGATAGGTGGGGCACCAAACACGGCCTATGCGCAAACGGCGAGCGACCTTCCGTACATCGATGATGCGCACGATCAGGGAGGGATTGCGGGATTCATGCATCCCTATCTCAATCGGAGCGATGCGCCGGCCGGATGGGCCGGTTCGTTGATACCGGTGGACGTCGCGCTCGGCAAAGGAGACTTCTACGACGTCAACAGCATCTACTCAGACGAGTTGGCGTCCGCAGAGATGTACTACCGATTGCTGAATTGCGGCTTCCGGCTCGCTGCCACGGGCGGAACAGACAATTTCCCAGACCTCTGGCGCGATCCCCCTCCAGGGAGTGCGCGCACCTACGCCAAACTTGACGGCCCACTGAGCGTGCCCGCATGGCTCGATGCGGTGAAGGCCGGGCGAACGTTCAGTACAAACGCGCCCATCGTCATGCTCCGCGTCAACGGCCAGGAACCCGGTGCCGTCATACCCACCGCCACGGGGCTGCGCGTGGAGGCGACGGTCACCTCCATCGCTCCGTTCGACCGGCTCGAGATCATTGTCAACGGCGCCGTCACCTGGACCGTCCGTCCGGACGGCGACGGACGAACCGCCCGCTTCGCTGGCAGCCTCAGTGCAGTCGGCCCAGCCTGGATCGCCGCACGCGTCGTCGGTGGCCCTCACCCGATGGTCGGCGACAGCTACGTGTTCGCGCACACGTCACCCGTCTACGCCGAACAGAACGGCGAACGATACGTCTCGAAGGAAGACGCGGCCTTCCTGGGCGAAGTGGTGGATGCGATCAAGGCCCGAGCGATGCGAGGCCCGTGGCGATCTACCGCCGAGCGCGACGCGTTCGAACAGGAGTTGGACGCCGCCCGCGCGGTCTACACACGCCTGGCCACCACCGGGAGGTGACACCGAGCACCCAGCACGTAGCACCCAGCACCGTCCCCGATGATAGACAATGATGGATGCTCTCGCGTACTCCACTCCTCCTCCACACCGCCGACCTGGCTGCGAAATACCTTGAAACGATCGCCGACCGCCACGTCGGCGCCACCACCAGTGCGGACGCGTTGCGGGCGCAGTTGGGCGGGCCGTTAAGCCCGACTGGGGATCCCGACACCGACATTGTTGATGCGCTGGCCCGCGCGGCCGCACACGGCACAGTCGCCACCCAGGGGCCTCGCTACTTCGGATTCGTCGTCGGTGGCTCAGTGCCCGCCGCGACCGCAGCCGACTGGCTGGTCTCAGCGTGGGACCAAAACGTCGGTGTCCATGTTCTCTCACCGTTGGTGGCGGTCGTTGAAGACATCGCCGCGGGCTGGCTGAAGGAGCTGGCGGGCCTTCCTGCGGACTGGAGTACTGGATTTGTCACCGGGTGCCAGGGGGCCAACTTCACCGCGCTTGCCGCCGCGCGTCATCACCTTCTCGAACAGGCCGGCTGGGATGTGGGAGCGCACGGGCTGTTTGGTGCGCCCGCCATTGATGTCGTGGTCTCTGACGAGTCGCACTACACCATCTTCAATGCCCTGCGACTGTTGGGCCTCGGCGCCTCCCGCGTACGCCGGGTGCCGACCGATGAGCAGGGCCGGATGCGCGCAGACGCCCTGCGCGACGTACTCGCGTCCGGTCAGGGGCCGTGCATCATCTGTGCGCAAGCCGGCAATGTGAACACGGGCGCCTGTGACCCGATTGCTGACATCGTCGAGGCCGCCCGTGCGCGAGGCGCGTGGGTCCACGTTGATGGGGCGTTCGGGTTGTGGGCCGCCGCGAGTCCGAGCCGCTCACATCTGCTCCGCGGCATCGACCGCGTCGACTCTGTCGCGACTGATGCGCATAAGTGGCTCAATGTGCCGTACGACTGCGGCGTGGTGTTCACCGCCCATCCCGATTCGCATCGCGCGGCGATGGTGATTGGCGCGGCCTACATTGTGGAAACCAAAGCCGAGCGGGACCCGAGAGATTTCGTGCCAGAGGAATCGCGGCGTGGTCGCGCCGTTCCTGTCTATGCCGCACTTCGTTCGATGGGCCGACAGGGTGTTGCCGAGATGGTGGACCGGTGCTGTCAGTTGGCCACGCGGTTGGCCAACCGACTCTCGGCTGATCCCTCGCTGACGATTCTCAATGACGTGGTACTCAACCAAGTCTTGGTCCGCGTGACGACCGGCCCCGATCCCGACGCCGCCACACGCGCCATGATCGAACGACTGCAAGCCGACGGGACCTGCTGGGCCAGCGGCACAACCTGGCACGGTGTCGCCGCGCTTCGGGTCGCCGTCAGCAACTGGTCGACGACCGAGGCGGACATTGACGCCACGGCTGGCGCAATTATTAGATGTTCGTAAGGGGGCTGTATGCCCCTGCGTGTTTCGCAGTCCGACGGTGTAGGATCGGCCCGGAGGCTCGGATGATTTCTCGGTCGAGGTGGCGGGTCCGGCGGGGACAACCACGCGATGTGGCTCGATCCCAAGGATCCCAACTTCATCCTCCTCGGCGTGGCCAATGGCTGGCGCTCCTGATCTTGTCGCCCCACGATCCGAACACGCTGTACTTCGGCCGCAAGCATCCCCGCGATCCGGTCATGGTGGCCGCCACGCATGGCCGAGGTGTGGGGGTGATCGATGTGAGCCGGTTCAGAGCACGGTAGGCACACAGCGCCGCACTGGCGCGTGGAGGCCACGACGTCCGCCTGCCTTGCGCCAGGCGGACGTTGCCGGATATGATCGTGGTACGCGGTCCATCAAGCACTCTGGTCGTGTCCTTATCCACAGTGCCGTTTTCGTGAGTCCTGCCCTTTCTGGGCGCTGGGCTCTTGCGACTGCGGCGACTTCTGATTCGCCGCAAGGCACCCGTCAGGTCGAAAAGGAGGCGCAATGACAACCTCGGCGATAGCCCAGGCACCCCGCTTGGAGATTCTGCTGCGCAAGGATCTCGATACCATTCCTCAACTGCAGAAACTCTCTGCGGACCAGCGCATTGATATGCGCGCCGTCTCTGCCGTGCTGCCCTTCCGGGTCAATCGCTACGTCGTGGACGAATTGATCGACTGGGACCGGATCCCCGACGATCCGATCTACCAGTTGACCTTCCCACAACCGGGCATGCTGGCTGACGCCGACTTGGCACACATGCGGGACCTGGTGGTGCGTAACGTGCCCAAAGCGGAATTGGAAGCCGCCGCCAGACAGATCCAACTCGGCATGAATCCCCACCCGGCCGGCCAGATGGAACTCAACGTCCCGCACCTCGACGACGGGACTCCGCTGCAGGGGATGCAGCACAAGTACCGAGAGACGACGCTGTTCTTTCCTGGCTCTGGCCAGACGTGCCATACGTACTGCACCTACTGCTTCAGGTGGGCCCAGTTCGTGGGCATCGACGAACTGAAGTTTGCCAATAATCAGGCGACCGGGCTCGCCGATTACCTGCGCAACCACAAGGAGGTGAACAGTGTCTTGTTCACCGGTGGTGATCCGATGGTCATGAAGACCTCGGTCTTGCGGCGATACATCGAACCGCTGCTCGCGCCAGACCTGGACCACGTCAACAGCATCCGCATCGGCACCAAGGCCCCGGCGTACTGGCCGTTCCGCTTTACGAGCGACGCGGACGCCGACGACCTGCTCCGGCTCTTCGAAGAAGTGCGTGCGTCCGGACGTCACCTCGCCGTCATGGCGCACTATTCGCATCCGCATGAACTGGAACCCGACGCCGCGCAGTTGGCCGTCCGCCGCATGACCTCGGCCGGTGCCGTCGTGCGTTGTCAAGCGCCGCTCATCAGACACGTCAATGATTCGGCCGACGCGTGGCGTCGCCTGTGGCGACGCCAAGTGCTGCTCGGGGCCGTCCCCTACTACATGTTTGTGGAACGCGATACCGGGCCGAAGGGCTACTTCGAAGTGCCGCTCGCGCGTGCTTTCGAAATTTTCACCGACGCGTACCGATCGGTCTCGGGCCTGGCCCGGACCGTCCGCGGCCCCTCAATGTCTGCCACCCCTGGCAAAGTGCTGGTGGATGGGATCACCGACGTGCGCGGAGAGAAGGTGTTTGTCCTGAAGATGCTGCAGGGCCGTGATCCCGAGTGGGTCAATCAGATCTTCTTCGCCAAGTATGATCCGAAGGCGACGTGGCTCGATGACTTGCAGCCAGCGTTTGGCGAGAGCGAGTTCTTCTTCGATACCACGATCGCCAAGATGAAGCAGGAGCACTTGCTGCCGGAGTGGGGCACCGAGACCCACATCAAGAAGAGTGTGACTGACTCCGGCTTCGTGGATTGGGAGTAGACCGGGAACGATAGCGGGGAGCCAGGCTGATGATGCGTCTCAATCTGACCTCGCGTGGGCGGCAGAAGTCGGCGACCGTCGCGCTCAATGAACAGAGTGACCGCCTTCGTCAGAGCGGGACCCGGGTCTATCGCCTCGGCCTCGGGCAATAGCCGTTCCCGGTCCCCGACTCGGTCGTCGCCGCCCTCCGGGCCAACGCGGACCAGAAGGCGTACCTTGCGGTGCGAGGCCTTCCGGCCCTGCGAGAAGCTGTCGCCGGGTACGTCTCGCGCAACCAAGGGGTACCCGGAGAGGCAGGCGATGTGCTGATCGTCCCCGGCTCCAAAGAGCTGATGTTTCTACTCCTCTTGGTCTACTACGGGGAAATTGTGATTCCGACGCCGGCCTGGGTTTCCTACTCCCCGCAGGCGCAAATTATCGGGCGGACGGTGGCGTGGATTCACACGCGAGCTGAGGACGGATGGAAGCTGCAGGCCGACCGGCTGGATGATGCGTGGTCGGCGGACCCCACCCGCCACGCATCCTGGTACTGAACTATCCGAATAATCCGACTGGGAGCACCTACACCGCCGACGGACTGCAGGCGCTTGCTGCCGTCGCCAGGAAGTACGACGCCGTGGTGCTGTCGGACGAAATCTACGGCGAGTTGCACTTCGAAGGCCGACACGTTTCCATCGCTCGGTACTATCCGGAAGGCACGATCATCAGCAGTGGCCTCTCCAAGTGGTGCGGCGCCGGCGGATGGCGGCTCGGGACATTCTTCTTTCCCAAACAGCTGCGCTGGTTGCTTGAAGCGATGGGCGCCGTGGCGAGCGAGACGTATACGTCCGCCAGCGCCCCGATTCAGTACGCAGCGGTCCGCGCCTTTCAGGGCGGCATGGACATCGATCGGTATCTGGTGCGATCTCGACGCATCCTTGGCGCGCTGGCGCGCGAAAGCCATCGGCGCCTGACGGCCGCCGGCCTTGCAGTGGCCGAACCTCACGGAGCGTTTTATCTGTTTCCTGACTTCGGCCCGCTACGAGAGCGTTTCGCAACGCGCGATCTCATGCGCAGCGACAGAATCTGCAACGCGCTGTTGTCGGACACGGATGTCGCGATCCTGCCCGGACTCGCCTTCGACCGACCGACCGACCGAGGAGTTGACGGCCCGCCTGGCGCTGGTAGATTTCGACGGCGCCAAGGCCCTGTTGGCGGCAGCGAGCCTTCCGCCGGACGCCGCCATCGACACCGATTTTCTGGAGAACTACTGCGGGCCGGTGCTCGGGGCGGTCGACCGCATCTGCGATTGGGTCACGACCTCGTAGAGCAGTCCTTGGCGACTCAGCGGGCCTCAAGTCCGAGCCGCCGCTTCTCGAGCGCGGTCCGAATCAACTGAGTCGCCTTGGCGGGCACCTCGGCCTCGTCGGCGAACTGAGACCACTGACTGACTGCCGCCTCAATCCGAATGAGGATTGAAATCCCGTCGATGCTGAACTTCTTTGCCACGTCGAGCAGGTCCTGCCTG
The DNA here is from genome assembly GCA_013203475.1 of Acidobacteriota bacterium. Classification (GTDB taxonomy): domain Bacteria; phylum Acidobacteriota; class Vicinamibacteria; order Vicinamibacterales; family SCN-69-37; genus SYFT01. The sequence goes on from JABMNV010000158.1 coordinate 22,561, forward strand.
GTAATCGCCGTGCACTTGCCAGCCAGCGTCATCTGGTGAAATCGAGTCCAGCCGTCCCCTTGGGCGTAGGTGTTGTCATAGGCCGGAGAGAGATACCACTGTCCGTCGGAACCCATCAGGAACGACAGGTTCTTCACATGATCATCCTGGTTGATGGCCAGGATGTTGAACGCCGCGCGCCGGAAGGCCTCATCGAGTGCGCGGCGGTCGAGGCGGAGCCGCAACACCGTACGGAGGAACTCTTCGTATGAGCACGTGCCAGGCTCGTTGTAGTCGACATGACACAGGCCACCCAACGTGTGCTGATGGACCCGGCTCCCACCTCCATCACCCACACGATCGAATCGACGAATCAGCAGGTGGCGATACGACCGGTCCGCGAGCAGGCGCGTTTCGACCGCATCGAGTCCGGCGTACCTAGCCATCAACGTGTACGCCTGTTCGATGCGCATGTACGGCAGAGACGCCCGTACCCGCGCCGGCGTCTGCCCATCGTCGTTCACCGCACCCACGCCATCCAGTTTGACGATCCACGGTTCGTCGCCCTCGGTCGGTTCGGCGTGGCCCGAGCGAACCTGGCCGGTCGTGGGGTTCCACCAGACTAACGCCTTCGGCCGCATCCCGCCGGCAGAGCTGCCCACGTGGATGATGTCTGGCACGGCCACGTCCGCGTTGCCCGACACGATCGCTCTCGCCTCTTGTACGAGGGCCGAAAGGCGGAGGGGCGTTGCTTGTTCCGGCGTCGAGCGATCGAGAGCGGGATGAAACGTCAGCGCGCCCATCGCCCGGTCGCCCAGGTACAAGAGCTTCTGAACGGGCGACAACGCGCGATCGGGTGTGCCTCGTTCTTCGAAGTATCGCCGGATGACGGCGTTGCCGAATCGGTCGGGCAGCGCGTCGGCAAGCAGGCCGGGCAAGCCGAGGAAGGCCTCCATGCGACGGAGTTCGGGAAACTGCCTCGGCCCGGTCGTGCTCAGCGGCAAGACGATGGGTGAGACGTCCAGGCCACTCGATTGAAACGTCGGACTGTATTCAAACGTGATCACGCCATCGGCGTCTTCGGCCACGGCGCCCACACGCTGGTCCCACAGGCGGACCTCAGCCAGCGCGACAATCTCAGACACGACAGGTCTCGGGCTCAGCCACGACGACTCTCTGGTTTGTGACGACGATGGGCGCGGATGCGGGGGCGCACAGTGCCGGCGGCGAGAAGGGCAAGTGGCGACACCGTTGGCGTCGGCAGGAAGGATTCGAGCGCATCGAGTCGCCCGAGTGCGCGAAGAATGCGGACCACTGTGGCGAGTGTCGAGTTCTTCCCGGCCTCTGCCTTCACGACTGTAAGACGTGACAGGCCCGCACGCGCGGCGAGGTCGGCGGTTGAGATGTTCTGCTGAAGTCGATGTGCCTTGAGCCGATGACCGACGGAAGTCAGAATTTCCAAGTCAGACATATCGTATTTCATAATATACAATATTATATAATATGTACTTTATTGTATATTATAATAGACGTTTTGTATTACCTTCATGCCCGTACGAACGCACGATTGCCGACGGCCTCCCCTTTCCCCCGCTCCCGCTAGAGATCATTCGCGCACGAGCGCTCGGCGAGCGTGCGAAGCACCGCCAATGCGTTATCATGGTCGTTCGGTCGGGGCGTAGCGCAGCCTGGTAGCGCATCTGCTTTGGGAGCAGA
>JABMNV010000159.1 GCA_013203475.1 Acidobacteriota bacterium
CGTTCGTGAAGGCGGCCGTCGAGTGCTGAACATGCGGCACTTTGACGTGCAGCTCATCGGCGGCATGGTCCTCAATGCCGGCCGCATCGCCGAAATGAAAACCGGTGAAGGCAAGACGCTCGTCGCGACCTTGCCGGCCTACCTCAACGCGCTGGCGGGCCAGGGTGTGCATGTCGTGACGGTCAACGACTATCTGGCACGCCGCGACTCGGAGTGGATGGGACGGCTCTATCGCTTCTTGGGATTAACGGTCGGTGTAATTCAGCATGATTTAAACGACACGGACCGGCAAGCCGCGTACCGCGCCGACATCACTTACGGCACGAACAACGAGTACGGCTTCGACTACCTTCGCGACAACATGAAATACGACCTCGCGCACTATGTGCAGCGTGGTCATTTCTTCGCGATCGTCGACGAGGTCGACAGTATTCTGATCGACGAAGCGCGCACACCGCTGATTATTTCCGGTCCGGCGGAACAGTCCACCGACCTCTATTACGAGGTCGACAAGTTCATTCCCAAGCTCAAGGCTGGCGCCATCACACAGGGCAACGTCAAGTCTGAAGATCGCGAGGCCCTTGAGACGACGGGCGACTATCTCATCGACGAGAAAAGCAAGACCGTGCAGTTGACCGAGACGGGCATGGCCAAGGCCGAAGACTTGCTGAGCCATCGGCTCGTCGCCGGTTCGAACGGGATGTACGACCCCGCGAATATGCCACTGCTCCACCACATCCAGCAGGCCCTTCGGGCCCATGCACTCTTCAAGGTCGATGTGGACTACATGCTCAAGGATGGTCAGATTCTGATCGTCGATGAGTTTACCGGGCGCCTCATGCCAGGGCGTCGCTGGAGTGATGGCCTGCACCAGGCCGTGGAAGCCAAGGAGAACGTCAAGATTGAGCGTGAAAACCAGACGCTCGCGACGATCACGTTTCAGAACTACTTCCGCAAGTACGACAAGCTTTCGGGCATGACCGGCACGGCCGAGACCGAAGCCGAAGAGTTTGGCAAAATTTACAAGCTTGACGTGATCGTCGCGCCGACCAATCGAGTGCTGCAGCGTCTCGAGGAACCTGACACGGTCTATCGCACCGACAAGGAAAAGTCAGAAGCCATCGTCAACGACATCGTGGAAAAACAGACGGCGGGCCGCCCAACCCTGGTGGGCACGGTGTCGATTGAGAAGTCGGAAAAATTTGCGGGCATGCTCAAACGACGCGGCGTCAAGCACGTTGTGTTGAACGCCAAGTTCCATGCACAGGAAGCCGAGATCGTTGCGCAGGCGGGCCGCATGGGCACGGTGACGATCGCGACGAACATGGCGGGACGTGGGACCGACATCCTGCTGGGCGGCAATCCCGAGTTCATGGCGCGCCAGCAGGCGCTGGCCGAACAGGTGGCGGAACGGCTGCCCAAGGGCCAGGAGAAGTTTGTCGACGATGAGGAGTTTGTCTACTTCTATCACCTCGACACGTTTTATCGCGCGCCTCGGGTGGACTACGAGCGCATCTTCAACGCGCTCAAGGCTGAGACTGACGTGGAGCACAAGGCGGTCGTGGAGGCTGGTGGCCTCCACATCATTGCGACCGAGCGCCACGAGGCCCGCCGCATTGACAACCAGCTTCGAGGGCGCGCGGGGCGGCAGGGTGATCCTGGGTCCTCGCGGTTCTACCTGTCTCTCGAAGACGACCTCATGCGTATCTTCATGGGGTCCGACCGCATTTCCGGACTCATGCAGCGCTTGGGGATGGAAGATGGCGTGCCGATTGAGGCGCGCATGGTCACCAAGGCGATCGAGCGAGCGCAGAAGCAGGTCGAAGGTCAGAACTTCTCCACGCGCAAACACCTGCTTGAATACGACGATGTGATGAACAAGCAGCGTGAGAACATCTACACGCTGCGGCGCCAGTTACTGGACGGCCAGGTGCAGGTTGACGAAGATGAAGTCGTTGAGACGCGTGCCTATCTGATGGTGTTGGCCGAGGGCAGCCTCGGGAACCTGGTGGATACACACGCGCCCAGAGACTCCGATCCGGAAACATGGGACCTGTCGGCCCTGAGACTGGCCGCGGGTGAGATGTTCGGGCTTGAACCGTCGGTGTTTGCCGAGATTGAGTTCGAGACGCTGACACCCGATGGAATCGTGGACGCGATTCTGGCGCTCGCCACCGCGCAGTACGAGGAGAAGGAACGGACACTGGAAATTGATGTGTCCATTCTCCGACGCGTCGAGCGCGACATCATGCTGCAGATCGTGGACGCGCAGTGGAAGGACCACCTTTATAGCCTTGACCACTTGAAGGAAGGCATTGGCCTGCGTGGATATGGGCAGCGCGATCCGCTGGTCGAGTACAAGAAGGAAAGCTTCGCACTCTTTCAGGCGATGAAGGATCGGATCGACGAGGAGATCGTCCGGTACCTGTGGCGCCTGCGCCCCGTCGTTTCCGAGAGCGGTGCGCCCGTGGCGGCCGTGCCCGCGCGCAAGGCGACCCCCTTCACACTCAGTGCAGGGAGTTCAGAGAACGCCGGGCCCCGGCCGGCCAGAGCCGGCGGCGACGATGCCAAGATCAAGACCGTGCGCCGCGATGAGGCGAAGGTCGGCCGGAATGACCCTTGTCCGTGCGGGAGCGGCAAGAAATACAAGAAATGCCATGGGGCGTAGCGGAAGAGAACGAGTGATGACGAACACGACTGAGCGGTTAGGAGCAGCGAAGCAGGTGGCGGATGGGCTGACTGAAGCCCTGACCTTCGATGACATCCTGCTCGTGCCTCGGCACTCACAAGTCCTCCCAAGCCACGTGGTGGTGACCTCGCGCCTCACCCGCCGGATCAAATTGAATGTCCCCGTTCTCTCGGCGGCCATGGATACCGTCACGGAGAGTCGTCTGGCGATCGCGATGGCCCAGCAGGGGGGAATCGGTATCATTCACAAGAACCTGAGCCCTGACGAGCAGGCGCAGGAAGTGGACCGCGTCAAGCGCTCCGAGAGTGGCATGATCGTCAACCCGATTACGCTCTCCCCCACCCACCAGCTGTCAGAGGCACTGGCGCTGATGACGCGGTATCGCATCAGCGGCGTGCCGATTACCGAAGACGGCTCAAAGGAAGGAAAACTCGTCGGCATCCTGACCAATCGCGACCTCCGCTTTGCGACAAGTACAGACCGACCCATTTCTGCCATCATGACCAAGGAACATCTGATCACGGTGCCCGTGGGGACGACCCTCGATACCGCGCGAGAGATGTTTCACCATCACAAGGTGGAAAAGCTGATGGTCGTTGACGCTGACTACCGGCTCAAGGGACTCATCACCGTCAAGGACATCCAGAAGCTCATCAAGTATCCCAACGCCTGTAAGGACGAATTGGGGCGACTGCGTGTCGGCGCCGCCATCGGTGTGGGCAAGGACACGCCGGAACGGGCGGCGGCGTTGGTGGCCGCACATGTGGACGTGCTGATTGTGGATACCGCACACGGGCACTCACAGGGGGTGCTCGACATGGTCGAGAAACTTCGCGCCCAGTATCCGGACGTCGACCTGGTGGCGGGCAACGTGGCGACGGCCGCAGCCACACTGGCGCTGATCGACCGAGGCGTGGACGCGGTCAAGGTGGGCATCGGCGCGGGATCAATTTGCACGACGCGCGTGGTCGCGGGCATCGGCGTGCCCATGGTGACCGCCATTGCCGCCTGCGCCCGCGTCGCGGCGGACCGAGACGTGCCGATTGTTGCTGACGGCGGAATTCGCTATTCGGGTGATCTCACGAAAGCCCTGGCC
>JABMNV010000160.1 GCA_013203475.1 Acidobacteriota bacterium
GCCGAAGCCTCTACAGGCTGGCGTTCCGCATGACCGGCCGCGCCGAAGACGCCGAAGACGTGGTCCAGGAGACATTCATCAAGGCCCATCGACAGCTGAGCCGCTTTGAGGCGCGATCGAATGTCTCGACATGGTTGTACCGGATCGCCTTTAACTGCTCCGTCGACTTTCTCCGGTCGCGTCCTCGGCGTGAATCGCCCGCCAACCAGGAAGTGCTTGAGCGGCTGGCCGCGAGGCCCGATGGGCCGACACCTGACGACCTGGTGTACGCCGGTCAGATAGGCGAAAAGCTGCAGGGCGCACTCGGTGGCTTGTCGGAAAAGGAACGCGCTGCGTTCCTCATGCGGCACTACCACGGCTGTTCGATCGAGGAAATCGGCAGCACGCTTGGCATGAAGACCAATGCGACCAAGCATTCGATCTTCAGGGCCGTGCGAAAGATGCGGGTGGCACTGCACGGATTTGCCACAGCGCAGCCTTGAACGATGGATGGAGAGCACACTCATGAGTGACGACAGCCACGGCACCAACGGCGCCCACGACACAAACGACGGCCAAGACAATAGTGGCGATCACCCGACAGAGGACGCCCTTGTCCTGCTGTTTTATGGGGACACCAACACCGTCGAAGAAGCGCGACTGACCGCGCATGTGGAGTCGTGTGTCACCTGCCAGCCCGTGTGGCAGAACATTCGGGCCACGCTTGCGGCGGTTGATTCAGCCGCAGTCCCTGAGCCACCCGATGACTTTGAGCGTGTGATGTGGGCCCGAGTGCAGAGTGCCCTCGCCGACGTGCCGCCCGAACGGGCGTCCTGGTGGGCCCCTCGGTACTGGATGCCAGCAACCGCGCTCGCCGCGGCGTTGATGGCCATGTTCCTGATGAGCCGGCCGACATGGTCCGGGCTGACCGGTGGCCCTGAGACGGCGGCCGCCTCGACTCAACCAGAGCGTGCCCTACTGGTCGCCATGGACGACCATCTCGAGCGCAGTGAACTGCTGCTGGTGGAAGTGATGAACGCTCCAGACAATGACGCGGTGTTCGCGAGCTATGAACGGGAGACGGCCGACGACCTGCTCTCGTCCAGCCGACTGTATCGACAGACCGCGAACCACACCGGCCATCTGCAATTGGCCTCACTGTTGGAAGACCTGGAACGAATTCTGGTGGAAATTGCCAGAAGCCCTGAAGAACTCAATCGTGAAGACCTGGATGCCCTGCGGTCACACATCGAACAAGACGACCTGATCTTCAAGGTCCGTGTCTTCACCGATGAAGTCCGCGAGCGTCAGAAAACCATTTCAACTTCAACCGCAAGTGAGGGAGACCAATGAAACACCTATTGATGATCGTTGCTGTTCTCGTCGTTCCGGCTTCTGTTTGGGCCCAAGTCGTACCACCACCACCTCCGGTGCCAACAGTCCCGGCTGTGCGGGTCGCACCGGTATTAAGGCTCGCCCCCCTGGCGCCGCTGCCAATTTCACCGATGTGGATCGACCCCGCGATGGGGGATCTGCAAGTGGTCATTGCCCGCGAAGCACTGGAGAGCGCCCGGATCGCGATGGAAGATCAGCGTGTCGGCCTCGAAGCGATGGCGTTCAACGAATGGACGCAGCTCCCAGTCCGTGGGGACCTACCCGAGCTGATGTTCGCCGGGTCCGGGAGTGCCTATGACTCAGGCATCAGTTCACTGTCACGGCGCGACTACGAGCGCGCGATCACGCGCTTTGAACAGGTCATCGAACAAAAGAGTGTGCGAGCTGACGGCGCGATGTACCACAAAGCCTATGCGCTCTACCGACTGGGTCGAGCGAGCGATGCGACGACGACCCTTGCAGAACTGAAGAAGGCGCACGCCAAGAGCGCGTATCTGAAAGACGCCACGGTCCTTGAAGCCGCGCTGCGAGAGTCAGCCGGTCAGGACATCGATCCAGAACAGGCAGACGATGACGAGCTCAAGCTCCTGGCGCTGAATGCCTTGCAGCACACCGACCCGGAGCGGGCGCTGCCGCTGCTGGAAGGAGTGCTGAAGGGCGCGAATTCTCTGAAGCTGAAGCAGCGCGCCATCTTTGTCCTCGCGCAGAGTGCGCAGCCACGGGCTCGAGAAGTGCTGATGAGTATCGCCAAGGGCGGCGCCAATCCAGACCTGCAGCGCTACGCCATTCGGTACGTCGGGACTGGCAGCAAGAAGGGCGCCACCAGCGCGGAATTGCGCGCCATCTATGACTCAACGTCTGACGCCGACATCAAGCGCGCCGTCATCCAAGCGTGGGGACAGTCCGGCGATCTCGCCGCCCTGGGATGGGCCGCCAGCAGTGGCAATGACGTGGCCATTCGCAGTACAGCCGTCAGCCAGATCAGCAGCGCTGGCCGGGACAACACGAACGCCAGCCAGGAACTCTGGTCGCTCTATCAGAAAGAACAGGACCGCGACCTGAAGATGACGATCCTGTCCCGGCTGGGATCCCTCGGCGCAGCTGACCGTCTCAGCGAAGTGATCAAGAGTGAGCGCGAACCGGAGATTCGTCGTCGCGCCATTCGCAGCCTGGGCAGCATGCGCTCTGACAAGTCTGGGGCCACCCTGGCTGACCTGTACACCAGAGAGAGTGATGCCGACAACAAGAAGGCAATCATCTCGGCGCTCGGCAGCCAGAACAACGGCGAGGCCCTCGTCGCCATCGCCCGGAAGGAATCCAACATGGCGCTCAAGCGCGAGATTGTGTCGCGGCTGTCAAATATGTCCCGCAACAAGGCGGCCATGGACTACATGCTGGAAATCATCAAGTAGCTCAGGAGCTGAGGAATTGTGGAATTGAGGAATTGGGGAGTTGAGGAGTCCCCTGGGTCCCGGGACTTGCAACTCCCAGGAGCGCCTCATCGCGCGCGAATGCGTTATGCTCCTCTTTTCTGGAGGAGTTCATGGCACGCACATCTCGACGTCTCTCAATCGTCTTCGCAGGTACGGCGCTCTTCGTCGCGCTGGCGAGCATGCACATTGGCCCGATGGCGGCCTCAGAAGCCGAACAGGCGGTCGTGGGCTTGCCCGACTATATCGACCAGTTCGAATGGCGCAGCGTCGGACCTGACCGTGGCGGTCGGTCGCTGGCCGTCGCCGGCGTCGTGGGGCAGCCCGAAGTCGGCTATTTCGGCGCGGTCGGCGGAGGCCTCTGGAAAACGACCGACCGCGGTGAGACGTGGGCGCCCGTCACTGACGGACAGATTACGAGCGCGTCTGTCGGGGCCGTCGCGGTCAGCGCATCCAACCCCAACATCGTGTTCATCGGTACCGGCGAGACCTGCATCCGGGGCAACATCATGTCTGGAGACGGTGTCTACAAGTCCACCGATGCCGGCAAGACGTGGACGCACACTGGCCTGCGCGACTCGAAGAACATCTCGAAGATTCGTATCCACCCGACCAACCCCGACATCGTCTATGTCGCGGCGTTTGGACATCACGGGGCGCCCAACGAAGAACGTGGCGTATTCAAGAGCATTGACGGTGGACAGACCTGGAAGCGGACACTCTTCCGCGATGCCAAGACTGGCGCCATCGACATTTCGATCGACCCGAACGATTCCAACATCATCTTCGCAGCGATGTGGGAAGCGTTCCGTGTCGAGTACTCGATGTCGAGCGGCGGCCCCGGAAGCGGCCTGTTCAAGTCGACTGACGCCGGCGAGACCTGGACCGAAATCACGCGCGCACCCGGCTTGCCGACCGGCATGATCGGGCGCATCGGCGTCGCCGTTTCCGGCGCCAACTCCAACCGGATCTTCGCAGTCGTCGAAAACGACAACGGCGGCCTCTTTCGGTCGGAAGACGGTGGGGCGACATGGGCGCTCGTCAACAACGAGCGCAGCATCAGGCAGCGCGCGTTCTACTACACCCACGTCACCGCGGATCCCAAGGATCAGGACACGGTCTACGTCCTGAATGTCGGCACGTTCAAGTCCACGGATGGCGGCAAGACGATCGAGCGTTTTGCGGGCGGTGACTCCCATGAACTGTGGATCGACCCGAACGACTCGCAGCACATCATGCATGCCAGCGATAGCGGCGGCGCCATCACCTACACCGGAGCCAACCCGTTCACGGCCCGTGACTACCCGACGCCGCAGTATTACCACGTGGTGACCACCAAGCACGTGCCCTACCGGTTGTGCGGCGCCCAGCAGGATGGCAGCACGGTCTGCCTCCCAAGCGAAGCCAGTGGCGGTGGACGCGGCGGTCGCGGCGCCCCGGCAGCGCCCGACATGTATAGCCCTGGTGGCGCAGAACCCGGCTACATTGCACCTGACCCGAAGGACGTCGACGTGTACTTCTCAGGTTCCAACAACGGCGGGTTCCTTGACTACCGGAACCTGCGGACGGGACAACGCCGCGATGTCCATCCTTACCCGAGGATGTTCTCGGGTGAGCCCTCGAGCGCCCTGGTCGAGCGGGTCCAGTGGACGTTCCCTATCATCTTCTCGCCCGTGGACACTCGCGTCCTCTACACCGCGACACAGAAGGTCTGGCGCACCACCGACAACGGCCAGACGTGGGACCTCATCAGCGACGACCTGACGCGCCACGACCCGACGACGCTCGGACACTCGGGTGGTCCCATTACCGGAGACATGAATGGACCAGAGGTCTACGCGACGGTCTTCACGTTGGCGCCAGGCAAAACTGATGTCAACGTCCTCTGGGCGGGCTCCGACGATGGGCTGATTCACGTCACGCGGGACGCCGGCAAGACCTGGACGAATGTCACACCGCCCGACATGCCCGACTTCGGTCGTGTCAGTCTCATCGATGCCTCGTCGTTTGACGCGGGCACGGCGTACGCCGCGGTCAAACTTCCGCTCCTGGACGACTTCGCGCCGTACATCTTCCGCACGCGTGACTACGGTCGCACGTGGACCAAGATCGTCAATGGCCTCGGTGCCGAAGACTACGTCCACACCGTGCGCGAGGATCCAAAACGTCGTGGCCTGCTGTACGCCGGCACGCAGCACGGCGTCCGCATTTCGTACGACGATGGCGCCAACTGGCAGTCGCTCTCATTGAACCTGCCGTCAGTGCCCGTGTCCGACCTGATCGTCGAAGAGCGCGACCTGGTGATCGCAACTCATGGCCGGGGCTTCTACATCCTCGACGACATTGGACCGATTCGACAATTCAGCCCGGCCGTCACAACCGGAGCCCCCGTGCACCTCTTCACGCCGAACGACGCGTATCGTTCCACGGCAGGCGCCACCATTCGCTACCTGGTGCGTGGCCCGGTCTCGAACATGACGCTGGACATTCTCGATCAGTCGGGCGCGGTCATCCAATCGTTTGAAGGTGCCGCTGGCGGGCGCGGGGGGGAGGTGCCCGCAGGCCGAGGTGGTGGCGGCGGAGGTCGCGGCGGCGGAGGCGGCGCCGCGCTGGCGTCGATGGCGCAGGGGCTGCAAAGCGTGAACTGGAATCTGCAGTACCCGTCCGCCACGAGTTTCCCCGGCATGATCCTCTGGGGCGGGAGCGTGCAGGGCCCAGCCGCAGCGCCAGGCACTTACCAGGTGCGGCTAACCGTGGATGGCGTGGCACAGACTCAGCCGCTGCAGGTCAAGAGGCACCCCTTGCACACCGATGTCACTGATGCCGATCTGCAACAGCAATTTGACTTGGGTATCCGTATTCGCGACAAGGCCAGCGAGGCAAATCAGGCCGTCATCGAGATTCGACGGATCAAGGCCGACGTGGCAGACCGACTGGCGAAATCATCCGACGGCAGACTCAAGTCTGCAGCGGAGGCATTGCTGTCTGGGCTGAGTGAGGTTGAAGGCGAGATCTACCAGGTCAAGAACCAGAGTGGACAGGACCCGTTGAACTTCCCGATCAAGGTTAACAACCGCCTGGTCTCGCTGCTGTCCATCGTCAACCGCGGCGACGGACGCCCCACCACGAACATCGAGCCCATCTTGGTGGACCTGACCAGGGAACTGAAGGTCTTGACGGATGAAGTCGACACCATCC
>JABMNV010000013.1 GCA_013203475.1 Acidobacteriota bacterium
CCGCAAGGCCATGCTCGAAGACATCGCGATTCTGACGGGCGGCCGTGCGATCACGGAAGACCTCGGCATCAAGCTTGAGAACATCAAGGTTGAGGACCTGGGCAAGGCCAAGAAGATTACGATTGACAAGGACAACACGACCATCGTCGAGGGCGAGGGCACACAGGCGGCTATCGCAGGCCGCGTGAAGCAGCTGCGCACGCAGGTCGAAGAGACCACCTCTGACTACGACCGAGAGAAGCTCCAGGAGCGTCTGGCGAAGCTCGTCGGCGGTGTGGCCATCATCAAGGTCGGTGCTGCCACCGAAACCGAGATGAAGGAAAAGAAGGCACGCGTCGAAGACGCGATGCATGCGACCAAGGCCGCTGTCGAAGAAGGCATCGTCCCCGGTGGCGGCGTGGCATTGCTCAAGTGCGCCAAGGTCATCGACGGTCTGAAGCTCGAGGGTGACCAGAAGGCCGGTGCCAACATCGTGCGTCGCGCCATCGAAGCCCCGATGCGCTGGATCGCGACCAACGCCGGTGTCGAAGGCTCGATCATCGTGCAGAAGGTCAAGGAAGGCAAAGACGCCAACTACGGCTACAACGCAGCGACCGATGTCTACGAAGACCTGGTCAAGGCCGGCGTCATCGACCCGACGAAGGTTGTGCGCTCAGCCCTGCAGAACGCAGCGTCGATCGCATCCCTTCTGTTGACCACCGAAGCGATGGTGGCTGACGTGCCCGAGCCGAAGTCGGACGCTCCGGCGGGCGGCGGCGGCGGCGGCGGCATGGGCGGAATGTACTAAGAGCGGTGCTCAGTGCTCAGTGCTCAGTGCTGAGTGCTGGAAACATGAGGGGCCCGGTGGCATTTGCTGCCGGGCCCTTTTTTGTTGGGATCTCAGGCTCTCAAGCTCTGTAGCGTTCGATCAGCTGACCGGCCCGTTCGAGAGCCTGCACGGCGGCTGGGTGGTTCTGGGAAAAATTCAGGCGGATGCTATCAGTGGAATTGGGGTCGAACTCGGTTCCTGGCGTGACGATGACGCCTGCCTGGAGACGTAAAGCGCGCACGAAGCTGTGCAGTGGAACTTCCAGCGCTGGAAGCCGCGGAAAGAGGTAACTGCCCGCCTCGGGTGCGCGTGCGGCCACTCCCGGTATGCCGCCCAGTACCCTCAGCAGATCGTCGCGAAGCGCCTGGTGCTTGGCAATGCGATCTTCGAGCCATCGGGCCGGCTCGGCGAACCAGGTCCGCAGCACGGCCTGAGAGTAACCGGGGGCTCGCAGCGACACGATGGCCTGCAGCTTCTCCATGCGATCGATCAAACGTGCGGCACCGAACGCCACCCCCAGGCGATAGCCGCTCAAACTCTCCGTCTTCGACGGTCCCATGATCGTCACGACCTTGTCGGCCTCGATCCCGGACGCTCGCAGGTGGGTGTAGGTCTGACCGGAGTACAGCAGACGCGAGTAGAGCTGGTCCGCAATGACGGTGACGCCGTATCGATTCGCCAACTCCGCGATGCGCCCAATCTCGTCTGGCGCATAGATCACTCCAGCCGGATTGTTGGGATTGGAGAAAAGAAACGTTCGGACTCCGGACTTGAAGACGTCCTCAAGCTGTTCAAGGTCGAGACCGGCGCGGTCCGTATGCGACAGATGGTCCATCCGAACTGGAACGATCTCGGCGCCCATGAACTCGACCAGCTTGCGGTTCGCGAAGTAGTCGGGTCGCACGATGGCGACCCTGTCCCCCGAGGTCACCGTTGACGCTACCGCGAGAAACAGTGCGCCTTGCGTCCCAGGGGTCACGATCAGCTCCTGCGCGCCCGACACCGGACGCCCGGTGAACGTCGCGAGCTTCTCAGCCAGCCGGTCACGCAACTCGGCGCCGCCGCGGTACTCGGTGTAGGCCTGCGGGCCGCCGCGATGGACGCCCTCGATAAACTCCTCCAGGGCGCCCGGCGTCGGCCCAAAGGCGCTCTCGCTGACGTCCCCGTGCGAAAAATCGACCGGGATTCCAGACAGTGGGTCCCCGCGCAGCTGCGCATCGGGTGTTCCGCCACCCTGTCGCACTTCCTGACCAGGGGCGTGGTCGGTGCCTAGCTTCGCAAACTTCTCTTCAATCAGACTCATGGGGATTGATCATAAACCAGGGAGGGCCGGGAGTCCTGGGAGTCCTGGATAGTCAGCGTTCCAAGGGAACAACCAGCACGGTCTGCGGCTCGCCCAGGGCGGTGACCTGACCACCCACGAGGCGACCGAGCGTTGCGGTGTAGCGGCCGGTTTCTACGCGCGCCCCTTGGCCACCACCTCGGCCACCACCTCCCCGCCCGTCTGCGGCTGCGCCTGCCGGTGGATCGCGGCGCAAGTCCCAGGTCGCGCGCTGAATACCGGCATCGCCTGGCAGCGCGAGCCGTCGCACCTGCGCGCCGGCCGAATCAGTGATGGTCAACACGAGCTGCGCGCCACCCGTCACCGGCTCCCGCACGTGGTAGGTCAGGGTGGCCCCCACCGGCGGGTTCGGATACACGTCGTCGCCCCAGGCAGCCCGCACCTGGCCCAGCTCGTTAAAGAGCGGCACGGGTCGGAGCGGAAACAGCCACCCGTCAGCATCGAGAGTCTCTGCGCTGACGTCACGCAGAGCACTGTAGTCGTCGAGAATGTAGACGCCGCGGCCAAACGTGCCAACGACGAGGTCGGTCCACTGGCGCTGGATGTGGAGGTCGCGGGCCTGCATGCGCGGAATGCCGCCACGCAACTCGACCCATTGGTCGCCGCCGTCGACGGTGAACCAGACGCCAAACTCGAGCCCCGCGAACAACAGATTCGGGTTCAGGTGGTCTTGTACGACTGACCAGGTCCCCGAGCGCACGGGCAGATTGCCCGTAATGTTTCCCCAGGTTCGGCCACGGTCCTCGCTCTTGAGCACCCACGGACGAAAGTCACCGTTCTGCCAGTTATTGAAGGTCGCAAAAACGGCGTCCGAATCACGGCTTGATGCGAACACGTCGGTCACGTAGCTCCGATCTGGGAGCCCGGGGATACTCTCGATTCGGCGCCAGGTATCGCCACCGTCCTCCGAGACCTGCACGAGGCCGTCGTCGGTCCCCGCGTAGAGCAGTCCTTCAACCAGCGGCGACTCGTCGAGCGCAGTAATCACGCTCATCGTCGTCGTATACAGATGCAGGCCCACCGCGTCTTCAGGCCAGACCCGGCCCATGATTTCTATCTCTCTTCGGTCGAGGTTGCGCGTCAGGTCGCCGCTCACGGCCGTCCATGCGTCCCCGCGATCGTCACTCCGGAACAGCCGATTACCGCCGTAATAGATGCGACCAGCGGCGTGCCGGCTGACCAGCAGGGGGCTATCCCAATGCCATCGAAGGACGTCCTGCTCGCCCACGTCTGGCCCTCCCCGACTCGGACGAATACCGACGCTCTCACCTGTGCTCATGTCCAGGCGATTGAGCGCGCCGTTCTGCGATTGTGCGTAGACGATGTCGGCGTTGTTGGGATCAAAAAACGCCTGAAAGCCATCGCCGCCACCCACCCGATACCAGTCGCTTGTTCTGATGCCGGCCTCGTTGAGCGTCCGTGACGGTCCGCACACGGTGCCGTTGTCCTGCGCGCCACCACACACGCGATAGAAGGGACGGGAGCTGTCGGCACTCACTCGATAGAACTGCGACAGGGGCAGATTGGTGAAGTGCCGCCAGGTGTCGCCGGCGTCGTGCGTCTCGTAGAGGCCCCCGTCGTTGCCGACCCACATATGCTTCGGGTCGTCTTTGTCAAAGACGATTTCGTGGTGGTCGGAGTGCATCTGGAAGGGCACGCGCTCCCACGTGGCGCCTTTGTCAGTGCTGCGCATGATCGGAGCTTCGACGTTCCAAATGGTGTCTGGCTGATGCGGATCGACGAAGATCTCTCCGTAGTACTGCGGATCTCCGCCAGAGTAGTCGCTCATCCGCTGCCACGAACTGCCCGCGTCCTCCGACACGAAGAACCCCCCGTTGTCCCCGCGTGCGACGACGATGGCGTACACGCGGTCGGGGTTGCGTGGATCGACACCAAGCGCGATACGGCCGCGATCGCCCGCGGAGATACCGTTCTCGATGCGCTCCCAACTGGCGCCGGCGTCGGTGGACTTGAAGATCCCCGCCTCAGGGCCACCGCCAATGGTCATGGCGTTTTGACGTCGACGCTGGTACGCCGCCGCGTAGATCGTGTCCGGGTTCTCTGGATGAAAGACGGCATCAGTGATTCCGGCGTCCTCGCTGACATACAGCGAACGTGTCCACGTATCACCACCGTCTGTGGTCTTGTAGAGACCGCGGTCACCGCCCGAGTTCCACAGCGGGCCCGCCGTGGCGACGTAGACGACATCGGAGTCACGCGGGTCGATCAGGATCCGCTGAATCTTCTGCGAGTCCTCCAGCCCCATCCGCGTCCAGGTATTCCCGGCATCGGTCGACTTGTACACGCCGTCGCCGTACGACGTACTGCGGTTGTGGGTGTTCTCTCCGGTGCCGAGCCACACGACGTTAGAGTCGCGCGGATCCACGACCACGGCTCCAAGCGAGTACGAGGGGTAGTCGTCAAAGATCGGTGTCCAGGTGTTGCCTCGGTTCACGGTCTTCCAGAGACCGCCGGAGCCTACGGTCAGATACCAGACGTTGTCGTCGTTGGGGTCGACTTCGAGGTCCGAGACCCGCCCGGTAGTGATGCTGGGGCCGATGCTGCGAAACTCAAGGCCACGGAAGACGTCCATGGTCATCCGACCGCTGCCGGACTGCGCGTAAAAGGACGAGGTCGCGACGAAAAGGACGACCAGACTTCTGACGAATGTGTCTCTCATATTTCCTCGCATCAGCCGCCTATTTGTTTCAGCAGTTCCTTGACCGCCGCATCAAGTTGGCTGTCTTTGCCTGTGTAAGTCTCGCCGATGGGCCGCGTCACCGCAATATCCACCTGCCGCGGATTGAGCTCCATGGTCTTGCCGTCTCTGCCCTCGATACGCGAGCGCGGCATGCGAATGGAGGTGCCGTCGATCAGGCGGGCGCTGCCGGTGAAGATAATCCAGCCCGACGTCGGCTCCCCCACCACTTTGCCGAGTTTGAGCGTGCGATACCCTTCCGTGAAGTCTTCAGCATCTGAAAGCGAATGCTGATTGGTCACCAGAATCGTCGGGAGCTCGAGCGACCGTTGCCCGAGCGACGTTCGCGCCGGCGACGACGGAAGACCGCGCGGCGTCATGGTCAAGTAGCCGCGACGCGCGAGAATGTCGATCGCGTACACGTTCACGAAGCCGCCGTTGTTGTGACGCACGTCAACGACGACGCCCTCCTTGGCGCGGTTGTCGGCGTCGAGGTCGAGCGCGAGCTGACGCAGCGCCCCTTCGGACATGTCACGGACGTGCACATAGCCGAGCGTTCCACCGCTCGCCTTGTCGACGTAGGCCCGATTGGTCTCGACCCAGTCGCGATACCGCAAGGTCCGCTCTGCATTCGCCGCCATCGGCGCGACCACCACGGTCCGCGCATCGGCACCATCAGCCGATGCGGACACGCGCAGCTCGACTCGCTTCCCCACCTGATGCATCAACTGCTCGTCGAGGTTGATCGGCGTCGTCCCACCAGCCGAGATGCCGTTCACCGCCACAATGTAGTCGCCTGCTGCGACCTGCTTGGAGATAGCCGCCGGACTGAGCGGCAACACCGACGTCACTCGCAGATGCCCTCCTGACTCATAGGCCTCGCGGGCAAACGTCACACCCAATCGACCGGAATTCGACGCCTGTCCACTGAAACCTGAGCCACCTGACGCTCCCAGGTGAGAGGCGTTGAGTTCCCCCATCATGAGATTCAACACGCGACGCAGCTCGTCGGATGTCCGAACGCCAGCCACCACGGGCGCGAAGACGCCACGTACTTCACTCCAATCAGCGCCATGGAACTTGTCGTCGTAGAACCCATCACGCATGTACGTCCACGCCTGCCGGAACACTTCCAGCTTCTCCTGCGAGAAGTCCACATCAAGTTCCGCCGTCACAGTGACGACGCGTGACTGGCGCGAATCGACACCCACCACATTGATGCGGCCCCCCTGAAGATAGAAGACCTCTCGACTGTCTGAGGTGAACTGCGCGTCCGACTTCCCTCCCGCGGACGTCGTCAATTGCCGTGACTGGCCGCCGCCCGGTGCGCCGCCACCTCGTCCACCTCGACCGGAAGCTGCAGACTCGCCGAGCGGATAGACATAAAGGTTGTCGTCGCCACTGGCCAGCAGCCACTCGCCGTCTGGACTGATGCCCTGGGCACTATAGTTGCTGTCAAGTGCCACGCTACTCACGCGGCGGCGAATGTCGGCGAAGTCGATCTCGACGGCCTCTGGCTCCGCGGGCGGCGTAGGCGCGCCACCGGCGCGTCCCCGACCGGCACCAGCACCGCCACCACGAGCCGGAGCATCGCGAAACAGATCCTGAAACTCATCTTCAGCGAACGTCGGTGCCCGCGGTATCAAGTCCACCCGCACGACCGCGGTGTCCTCGGTCCGTTGACTGGTGTTGAACACGAGGAACGTGCCGTCCGGACTCCAGGTCAGCGTGTTCGTGTTGGCATTGGGAATGGCCGTGACCGGCCGGCTGTCACCTCCCGCCGCAGGCACGATGTAGACATTGCGAAACGAGCGTGTGCTCAGCCCCAGATACGCGACCCACTGGCTGTCGGCCGACCACGCGATGTTGCGTGGCGACCCGCTGATGTATCCGGTCGCCACCACTCGCTCAACCTGGCTCGCCACGTCCATGATGACCAGCGTCTTGTCGTCGCGCACGAACGTCAGCATCTGCCCGTCGGGCGAAAACCTTGGAGCATCGTCGCCCTTGGCGTCGCTGGTCACTTGTGTTTCAGTGGATGTGGTGAAGTCGTACATGAACAGGTGCTGCACCTCGTCGCGCTCCGACATGTAGACGATGCGCCGACTGTCGGGTGCCCAGTCGATCTGGCTTTCGCGTGCCAGACTCCGGGTCACACGTGCTGCCACGCCTCCGTCGCGCGCCGACGCGGCAAAAATATCGCCGCGAGCCACGAACACCACCTTCCGACCATCGGGCGACAGTGACAAGTCGCTGAACCCGGTGGTGAGGGTCAAATGTTCGCTCACCGGTCCGGTGGATGCTCCGCGCCGGCGAATCGGTACTTCAGTCGCGCGGCCTGAGGCCACGTCAAGCGACCAAATACCGAAGTTGCGCTCGAACACAATGGTGCGGCCATCGCCCGAAATCGTGGGCCACACCACTCGCCCTCCACGAAACTGGGTCAGTTGCTTCGGCGGCTTTCCCGAGAGTGGCTGCATCCAGATATTCTCTGAACCGCTGCGATCAGACATGAAGTAGAGGTTTCTGCCATCGGCACTCCACATCGGCCAGTAGTTCTTGGACCCACGGTCGACGACCATCTCGTAGGCCCCAGTCGACAGCCCGCGCATCAGCCAGATCTCTGACTCGTCAAGATGCGAGTGCCCGTTCCGCCACCACTGCCCTGGACCGTTGCCCCGGGCGCTGAACGCGATTGACTGACCGTCGGGGGACGCGGCAGCCGCGAACTCATTGGTGAACCGGTCGGCACTGACGGCCATCGGCATGCCACCAGACGCACGCACGCGGTAGATATCGCTCCCGGCAATTTCGCCTGAACTCGACGAGAAATAGATCCACTGGCCATCCGCCGACCACCCGTCGAGCAATTCGCCGCCATCGACAAAGGTCAACCGACGTACGTCTCCGGTGGCGAGGGTCAGCACATAGATGTCGCCTCCCCCTGTGCGATCGGAGACGAACGCCAGTGTCGTGCCGTCGGGTGAGTACCTGGGATTGGATTCATTCGCGGCATGCGAGACCAGAAGCCGGGCGTCGCCGCCAGTGGCTCCCACCGCCCACAAGTCGCCGCCGGAAGAAAAGGCGATCTCAGAGCGGTCCGGCGAAATGGCCGGCTCAGTGAAATACGGCTTGGCAGCGCCTGGGTCGACGGGTGACGCTGATTGTCCGGAGGGCTGCGCGCCGAGCAGCGACACACTCACGGCAAAAACGGTGGCGGAAGCGAAACGTAATCTGGGTCGGGCCATCGCGGGCATTATGCACCCGCCCACGGCTACTGGCCAGCGAACTCGGCCACTGTGGCAATCGCCGCGTCAACCTCCGCCTCGGTGTTGTAGTAGTGCGGCGACAGTCGGACCGCCTCATCGACCGCCTTGTCGCCGAAGTCATAGCGGCCGTAGTCGCTGACCGACAGCGAGGTGTTGATCTGCCTGGCGGTAAGAAATGGCACCAGGCCCCGCGTCCTGCCGCCCTCAACCGCCATGGTCACGATGGCGCACCGTACGGCGCCCCGATCAAGCACGCGTACGCCAGGGATTGTCTCCAGTCCATGGCGCAGACGGGCGGCAAGCGCCCAGGATCGCGCCTGCGCGGTTTCGACGCCGACCTCAAGGGCGTAGCGAGCCGCCGCCGCCTGTCCCATCACCAACGCATAGGGAAACTCCCAGTCCTCGTACCGCGAGGCAGTTTCCGTCAGTTCGAATGTTGACTCGGCGATCCACCGCGCGCCGCGCATGTCGACGAACAGTGGATAGTCGCCGCGCGCCAGCGCCCGGTCAGAGACGTACATGAAGCCGATGCCTCTGGGCCCACGCAGGAATTTGCGAGCGGTGGTGGACAAAAAATCGCAGCGCACCCGGCTCACGCTAATGGGAACCTGTCCCACGGCCTGGCACGCATCTACCAAGAATGGAATCCCCAGCGACTCGCAGACCGCTCCTGCCGCCTCGACATCCTGGACGAGCCCTGAGTTGGTGGGAATCCAGGACAGTGCCACCAGTCGACATCGGGCGCGGCCCTGCGCCGCAACAATGGCGGCCCGAAGCCCATCGGGGTCAATGCCGCCTTCCGGCAAGTCCGGGGCATGAACAATTTCGATCCCGAGGCGATCGCGGAGTGCCAGGTACTGGATTTGGTTCGAGGTGTAGTCGCAGCGGGAGGTGACGATGACATCACCGGGCGCGAAATCGAAACTGCTGAGCGCCTGAACAAACCCGGCCGTGGCATTGGCGACGACGGCGATGTTGCGGGGCCTGGTGCCGAGAAGGGCCGCCAGGTCCTCGTAGCCGGTGGCAATCGCTTCGGCACACACTTCAGCGGCCTCGTAGCCGCCGATCTCGCTTTCCAAGCGGAGGTGATCGACGATGGCCGTGTGCACCGGCGCGGGCATCAGGGACGCGCCGGCGTTGTTAAGGTGAATGCGATGCGCGGTGCCGGGCGTCTCGGCGCGCCAGCGAGTCAGCATCGCATCAGGGCGGGCTGCTAGCAGTCAAGCCACCGCCGAAATCCCCAGTCGACGTCTGACGGACCTTCAGTCGTGCGCTGCTCCGCCATTCTTCGCTCCAACGCCTCGCCGAGCGCCTGCGCGACACCGCTTGCCACGGGCCATCCGTGGATGCGGAGGCGTTCTGCGGTCCTCAACCCTAGCTGCCTTGCCTCGGTCGCCAGCTGCCAGCGTTGCTCCTTCCACTCGGTCCGACTGGCGGCCGTGTCCACCAACGACGCCGCGGAGTGACGAATCCACAGTGCGATCGGGACAGAATTCAGCGCCTCGACCAAGCCGCCCTCAATTGATTCTGACTTCCACCAATCAGGACGATGGAATTGAAAGAGCCCTGTGCTGTCTGCAGCTTTGAGGAAGAAGAAGTCGGAGGCAATCTGTCGGGCCCATCGAGTGGCTAACATTCCGTGATCGTTCGTCATTTAGAACCCTCAGATCGCTCTTGGATTTCGCTGGCCGGCCGGGGCACAAACGTGTTGGGCCGTGACTATACCCTATTGGCGGAATCTCAGTGCAATCTGAATTCCATTTGGATGACGACCAGCACGGCCACGGCCTTGCCCTGGAAGGTGCCGGGCCTGAAGAGCCACTGCTTGGCGATCTTCATCGCCTCTTCGTCGAGCCCAAACGCCCGGTCGAGGGACCGAATCACGCGGATCTCGGTGATCACACCGTTGGTGCCGACCACGGCCTCAAGTTCCACAATTCCTTGAATCTTCGCGCGCATCGCGTCGGGCGTGTACTTGGGATCGACCTGACGCAGAATGGTCGGATTCTCGACCCCGCTGCCCGGGCGCATGACACCGTCCCCGAAGCCACCACCCGTGCCCGGACCGATGCCTGAGCCGGTGCCTGGCCCGGTGCCAGTGCCTTCACCGGTGCCACCACCGCCACCGGTGCCCAGGCCCGCGGATGGTGCGGCGGCCAGCCCCGTGAACGTGCCAGGCGTCTCAATCATGGCAGCCATTCGTACCGGCGCCACCAGCGCAGGAGGCGGAGGAGCCTGCTTCACCGGTTCGATCACGGGAGCCTCGGGAAGTACCGCCTCCATCTCGATCTTGGCTGGTGGCTCTGGCGAGGAGTTTCCGCCTCCACCACCGCCGCCGCCGGGCCCCTCGACCTGCACAAAGACCAAGTCATAGTTTTCCGGGGGCACATACTCAAAAACCTGCGCAGGCGCCCACGCCATCATCAACGCAATCACCACTACAGCGAGGAAGTGCACGCCCACGGACGTCGAAAACGCCCGACCCATTTTTCGCTCATCGGCGTGTGAGAACTCAGAGTTCGCCGCCAGCCATCCGTGCGACACGATCCCCGGCCCCGGCCCCCGCCCCGGCCCCCGCCCCC
>JABMNV010000161.1 GCA_013203475.1 Acidobacteriota bacterium
ATGGTGTTGTCCCACACCATCGTTGAGCCCCAAATAAGGGAATTGTCCCAGACCATGGTGTTATCCCAGACCATGGTGTCGCCCCAGAGCGTGACATTTCCTGAGATTCCCCTGTTGTCCCAGACCATGGTGTTATCCCACACCATGGCCTGACCCCACGTCGATGCCTGGCCAAACGAGATGCCACTGGCGAACGCCAGTTCCCCCCCGATGGTGTTGGTTAACCGCAGTTTCTTGATGTTGTGATGGGTCGCGAACTTGACCGCCAAGGGCACATTAATCGAGCCGGCGCCTTGGGAGATCAGGCCGGTGCCGGGGATGAACTGCGCCGAGACCTGCAACGCGGTCTTGACTTCAAACGGCGTCAGGTCCTTTCTTGCGTCCAACAACAGAGCAACCGCGCCGCTCACGACGGCCGTTGACATACTCGAGCCCGACAGAATCAGATACGATCCGCCGTTCGCTCCGAGCACGCGCCGCTCGGGCAACTGCTTCCACAACAGGCTGTTCTTCGCCATCGTCGAGACAATCGCGTTGCCCGGGGCCACCAAGTCGGGCTTGAGGAGCGCGTTGGGCGGAAGGTCGTCGGGCGTACTCGGTGCGGGCGTGCCTGGGTCCACCACTGGACCACGCGAACTGTAGGACGCCACTTCGTCGTCGCTCCGGTAGACGGTGCCCTTGGTGTTGAGTGTCCCAACTGTCAGTGCGCCCGGCGTGAACCCCGGCGACACGATCGCGCCCACAATGGGGATGCCCTCCGAGTTCTTTCCGAGATTGCCGGCAGAAGCCACGACCGTGATCCCAGCCGCGACCGCGCGCTCAACGGCCTGAGCCAGTGGATCGAACCTGAACGCCACGCTCGCAGGATGGCCGAGTGACAGATTGATGACGTCAATCCCGAGCCACTCGCGGAAACGAATCGCACAATCGATAGCTTCGATCACGTCTGACACAAAGCCGGAGCCGTCGGCCCCCAACACCTTAAAGCTAATCAGCCCCGCCCCGGGCGCCATGCCGAAATACGGTGTGGCCTCGTCGTCATCCTGTCCACCGCGGCCCTTCTTGCTCTTCCCGCCTCGCCCCTTCTTCGTGTCGACGAGGCTGCCTTGTCCGCTGCCCGCAATGATGCCCGCCACGTGCGTGCCATGCCCGTACTCGTCAACGCCGCCCAAGAGGATTCCTGCGGGATTGGTGAAGTCAAACTCAGCGAGGATTCGATTTTTCAGGTCTGGGTGAGACGCGATCCCTGAGTCCATCACGACGATGCCGACACCGCGGCCAGTCAGGCCGCCAAATGCCGAGCCGTTCTTGCCCTTCCACAGCTGGTCCGCACCCGTGGACTGGGTCGTGACCGCCATCGTACTGAATACCCGCAGGTCTTCTTCTAACGAGAAGACGTTCCTGTCAGCCGCCAACGTCTCAAACTGAGCTGGGGTCCCGATAAACACGGCGCCCGAGAAAAGGCGACGAAGGACGGCGACACCATATTTCTTCGCCAAGCGATCCACTTCCGCCTGTGGGGCCGTCAGCACTACTCGGAGCAATTCGGCGTCGCTGCGGTTGAGCTTGGCTGACAGTTCTGATGACATCCGGGCCTGATGACGTGGTGCCGTCGCAGAAACGGGGGCAACCAGACTCAGGCCCAGAACCATACCCAACAGGGCAGCCCAAGCGCGAGAAGAACGACGGGGAGTCAAGTCGTTAGCGGTCATAGACATTCATTCATATAAAAGATCGAGATCGCACACGCATACTGCAAATTCACCTTTGTTCTAAGCACGTACCGTGCCACGCAACTGTTGGCCACCAATGCTCACCGTCCTCGGTCTGCACCGGGTGGATCCAACCAAACTGGCATTCCCGACGATTCTTGGATCACAAAACCGTTCAGGTTATGCTCGAAAATGTAAGACCGACGGCCAACAGCGACAATGCACCATATTACCCGTAAGTCATTGATCCGAATGATAATACGCCTCAAACTGTTCGCTGGATAGTGATGTTTTAGGCACCCTCAAAGGAGCGCTCATGACCCCTGCCAGAACTCTGCGCCTGGCCTACACTGCCGTGCTGACCCTTGTGGTCGTCGTCTTCAGTCAGCGGTGTGGTACACCACAAGTTGCGGGCGACGACTGGCCAGTTGAAGGGGGGCGCCTGGTGGCGACCTTTCGAACCGAGCCCACCAATTTTAATCGGCTCGTGGACGCAGGACCAGTTGGACGCCTTTCGGCCCTTCTAACTCAGGCCACTTTGCTTCGGGTTGACCCGACTTCAGGCGATCTCGAGCCGCGGTTGGCGACCGCCTGGACGGGAACCCCCGATGGGCTGACCTGGACGTTCACTCTCCGGCCCGGCCTGAAGTTTTCGGACGGTGAGCCATTTTCTTCCTCAGACGTCCTTTTTACCTTTCAGGCGCTCTACGACGAGCGTGTCGGCAGCCAATTGGGGAAAGAAATGCAGGTTGGCGGACTTCCCCTGCAGGTCCGAGCGCTGGATGACCACCATGTGGTTCTGACCTTTCCTGCACCATTTGGGCCTGGAATTTCAATCCTCGACAGCTTGCCTATTCTGCCCCGCCACAAATTGAAGGCCGCACTCGACGCAGGGACCTTCCCGGCTGCGTGGACCGCGTCAACCGATCTCTCAGCCATCGCCGGGATGGGCCCATTCGTGCTGACGGAATACCTTCCGGCGCAACGCATGCTCTTTGTCAGGAATCCACACTTCTGGCGCACGGACGAGCAGGGGCGTACGTTGCCGTACCTTGACGAACTTGAGGTGCCCATCGTGCCGGAGCAGAACGCCGAATTACTTCGGATGCAGGCCGGCCAGGCCGATCTCATCAACAGTGGTGCGCGCGCCGAAGATCTGGCGATGTTGCGAGACGCACAGACAGCCGGGCGCCTCCGTCTCGTCGAGGCGGGAACCTCCATCGACGTGAGTACCTTCTGGTTCAATCTCACCCCGGGTGCTGCGGCGACTCAACAAAAACCCTGGCTTGGGGATGAGATCTTTCGGCGCGCGCTCTCGCACGCGATTAATCGTCAGGTAATTGTCGATACGGTCTACCTCGGCGCTGCCACCCCCGTGTACGGGCCCGTCACCCCTGGTCACGGCGAATGGTACGTTCCTGATATGGGCGCGACGCCGTTTGACCTCGGGCGGGCTCGGACGTTGCTGACATCCATTGGGCTGGAAGACCGTGACGGCGATGGCGTGCTCGAGGATACGCGTCAGCGGCCGGTGCGATTCTCGATCTTGACCCAGCGCGGAAACACCGATCGCGAACGTACCAGTGCGGTTCTCCAGGAGCAACTTCGCCAGGTCGGAATCGCCGTGGACGTGGTCGCGCTTGATGTGCCCGCCCTGCGCGGGCGTTTTGGCAGCGGTGACTATGAGGCCATGTACTACGGAGCCAGCTCCAACTCCAAGGACCCCGCCGACAACATGGGGTTCTGGCTCAGTAGCGGCGGTTTCCATTTCTGGAACCCGGGGCAGTCCAGTCCAGCCACAGCTTGGGAGGCTGCGCTCGACGCGCTCATGCAGCGGCAAGCGACGACCATGGACCGTGCGGATCGCCGTCGATTGTTTGCCGAGGCGCAGCAACTGTTGGCCGACCACGTGCCGGCCCTGTGGTTTGCCGCGCCGACGATCACCGTGCCGATCAGCGCTCGCGCTGGAGGAGCCACGCCGGCGGTCATCTCGCCGCCCGTGCTCTGGAACGCGGAGCAGTTGTACATCACAGGTACGCGTCGGTGAATTCTCGCGTGGCGGCGTTCGCCCTCCGCCGCGTGGTGGCCGCGCTTGTCCTGGTCGTGTCAGTGTCGACGGCCGCGTTCGTCTTGGCACGGATGGCCCCCGGCGACGAGACGACCGCTGACGAGGCCGCCGGACTCGACCGGCAACTGATTGCACGCAAGCGCGAACGCCTCGGACTTGATCGGCCCCTCGTGGTCCAGGTGACTGAATACAGTCTCGGCATTCTCCGCTTTGACCTGGGCCAATCGGCAAAATATGAACGTCCGGTGGCGACTTTGGTGGCGGAACGTGGTGCGAATACGGCGCGCCTGGCGTTCGCGGCGCTGCTGCTCTCCACTCTGTTGGGGCTGCCTGTGGGGGTGTATACGGGGGCATATCCTCGTCGCTGGGGAGCCCGTCTGACGACGGTCATCTCCAGCGCGGTGTTGGCGTGTCCTCCACTTGTCGCGGCCCTCGGGCTGTTGTTTCTTGCCGTCAGCACCGGCTGGGTCGCGTTGGCGCCGGACCGTCTGTTGGCCCCCGCTCTGGCACTGGGCCTGCCGATTGCGGCGGTGCTCGAACGCCTCCAGTCACAGGCGACACGCGAGGCGATGTCCGCACCTGACTTGCTGGCGGCCGCGGCGCGTGGCATTCCTCCCGCGCGTCTCGTGTGGGTTCACGCCGCGCGGCAGTCACTGCGCCCCGTTCTTGGCGTCTACGGCATCGTCATTGGCAGTCTCTTTAGTGGGTCGATCGCCGTGGAGTTCGTGACCGGGTGGCCGGGACTGGGCCGGTTGTTGTTTGACGCGGTGCAATCTGGCGACGTGCGACTGGTCTCCGGATGTGTGTTTGCTGGTGGGGTCTGCCTGGCTGTTGGCAATCTTCTCGCTGATGGACTCCGGGCGCTTGCCGATCCGCGGGTGAGGGAGCTCGCCTGATGCGTCGCGTCGCGGGTGGACTCCTCCTGGGTTTCGTATTGCTGGCGCTGTTGGCGCCCAGCGTTTCACCGAATGACCCACAGGTGCAGTCCCCCGATCGGACGTTCGCTCCGCCCATGCGCGTGCACGTCCGCGACAGCGAGGGATGGCAGGCACCGTTCGTGTATCGTCAGGTCCTCGTGGACCGCATTAGCCGCACCTACACCGACAGCCACGACGTGCGTGTACCCCTGCAGTGGTTCGTGGGTGGGCGCCTGGTGTCGGTGGCTGCCGATCGCGGACCGCTCTTGCTGTGCGGAGCAGATGCGGTGGGCCGCGACCTTTGCGCGCGGCTGGCCTACGGCGCCCGCCTGTCGCTGGGCGTCGCCGTACTTGGCGCC
This sequence comes from Acidobacteriota bacterium, assembly GCA_013203475.1. Lineage (GTDB taxonomy): Bacteria > Acidobacteriota > Vicinamibacteria > Vicinamibacterales > SCN-69-37 > SYFT01. The sequence goes on from JABMNV010000161.1 coordinate 5,057, forward strand.
TGCGGGGCGCTGCTCCTTGGCGCGTGGCTGGGCGCGACCGCTGGAACCTTCGGCGGCCGCGTCGACACCCTCGTCATGACTGTGGCGGATTTTGTCCTCGTCTTGCCGGTCGTGTACCTGGCCATCGTCCTGCGCGCGACGCGGCCCCTTGTGATGGATACCGGGGAGATGTTTGTCCTCATGTCGGCCATTTTCGCGGGCGCGGCCTGGCCCGACGTCGCTCGTGGTGTGCGATCGGTCGTCGCCTCAGAGCGGTCGCGCGACTACGCGGAAGCCGCGCGCGCCGTGGGAGCAGGCCCATGCCGATTAGTCGGGCACTTGCTGCCGGCGGCCTACGGGTTCCTGCGCATCGAGTTTGTCCTTCTGGTTCCCGCGTTGCTGATAGCGGAGTCGACGTTGTCGTTTGTTGGGTTTGGGTTTGAGGGCGCCATTCCGAGCTGGGGCGGCCTGCTCAAGGACAGCGAGGCCCTCACCGCGATGTATTCCGCACCGTGGCTGCTGATTCCAGCCGTTGCCCTGTTCGTGGTCGTGCTGGCTCTGCAAACCCTCGCGGGTGCCGGCGCGTCGGCCGTCAATATTGACAGGGCTCGGACGCACCGATAGCCTCCCCAGTATGATGCACATCCGATGAACATCCGAGGAGTGTTTCCTCCCGTGCCGACGCCGTTCGACGTGACCAATGGTGATGTCGACTTGCCGGCCCTGGCACGTAATGTCGGTCGGGTGATGCAGGCACCACTGGCAGGCGTGCTCGTGCTCGGTTCCAATGGTGAAGCCGGTCTGCTTGACGAGCGTGAGTCCGATGCGGTCGTCGCCACGGCGCGCGAAGCGTTGCCAGATGACCGGACATTGATCGTCGGTGCAGGCCGCGAGTCTACTCGTGCCACGGTGGCCGCCTGCACCCGGGCTGCGGCGCTCGGGGCCGACGTCGTTCTGGTACGGGCCCCTTCGTTTTTCAAGTCGCAGATGACGTCTGAGGCCCTGATCACCCACTATCGCGCCGTGGCCGACCTTGCACCGGTTCCCGTCATGCTCTACAACGTGCCAGGAATGGCAGGTTTTAGTTTCACGCTGCCAATGCTGCGGACGTTGGCGTCTCATCCAAACGTGGTCGGCATCAAGGAAACCAGCAACGACATCGAACGTCTGGGGCAGTTTGTTTCCGCGACGTTCGATGCAACAGGCAGTGCGGCCTTCGATGTATTGATCGGATGGGCACCGGTGACGTTGGCCGCGGCTACCGTGGGAGCGCGTGGCGCGATCATCGCGGTGGCAAACGTGTTGCCACAGGTGTGCGCGGATTTGTGGACGTTGTCCACGTCAGGGCGTCATGCGGAGGCCCTGGCTCTTCAGCAGCGTCTGACGCCGATCGCCCAACTGGTCTCGAGCGTATACGGCGTCGCCGGCCTCAAGTGTGCGCTCGACGAGGTGGGGGCGGTCGGCGGTCCGGTGCGGGCCCCCCTCCTGCCTTTGGGACCACACGCCGTCGAGTCGGTCCGCTCGGCGTTGGCTGAGTGGCTGACAATCAAATGACTCGGCGGGCACCGACGAAGCGAGACTTCCAATAGGTTGACTGCACCCGTTCTGTGCGCACCACACCATTGGACGCAGGCGCATGCACAAATTCCTCGCCGCTGATTGCCATTCCGACGTGGGACGCGCCAGGCGCGATGGTGGAGAAGAACACAAGGTCTCCGGCTCGTACCTGCTTGAGGCCGACCCGCGTACCCATCCGGAACTGTTCCGCGGCCGTGCGGGGGGCGGGCATCTCATGCTGCGCCAGCACATATTTGACAAACCCACTGCAATCAAATCCCGTAGCGGGATCCTCGCCGCCCCACAGATACGGCGTCCCCTCAAACGAGAGGGCTGTCCGCAGCAGGTCTTCCGTACGAATGCGTCGAGGGGGGCGCCCCACCTCGGCCGCCATACCCGCGGGTGGCGCCACCCTGGGAAACGGTGACGGCCTGGCCACGGTCGGCGGCACACTGCGCGCTGCGCACGTCGAGGCGCCGATCGCCAGTAGCAGAACTAACCCAACCCGCGGCAGGCGTGCGTGACCTTCCATGGGCGCTTGTATCGGCTGTTTGGCGGCCGCTCGCCAGACCGTTTCCCTAACTCACTGATAACGTTGATGTTACATCTCGGGTTCTCTTGACAGCCTGCCGATCGTGACCGACAATGCAGGGGTTCGAGCCATGGAACAAACACTTCTTCTGAACGCGACATACGAACCGTTGCGGGTAGTGCACTGGCAAAAAGCGATCACACTCTGGTGTCAGGGCAAGGTCGAAATCGTGTCGGTGTACGACCGTGAGATCCGCGCTGTGACGTTCAGCATGAAACTGCCGTCGGTGATTCGACTGCTGCGCAGGATCCGGGTGCGTCGCCGGATGGACTATGTTCCGTTTTCGCGTGCGAATATCTACGCGCGTGATGATCATCGCTGCCAGTATTGTGGCCACGTGTTCTCGTCCGCTGAGTTGACGTTTGATCATGTGGTGCCCGTCGCTCAGGGTGGCCGTAAAGACTGGGAGAACATCGTCACCTGCTGCATATCCTGCAATCGTCGCAAGGGTGGACGCACGCCTCAGCAGGCTCGCATGCGCCTGACTCGGCCTCCGAAGCGCCCGGATAAGGCTCCGGCGATTCGCATCACATTTGGATTGCACAATGCGCCTGAGAGTTGGCGCGATTACGTGTACTGGAATGTCGAATTGGACGACGCCTAACTCGTGCCAGTCTTGTCGTCACTTCGTCCCAAGGGTGCCGTTCCAGGAGGCCGAATCACGGTGTTGGGCTCGCGTTTGCCGATGCCCACGGATGGTCCACCGCATGTGACGGTCGGCGGACATGAGGCGCGAGTGGTTGCGGCGTCCAGTCGTGCGATCACGGTCGTTGTTCCGAAGGAGTCGGACGGCGGTGCGCAACCCGTGCGCGTCGTTGAGGTGCCAGGAGAGACGCTGGTCCTTGATGTCGCCACCGTGGTGACGACCGATGTGCATCAGGTGGATGGTCCGCTGTGCGACCGGGCTGGTGCGGTGTATGTCACCCACAGTGGCAGCCGCGGCACCAAGGCACCGGTGCCGATGTCCCGGGTGAACCCCGACGGGACGCGCGATCCCTTGTCCGTCGAGATCGCGAATCCAACCTCAATGGCCCTGGGGCCCGACAACGCGATCTACGTCTCGAGTCGGTTCGAAGGGCAGGTCTATCGGATAACGACCGATGGCCGGGCCGAGTTGTATGCCACGGACCTCGGCGTGGCGACCGGGTTGGCGTGTGCACCAGATGGACGTTTGTTTGTCGGCGATCGATCAGGAACCATCAACTGCATCAGCGTTGGTCAATCCGGCGAGTCTCCACGACACGTGGAGGTCTACGCCGAGATTCCGCCGAGTGTGGCCGCGTTTCACTTGGCCTTCGGACCCGATGGGTGCCTGTACGTGACAGCGCCAACGCTGGCGTCACAAGACGTTGTGTATCGGGTGACGCCAACGCGTGAGGTGCAGGTTGTGTGCGGCAGCTTCGGCCGTCCGCAGGGGCTGGCCTTTGACCACTCGGGCACGCTGTTTGTCACCGACGCCTTGGCCGGCGCGGCAGGTCTCTATCGCGTCGACGTGCGCGCGGCCACGCCGACGCCTGAGTTGGTGATTGCCGCCGCCCACCTCGTGGGGGTCGCGTTCCATCCCCAGGGCGGCATGTTGCTGGCATCGAGTGATACCGTCTGGCGTCTGTAGCTCAGTCGGCGAAGGCAGGGAGGCGGACTAGTCGTCTGTCTGCGCCGAATCGGCCTTGACGATCGAGAATCCGGTGAAGCCGTAGATCGCCGAGATGACGGGGTTGAAGAGGTTGAAGAACGCGTAGGGCAGGTAGACAAGCGTAGGCACGCCCAGCGTCTGCGCCATAAACGCGCCACACGTGTTCCACGGCACCAGGGCTGACGTCATTGTGCCGGCGTCTTCGAGGCACCGTGAGAGATTCTGTGGCGCCAGATTGCGGCGTGCGAACTCGGCTCGAAACATGCGACCTGGTAAGACGATGGCGATGTACTGATCCGAGGCGATGATGTTCATGCCGAATGACGTGGCCAACGTGGCCAGAATCAGACTGCCCGTGCCCCGGACTGTGCCGAGAATGGCTCCCGCGATGCGGCCCAGCATGCCGGTCACTTCCATGACAGCGCCGAACATCATGGCCGACACGATCAGCCACACGGTGTTGAGCATGCTGCCCATGCCGCCCCGCGACAGCAGATCATCGAGGGCCGGGTTACCCGACGTCAGCGTGTAGCCCGCGAATAGCGACTTCCAGGCACCCTTGAGCAAGCCTGCCCATGTGGGGAGTGTCGGGCTTTCCGCGAATGTGAGCACGGCCGTCTGCTGGAACACGATTGCGAACAGACATCCCACCAGGGAGCCGATGAGCAGCGCCGGATACGCAGGCATCTTTCGAACCACCAACACCAGCACCAACACCACGGGAATCAGCAGGTGCGGCCCGATGACAAAACTCGTCGACAGCGCGGCCAAAATCGCGTCCACAGCTTCCGTATCACGCGGAGCGGCCGACTGCAGGCCGATGATCGTGAACAGGATCAGGGCAATTGAGATGCTGGGCACGGTCGTCCACAACATGTGGCGGATGTGCGTGAAGAGATCGGTGCCGGCCATGGCCGGCGCCAGGTTCGTCGTGTCTGAGAGCGGCGACATCTTGTCGCCAAAGTAGGCACCCGAGACCACGGCGCCAGCCGCAAGGCCGACGTTGAGATCCTGCGCGGCTGCGATGCCGATCAGGGCCACGCCCACCGTGCCGGCCGTCGTCCACGAGCTGCCCGTCGCCAGCGAGACGAGGCAACACAGGACGCAGGCGCTGGGGAAAAAAATCGCCGGCGTCAGCAACTCAAGGCCGTAGTAGATCATCGTCGGCACGATGCCCGCCAGGATCCACGAGCCGATCAAGGCGCCGACGACCAGCAGGATCAGGATGGCGCCCAGGGCCAGAGAAATCCCGTGGACGATGCCCTGCTCGATTTCTTTCCAGGGAAAGCCAAGACGGACCCCAAGAATCGTCGCCACGCTTGAGGCCAGGATGAGCGCGATTTGATTGGGGCCACCCGATGACCCGTCGCTAAACAACACCACCGACCCGGCGAGCAGCAGCACGAGTACGAGGACGGGTGCGAGCGATAGTGCCAACGACGGCTTCTGCCGAACTGTGGTCATGTCAACTCCAGAGCGCCGCGATGATAGCATCCCTTCCTTCCATGGCGTTTCTCGACGGTCTGCGTGTCCTTGATTTGACTCGGCTGCTGCCGGGCGCCTTTGCGACGTTGATGCTGGCGGAGTTGGGGGCCGATGTCATCAAGGTGGAGCAGCCCGGAGTTGGCGACCCGATGCGCCAATTGCCGCCGTTTGTCCACGGGCGCAGCGTCTATGACTTGCTCCTGAACCGCGGGAAACGCAGCGTGGCCCTGGACCTGCGTGATCCAGATTCCCAACCTGTGCTCGAGGCCCTCCTGGCACAGTCAGACGTCGTGGTTGAGAGTTTTCGGCCCGGTACGGCTCGTCGGCTTGGGGTGTCAGGACCGCAGGTGCGCGCTCGCCATCCGCGACTCGTGCACGCGGCCATTACGGGATACGGCCAGACGGGCCCCTACGCGGAGCGTCCCGGGCACGACCTGAACTATGTCGCGGTCTCCGGGGTCTTGTCGGTTGATCGTCCCCATCCCACCCACTTGCCGAGAATGTTCATGGCCGACGTGGGCGGCGGCGCGATGAGCGCCGTGATCGCGATCCTGGCTGCTCTCGTGTCGCGTGCCAGGACCGGCGAAGGGGCCGCACTCGACATTTCGATGCACGAGGCCGCGCTCTACTGGGTCATGTTGCCGGGCGCGTCGGTGCTCATTGATGACGGCGCGAACGCCACCGGCGAACTGCCCACGTTTGGCGAACACGCCTGCTACAACGTCTATGAGACGCGGGATGGTCGTCAGGTGGCGCTCGGCGCGCTTGAGGACAAATTCTGGACCACGTTCTGCCGCGCCATCGGTCGGGATGACCTGGTGGCGCGTCACCTGACGGCATCCCCCGACCAGGCGGCGTTGACCAGCGAGGTCCGCGACGTCTTTCGCAGCAGAACTCAGGCCGAGTGGCTGGCCTTCTTCGAGGGACACGATGTGTGTCTGTCTCCAGTCAATAGTCCGAAAGACGCCTTTGAGGATCCACACGTCGTCGCACGCGAGACGGTGATTCGGGCCACCGGATTGCGCGCCGTTCGGTCACCGTTTGGACTGCCGCCGGTCACACTCCGCGACGCCCCGACGGCCGGGCAGGACACCGACGAGATCCGGCGGTCACTGACATAGAATGAGGTGAGCAATCATGGCGCACGACTGGATCGCCGTCCGCGGGGCGCGCGTGCACAACCTTCGGAACATTGACGTCGACCTGCCTCGCGACCAACTGGTGGTCATCACGGGGCTATCCGGGTCTGGCAAGTCTTCACTCGCGTTTGACACCATCTACGCGGAGGGGCAGCGTCGGTATGTCGAGTCGTTGTCGGCCTATGCGCGGCAGTTCCTCGAACAGATGGAAAAGCCGGATGTTGACCTCATCGATGGTCTCTCGCCGGCTATCTCGATCGAACAGAAGACGACAGCCTCCAATCCCCGGTCGACGGTGGGCACCGTCACTGAGATTTACGACTATCTCCGACTCTTTTTCGCGAATATCGGCGTGCCGCATTGCCCGGTCTGTGACCATGAAATCACGTCGCAGACACTCGAGCGGATTGTGGATGTCGTGCTGCGGTACCCACACGATGAGCGTATCAACCTGCTCGCGCCGGTGGTGCGTGGTCGCAAGGGTGAGTTCAAGAAGGACCTGGCCGCGTTGCGCGCCCGTGGGTTCACACGCGCCCGAATCGACGGTCAGTTCTTGTCGCTCGATGATGACATCGCCCTCGACCGCAGGAAGAACCACACAATCGAAGTGCTCGTGGACCGGGTCATCGTCAAAGATGGGATCGAGCGCCGTCTGAGTGATTCTCTGGACCTGGCGCTGAATCTGGCCGACGACATTGTCATTGTCAACACGTTGGAAGGCGGGGATCGCCTGTTCTCCAGACGGATGGCGTGTCCCAACTGCGACATCAGTATTCCCGAAATGTCGCCGAGGGCATTTTCGTTCAACTCCCCTCATGGGGCGTGTCCGGATTGTCAGGGATTGGGAGCCGTGTATGACTTCGACCCGGCACGGGTGGTGCCAGACGAACGTCTGGCCCTCAAAGACGGCGCCGTGCTGCCGTGGGCCAAGGGAGACAAGCGGCTGCTTTCCGAAATGCTGGCGGGCCTGGAACGTGTGTTTGGCGTGGATGCCGCCGTGCCTTTCGCCAAGTTAGGGAAGAAGCACCGGGAGTTGGTGTTGATGGGGGCGCCGGGCAAGCGGGCCAAGTCAGACAAGGTCGCCAAGGACCCGTTCGGGAGTGATTTCGAAGGTGTGATTCCCAATCTGCGCCGCCGCTTTGCGGAAGGGTCATGGACTGACCAGGAGACGCTTGAACCGTTTCGCGCGCTCCGGCCATGCCTGGCGTGTCAGGGCGAGCGCCTGCGTCCCGAAAGCCGGGCCGTGCGGGTCAAGGGGCGCCGACTTGCCGACTACGTCAATCTGCCGATCGCTGATGCGCTGCCAATGGTGGAAGCGATGGAACTCACCGAGCGGGAGTTCTTGATCGCGGGGCGAGTGCTCAAGGAGATTCGAGAGCGCCTGCGGTTCCTGTCCGATGTTGGCGTCGGGTACCTGACGCTGGCGCGGAGCGCAGCCACGTTGTCGGGGGGCGAGGGCCAGCGTATTCGACTGGCGACGCAGATTGGGTCACAACTGACCGGCGTGTTGTATGTCCTCGACGAACCGTCGATCGGGTTGCACCAACGCGATAATCGGCGGTTGCTGGCGACGCTGGGCCGTTTGAAGAATCTTGGCAATACGGTGCTGGTCGTCGAACACGACGAAGAGACCATTCGCGTGGCCGATTATCTTGTGGACCTCGGTCCCGGTGCCGGCGAGCACGGTGGACAGGTGATGTTCCAGGGGCGCCCCCAACAGTTGCTGGCGACGCCAGGCGCCTCTCTGACCGGGCAGTACCTCACGGGAGCCCGTTCCATTGCGGTGCCCGCCGCCAGGCGAACAGGGAACGGCGGACGGGTCGTGGTGCGCGGCGCGCGCGCCAACAACCTCAAGCGCCTGGACGCGGCATTCCCGTTGGGGACGCTGACGGCCGTGACCGGCGTTTCGGGCTCGGGTAAGTCGACGCTCGTGAACCAGATTTTGTATCGCGCGCTGGCGCGCGCGATCTATCGATCGGTGGATGAGCCGGGCGATCACGATGGCATCGACGGGATCGATCTCATCGACAAGGTCATCCAGATTGACCAGTCGCCGATTGGCCGCACGCCGCGATCCAACCCAGCGACGTATACGGGGCTCTTTACTTTCGTGCGTGAACTGTTTGCCATGTTGCCCGACGCCCGCGCTCGCGGCTACAAAGCAGGCCGGTTCTCGTTTAACGTCAAGGGCGGTCGGTGCGAGACGTGCCAGGGCGATGGTGTGATCGCGATTGAGATGCACTTTCTGCCGAACGTCTACGTGACCTGCGAAGAGTGCAAGGGCCGTCGCTACAACCGCGAGACGCTTGAGATTGTCTACCGCGGCAAGTCCATTGCCGACATGCTGGAATTGACCGTCGATCAGGCCCTGGAACTCGTCGACAGTTTTCCGCCCATCGCCACCCGTCTTCGCACATTGCAGGAGGTGGGTTTGGGGTACATCACGTTGGGGCAGTCCGCCACGACGCTTTCGGGAGGCGAGGCCCAGCGCGTCAAGTTGTCGCGCGAACTGGCGCGGAGGGGCACCGGGCGCACGATGTACATCCTGGACGAACCCACCACCGGTTTACATTTCGAGGACGTCCGCAAATTGCTCGATGTGCTGCATCGGCTCGTCGAGCAGGGCAACACGGTCGTGGTGATCGAACACAATTTGGATGTCATCAAGTGTGCAGACTGGGTGATCGACCTCGGCCCGGAGGGGGGAGCGGGGGGCGGACACATCGTAGCCAGTGGTCCGCCAGAAGCGATTGCCGCTGCGCCAGAATCGTCGACTGGCCTGTTCCTGGCCCCGATTCTGGCGGGTCCTGACTCGGCAGCCGAGCAGAAGGCGGTGTGATGACACCTGTGTCAATGAACCCACATGCGGCCAAGGCCACATTGTGTCATTTTTGACACACGCTTGCGGGTCGGCTAAAATAATCGGGATGGACCAAGATGCGTAAGTCTAATTTATTGAATGGGTTAGGCGGTCTAACCCTCTGTCGACAAGAGTTGGCAAAGAGATTGCTATAACGCTTCCCGTCAAGACGCTGTGATGCCTGCACAAAGAACTCTCCGCCAAGTCGCCTCCTGCACGGGAATTGGACTCCATTCGGGACAGAAAGTTTCGATTGCTCTGAAGCCGGCCCCTGCCAACTTCGGGATTCGCTTTTTTCGTGCTGACAAGGGCGTGGAAATCCCCGCCCATGTGGACTACCTCGGCGGTGTCCAGCAGTTGCAGACTGGCCTGAGTCGGGATCACGCGTCGGTGGAAACGGTGGAGCATTTGTTGTCTGCCCTTCGATCGTTGGGCGTGGACAACGTGCTGATTGAGCTCAATCAGGCCGAAGTCCCGATCATGGACGGGTCAGCCGCACCGTGGGTGTATCTGATTCAGAGCGCGGGCACCAGGGAATTGGGCGCGCCTCGACAGGTGCTCGAGATTCTGTCACCCGTTGAGGTGCAGGATGGCGACAAACGTATCGCGGTGTACCCATTTGGTCGTTTCAAGGTGTCGTACACCATCAGTTTTGATCACCCCCTGATGCGGCATCAGGAGAAGACGCTCGAGATCACCGAGCAGGTGTTTGTTGACGAGATTGCGCCGGCGCGCACGTTTGGCTTCCTCAAAGAAGTGGAACTGCTCCGTCAGCGCGGCCAGGCTCTTGGGGGCTCGCTCGACAACGCGATCGTTATTGGCGAGACCGGCGTACTCAATGCGCTGCGGTTTGAAGATGAGTTTGTGCGTCACAAGATGCTGGACGCGATTGGGGACTTGGCGCTGCTGGGGCATCCCGTGCGTGGGCATCTGGTCGTGCATCGGGGTGGTCACGCCCTGCATACGGCGTTCGCGGCTGAACTCCTCCGTCAGCGCGATGCGTGGCACCTGGTGGACGCGAGCGAGTCGGTGGCTGCACCCGCCGCCGCCCGCGTCCCGGCCCGTCCCGCGGTTCGATCGGCGGCCCGATAGACGGCTCGGTTGCGTCAGTCGCCTTCGGGAGTCCCGGAGGCGTCGAAAGCCTTTTTCACTTTTTCCACCACGCCCAGCAACCGCTCGTTCTCAAAGCGGTTGAAACTCATGAACAGGCTTTCCTTCAAGTAGTCCTGAAGTTCTTCGGGCGTCAATTGTTCGACGAGGAACTGAAACTCGCGGGCAACCTCCTCAAAGCTGTAGTCCAGATCGGCTCGTCGGGCCAAATCGCGCGAAATCGTTTCAATGATGGCGAGTACATCCCCATCGGTGTCTACGGGCGTGCCGGCGCATGTCGTGATCGTCCGCATCTCAGCCTCCGAAACTGGCGAGTGCCGATGCCTGATCGGCGTGGACTTCCAGGAAGTTGTGGGCGCCCGTTATCGTCAGCATCGTTTCCACGCGCTTCTGGACACCCGAGAGCTTGAGGTGCCCCCCCGCAGCGTTGGCCTGACGGTAGAGGTCCATGAGGCATCCGATCGTGGCGCTGTCCACATAGCTCACGGTCGACAAATCCACGAGGATTTGTTTCTCGCCAGCCGCCACCAGCGCGGCGATCGTCGTCGCGAAGTCTGACAGAATCGGGTACGTGAGCCGAGTTTCCGTGACGTGAACCACGGCAATACTGCCCTGATGAGAGGTCGTGACATTCATTCGTTTCCTCCGCGCGAGGCCATCGAGCCCGGCGGCCTATGAGTTTGAAGACGACGGATTTGGCGGGCGAGTTCAAGCCGCCCACGATTGATACGAGACTTCACGGTGCCTTCAGGCAGGCCAAGTTGGTCAGCGATTTCCTGATACGAATACTCGCGCAGTTCCCTCAGCGTCACCGCCTCGCGAAGCGTCGCGGGCAGTTCAGCCAGCGCCTGACGGATCAGGGCCTTGAGGTCGACGTGCTCAAGTTCGGCCAGCGGCGTGCGCTCCCGGGACACCGGTGACAGCAGTGACGCATCCACGTCGCGGGCCATGGTCGCGCGTTCCTTACGGACCGACCGATAGTGATCGATGCAGAGGTTTCGGCTGACGCTGATGAGCCACGTCTGGAAGTTGGCGCGGCGGTCGAACGTGTGCAAGGCCTTAAAGATCTTGATGAAGATATCCTGAGTCAGGTCTTCTGCTTCATCGTGTCGCCCGACAAACTTGTAGGCCAGATTAAAGACTTTCCGCCGATGCATGTGGACAATCTCCTCCCATGCCGTCTGGTCGCCGGTCAGGCAACGGGCGATCAGGGCATCCATGGCCTCGTCTGGCGAAGGGGTGTAGTCGTGTGACATCGGGCTGGGCCGCGCCGCGGATCATACCGTGGAACGAGGCTTCGCGGAAATCTGTGCTGCGTTACAATCGAAGGTCCTGTGGTTGGATTTCATCGTACTCAGTCCCTGCTCAGCTGCGAGGGAGTGCCACTCGACACGGTGGCCGACGCCGTGGGCACCCCGCTCCACATCTACAGCCGTGCGGTCCTTCTCACTCGGTTCCGCGAACTCGATGTCGCGTTCGTGGACTATCCCCATGACCTGCACTACGCGATCAAGGCCAACGCGACTCTGGCCGTGGTGCGCGAGATGCGTGCCGCCGGGGCCCACGCTGACGCAAACTCGGGCGGCGAAATCGACGTCGCGCTGCGCGCAGGGTTCTCGCCGGACCAGATTGTCTTTACCGGGGTGGGGAAGACCCATGATGAACTGGTGCGCGCGGTCACCCTGGGAGTCAAGGCGATTAACGCCGAGTCACCCGGTGAGATGGAACGGATCGATGCCATTGCCCGTGCCCACGGGATCTGCGCGCGGGTGGCGGTCCGGATCAATCCAGACGTGGACGCGGGCAGTCATCCCCATATTTCCACGGGGCATCGTTCGAACAAGTTCGGGATGACCGCCGCGCGGGCGCATGCCATGGTGACTTCGATGGCCGCCCGAGAGCATCTCAAGGTCGTCGGGCTGCACGTGCACGTCGGTTCACAAATTACCTCAGTGGACCCGCTGCGATTGGCGGTGGCGGCCATTGTCGACCTCGCCACCACGCTCGCGGCAGAGGGGATTGCGCTCGAGCACCTCGATGTCGGTGGTGGACTCGGGATCGCCTATCAGCCCGGTCAGGCGACGCTCACCGTGGATGAGTATGCCGCCGCCGTGCTCACGGCCGTGCGTCACACCGGCCTTCGCCTGGTGCTTGAGCCCGGTCGCTGGATCGCGGGACCGGCCGGCGTCTTGCTCACCCGCGTCGTCGATCTGAAAGCCCAGGAGGACGGACGGTGGTTCGTCATTGTGGACGCCGGGATGACGGATTTGATCCGCCCGGCGCTTTACGGCGCCTGGCACGGTATTGACGTGGTCGCGCCTCGCGACGGCGCGGAGATTGACTGCGACGTCGTTGGGCCCGTCTGTGAGTCCAGTGATATCTTGGGGCAGGCTCGGCGGTTGCCGCCGGTGGCGGTCGGCGATCTGCTGGCCGTGCGTGACACCGGAGCCTACGGTGCCATCATGGCGTCCAATTACAATCGGCGTCCCGTGGCAGCAGAGGTGCTGGTGGACGGCAACGACTGGCGAGTGGTGCGGCGCCGCCAGACGATCGATGACATGCTGCAGTGGGACGAATGATGCTCATCGCCTTTGAAGGACTGGATCAGAGCGGCAAGGAAACACAGGCGAAACATTTGCGAGCGCGCATCGAGCACGCCGGCCGCAAAGTGCGCCCCCTGTCGTTTCCAGACTACGAGACACCCGTGGGCCGTGAAATCGCTCAGGCGCTGGCCGGTGAGCGTGACTTCACGCCAGAAGTGATGCAGCTGTTGTACGTGGCCAACCGCTGCGAGTATCGGCAGAAAATCGAGATGTGGCTGTCGTCGGGTGATGTCATCGTGTGCGACCGGTATCGAGCGTCGAGCGTGGCGTATGGCGAGGCCCAGGGCCTGGATGGCGCGTGGCTCAACAGTATTCAACAGTTCCTGCCGCCAGCATCCGTGACGATCTTGCTCGACATCGCCCCCGAAACTGCCGTGCTGCGAAAGTCTGCCGGCCGCGACCGGTACGAACGTGACTTGTCGCTGCTGACGCGTGTTCGCGAGAGTTATCGGCGCCAGGCCGAGCGCCCTGACTGGGTGCTCATCAACGGTGAGGCGTCCAAAGACGAGGTGCGCGCAGCGGTGGACGCGGCGATCCTCCCGAAGTTGGCGGAGGCATAAGCGTCACGGTCCGGGCAACTGTCAGTGCCCCAATCCAGACGACCCCGGCCTCGCGCAGTACACGGCTGCACGCGTCTAACGTGGCGCCCGTGGTCATCACATCGTCGATCAGTACCACGTACTTGGGGGGCGGTTGGCCGTACGCGGCAAGACGGAGTCGGTACGCGTCACGGACGTTTGTGAGCCTGTCCTGACCGCGAAGTCCCGCCTGCGGAGTGCCAAGGCGTCGACGCCGCAGCGGCCTCCATACCGGAGGACCCAGCGTCCGAGCCAGTTCATCGGCCTGATTGAAGCCCCGCTGCAAGTGTCGCCACGGATGCAGTGGCACTGGCACCACTGCGTCTGCGGCCGACAGGATGTCGTCGCCTCGGTCACGAAGTAGCGCCCCCAACGGGGCCCCCAGGGATTGATGGCCGCGGTACTTGAGCGCATGCACAATGTGCCGCAGCGCTCCCGTATACACGCCAAGGGCGCGCGCCTCGTCGAAGTGTGGGGGGTGGGCCTGGCAGCGCGCACAATGGCCCGGACTTGCGGTGAGACCCGTTCGCGACGGTTCACCGCACCGGGCGCACCAGGGTGGGCTCAGTGCCTGGACAGACTGCCAGCACGCTGCACAGACAGGGCCCGAGCGGTGGGGGCCTGTGGGTTTGCGGCAAGCGACACACCGTGGAGCGAAGACGGCATCGAGAGCGCCGCCGATCCACGTGTCCGCCCACCCTGGCATGGCCATCGAGGCTGTGCCATCCAAGAACGCTGCCAGTGGGCGCGAGCGTATGGACCAGACCCCGTCTCAGGTGGTTGCGACGAGTACGCAGATGCTGCCACCTGGTCGACCCGATCAGGGTTCGGGAACTTCGATCGGCTCAGCTCCACCCCAGAGGCGCTCAAGCGCGTAGAAGGCGCGCTGCGCGGGCAGGAAGACGTGAACGATGAAGCTGAAGTAGTCGAGCAGAATCCATTCGCCCCGTCGGTACCCTTCCACCAGGGCCGGTCGTTCATCGATCGTCTTCAGGCTGGCCTCAATTCCATCAGAGATGGCTTGCACCTGTCGCTTATTGGCGCCCGTGCACACGATAAAAAAATCGGTGAACGCCGAAGCCTGCCTCAGATCGAGCACCGTCACGTCAAGTGCCAACTTGTCCTGTGCGGCGGCAACGGCCATCTTGACGTCGGCGGGCAATCGCGGCGTCGTGGGCTTCTTGAGGGTCACTCCACGTGTGGTCGGCGCTTTCTTGACCACCGATTTCCTGGCACCGGTCTTCTTGACGGGCGCCTTTTTGACGGCCGCCTTTTTGCCTACTGTCTTCGCGGCAGCGGATTTCCTGGCTGGGGCTTTCTTGACTGCCGCCTTTTTGGCAGGGGCCTTCTTGGCGGCCGCCTTCTTCGTTGCGGTGCCGGCGCGCTTGGTGGTGGCTACGGTACGTGGGGTCTTGCTCATGCCTCTCCTCGATACAGTCCGTGCGTGTCGATGTATGTGGCGATCGCCTCAGGAACCAAGCCATCAAGTGACTGGCCGGCCGCCACCCTGTTCCGGATCTCTGTTGAAGAGACCGGTGCCGTTGGAGTGTCTACCAAGAAGATACTCGGTGTTGAGGCCTCGACGTAGCTTTTGGCGTCGAGCATTCTTGTGGCCAGCATCGGCAGCGTCTGCCTCAGGGCCTGTGCCTGATGTCCGGGTCGAGACACGACGACAAAATGGCAGCGATCAATCAGTTGGGTGGCATCCTTCCAATCAAGGATTGTGGCAAAGGCATCCGCTCCCGTAATCACGTGCAGTCCTCCCAGGTCCATGCCTTGCTCTTCAAGGCGATTGAGCGTGTGAATCGTATAGGACGGGCCGTCCGCCTGCAGCTCATCGTCAGAGACGCCAAGCCAGTCGTGAGCCTGAGCGGCGAGCGTGACCATCGCCCATCGGTGCTTGGGTGGCGCGTGCGCTGCGGATCGGTGTGGCGGGACCCGCGTCGGCACCAGGCGAACAGTGCCGAGCGCGAGCGCCGTGTGTGCCGCACGTGCCACATCGAGATGACCGCAATGGATCGGGTCGAACGTGCCGCCAAGCCATCCGAGCCGGGGCCGCTTGCTCACGGAGTCTCAGTCGATGCCGACTGTCGGGCGACGACCTTCCACAGTGCATTGAGGAGCGTCGGCAGGCCCTCACCGGTGACAGCCGAGATGGGATACACGGCGATCTTTCGTTTCTTGAGGTGTTTGACGAGGGCTTTCAGGCGCTCGGGATCGTCGAGGGCGTCAATCTTGTTGGCAACGGCGATCTGCGGTTTCGTGGCCAGGGCCTCGGCCATGTCGTCCCCCCCACTCTCGAACAGCTTGAGTTCATTCCGAATGATCTCAAAATCACTAATCGGATCGCGCCCCGAGAATAGCGACACGTCAATGACGTGCACCAGGACCTTCGTGCGCTCGAGATGAGCCAGGAATTTCATGCCGAGCCCGTGTCCCTCATGCGCGCCCTCGATCAGGCCCGGCACGTCGGCGACGACGAAGCTTCGGTTGTCGCTCATGCTGACGACACCGAGGTTGGGGGTTAATGTCGTGAACGGGTAGTCGGCGATCTTCGGTTTGGCGGCCGAGATACGAGAAATCAACGTGGACTTGCCCG
>JABMNV010000162.1 GCA_013203475.1 Acidobacteriota bacterium
CGTCGGACGACCTGGTGAACGGATAGGGCCTCGACCGGCTTGAGCAGACCGACGTCGTTTCGAAGTACCCACTGCAACCTCTCCTTGCAGAGTTGTTGCAACGACCGATTGAATTCACCACGTACGCCAGCGAAGACTACCAAGACGTGCTCGAGGCCCACGGCATCACCGGCAGCATGAGTCGCCGCGGCAACTGCTACGACAACGCCGTCATGGAGAGTTTCTTCTCGACCGTGAAGAGCGAGCTGGGTAAGCACTTCGACAGCCACGGCGAGGCGAAGATGGCGTTGTTTGATTACATCGAAGTGTTCTATAACCAGAAGCGTCGGCACTCCACGCTCGGCCAGATCAGTCCGGCCGCCTTCGAGCGAAAGGCGCTGACTCAAGCGGCGTAACTAAACCGTCCACGGAATCGGATCAAGCCCAGTCCCATATCGGTGACGGCCAGTTCGATGTAGTCGATCGCGTGGTGAATGTGGCCGGGTTCTGCCATGTCGTTTGCCTCCTACGAGTGTTTGCGAGCAACCACGTGAAACATGTGCCAGTGCTTGGGCTCGCGCATCAGCCGCGTGACCCGATGCTTGCTGCAGGTCTCTCCCGCTTCGCGCAAGTCGAGAAACACCCGAGGCGCTCGGTTCGAGAGTGGCTGCTGAAGCCACGCGTAGTAACCGCTCGGTGCCTGTCCACTAAATGCTGGGAACTCCAGTTTCAAGTTCTTTCGCCTCAGGCGGCTAACGTTTCGGCGTGAGCCGCGGCGGCTCGAGGCTCCAATCAAGCGCGATTGTTGAACGCCGTCAGCTCCAGGCCGGTGTTAGCCCGTTTTCCGTCGAGAGCCACGATGGGTCTCGTCAGTCGAGGGCGTTGCGGCGATGATCGACCGCAGCAACTTGTTCACCTTACGGGATGAATCGAAGACTTGCGCGACATCAGGTGCCAGCACAACCGCGACGGTTTGCGGCCCGAGCTGAGATGCGAATCGATTGGGACGGGCGCGTGAGTAGCCGAACTCGTACTCGGCGCGGAGTCCCTTCGATCGGGCCTTAGGTCGTGCGCTTGACGTTTTCTTCATGGCGTTTCTGTTCGGCCTTGGTGGACCGACGCGCGTGAATCAGTCTGACCCGTCCAGACCGTTCTGTAAAGCCGACGACCAGCAATCGGGAAGTCGACGAAAAGTCGATGACGATCTCGCGGGGCTCGTCTCCCGAATGGTCAGGATCGTCGAAGATGCGCGCTAACGAGTCCGCGAATACGGTCAACGCTTCGTCGAAGGGCACACCGTGCTTCTTGAGATTGGCCTTCGCCTTGGCGTCGTCCCACTCGAACTCGAGGCTCATTGGAATTGCCAGAGGCTAGCACGTTCAACCATTTCGCGACTTATCGGGCTAACGGTTCGCGCTGAGCCGCAGCGCGCACCTCTTGTCACCACGTCCGCGTCGGCTCCATCTGGATGTTATGCCGCGCGTAGTCAGATCGGATTCTACAGCCAGGCCACATGCATTTCACTGCGAACGGAGGAACTCAAGTCGCATCGCCATTTGCCTTTGTCTTATCATCGGCGGTCCATCGAAACGCCACAAATCCGTCGTCTAGTGAAGTAGCGCACACGCACAACGCTGGCGCCGCCAGATAGCGCTTCGTCCGCACCGCTCTGGCCCTGATCTGCTCCGAAGTCATGTATTGATGGCTTCCTATTGAAAGGCGATTGATGACGTGTATGCGTTCAGGCGGGTTCGTGTCGGTGTTGCTCGTGGCGGGAATGATGGTGTCTGGAGGGTGTGCCTCATCAAGTCCGACCGGTCCGACCACGACGACTGCGACGACCGATCCGGCATCGAGTTTCTGTCAGGCTCTCAAGGAGGCGAGCGGGTCAGACCTGACCCTGACGTCCAAAGCAGCGTGGGACCAGCGCCTCGCGCTCACGGCCGCGCTCGTGGCGCTCGCGCCGCCGGCGCAGCAAGCCCACGCCCAAGTCTACCTGCAGCTTATCGCAGACCGCGTGAAACTGGCGTCACAGTACAACTACGTGTCGGTTCAGCAGTTGCCAGAGGACGTGCGAAACACATTCATTGCTGACCACCAGAGTCAGCAAGCACAATCCAACATCTTTATCGACTACGCCACGACCACTTGCAACGTGGGGTAGGGAACAGCAACGCGTTCAATGGCGCTCGAGGCATAGAGGATTCCTCGTCTGTCGGCCCAACGCTCCGGCGTCAGCCACCGCGGCGCTCATAATGACACGCGCTGCGGTCGGCTGCACGCCGTGTCAGCCGGATTGTTGGCTGTAACCGATTGGGTTACACTTGGTGCGTGGCGATCAAGAGCTTCCGGCACAAAGGACTGGAGCGCTTCTTCGCCACCGGGAGTAAGCAGGGGATTCAGGCCAAGCATGCCGACCGGCTGCGACTGGTGCTCGGCCTCTTGCATGCGGCGACCTCGCCGAGGGATCTTGGGCTGCCCGGTCTCGACCTGCACGAGCTTCAGGGCACGCGTCGAGGAACGTGGGCCGTCAAAGTGAGCGGCAATTGGCGGGTCACCTTCGGTTTCGCTGGCAAGGATGCACAGCTCGTGGACTACGAGGATTACCACTGAGGTGGACAAATGAAGATGCACAACCCCCCGCATCCTGGCGAGATTCTCCGAGACCTTTGTCTCGCCCCCTTGGACTTGACTGTGACGGACGCCGCTCGAGCGCTCGGGGTCAGCCGCAAGACGTTGTCCGGAATCATCAACGGGCGGGCCGGCATTAGTCCCGAGATGGCGGTCCGCCTGTCGCTCGCTTTCGGCACCTCCGCCGAGAGTTGGATGAACCAGCAGATTAAGCACGACCTGTGGCACGCCGAACGGAGTCGCAAGAAGCTGCGCGTCACGCGCCTGTCGGCTGCGTAGATCTGATCCTGTTCGTTTGATATTCAGGCTAACGGCCAGGCATCAGCCGCGGCGCCGCGGTCGTTATCGCGCGCTGTCGGCTGCATGCCGTGTTAGGCGGCTTCGTCGTCGCTTGAACCACGTCTACTGTGCTGGCTGCTTCGTCGTCTGAGAATCAGCCTGTCGGTGCGAGATTCGCCAAGCGCCAGACTCAAGCCGAAACACCATGACGGCTCGGAGCTCCTGTGTCACGTGGGCAGTCTGGCCCGGAACACGAAACCTAATGATTTCCTTCTGCACAACGTAGGCAACATCTCGCCCCACGAAGCGAACCACCTCCTCGTGCTCGCGGCTTCCGTCCGCGTATTGTGAGCTGACCCAGTCAAGTCGGCGGCTCACACTGCCCCAACCCTTTTCGATCCCACCTCC
>JABMNV010000163.1 GCA_013203475.1 Acidobacteriota bacterium
GTCTTGTCTTCCTCGAGCACCAGCCGGATGGCACTGGCCTTGAACTCCTCAGTGAACTGTCGTCGTGCCCGTCGTGTTTGTTTGGACCCCATTTGGGACATCGTACCCGCCTTTCGGAAAGTGTCCTCCGGATCGGATCAAGCTCATCCGTCCAGGCGACTGCGTTACTTTTTCAGCGCGGCCCAGAGGCCTTCCGGGTCCTCTGGGCTGACCCAGAGCATGGAGTGCCCCTTGAATCCCACCACCTTGGGAATCTTGTTCACAAAGAAGATCGTTACGCCTTTGTAGTGGTTCGTGCCGAAGGTAATCGAGTCGTCCGTGCCGCTCAGGCGCAATCCGACCGCTGTGTACCAGCGGTGCGGACCGTCTACTTGGGCGCCCTTGATGTTATCGAGCGTCGTCTGCACCTTGAATCGGCCAAACGTCGCCAGGACCTCACCATTCTCAGAGATGTTGACGCCATCAGTCTTGCGGACGCCAAACAGCAGGAAGAGGAGTGGAGCCCAACGTCGATCGATCCGATAGGGAAAGTGTTTGGTGGTCATAATGTTCGTAAGCTGATGCCCGAAGTGGGGAGATGTCCCGGTAATTGTTGAAATTTGAAGCGGCGGCTCCTCGCTGCTCGTGAGACCACGAGTGGTGACTAAACCCGAGGCCAAGGCCTCACACAAGGAGCCGCCATGAAACGCAAGTCTTGCACAGTCATTCCCGCGCGCCAAGTCGCCATTGTTCCCACCACCCGTCATCTCCCGCTCGTCGACCTGCTGGTCGATACCCGCACCGAATTGCTTGAGCTCGCCGTCCGATCCGGCCTGAAACTGCTCGAGGCCATGATGGAGGAGGACCGTGTCGCGCTGTGTGGCGTGAGCTATGCGCACGAGTCGCAGCAACCCGCCTCCCGGGCCGGCGCCGTCGCCAGCGCGGTGCGCAAGGTGGCCGTCCGCCGCCCGCGCGTGCGCGCAGACGGCCACGAAGTGGCGTTGCCTACCTTTCAGGCGATGGCCCACACCGATCCGTTGAATCGACGCGTGGTCGAGCAGATGCTGGTCGGCGTCTCGACCCGGCAGTATGCACGGAGCTTGGAGCCGATCGGCGATGCGCTGACGAGCCGCGGCACGAGCAAGAGCGCCGTCAGTCGGCGCTTCGTCGTGCAGACGGCCGCGCAGTTGGAGAAATGGCGCGTGCGATCGTTGGCGGATCTCGAGCTGGTCGCGTTGTTGATCGATGGGCTGCATGTCCGTGACCATTGCCTGGTCGTCGCGCGGGGGATCGATGCCACGGGCCAGAAACACGTGCTGGGCGTGTGGGACGGCGCGACGGAAAACGCGACCCTCTGCCAGAGCTTGCTGGGGAACCTGCAGAGCCGCGGGCTGCGCACTGATCGCAGCCTGTTGGTCGTCCTCGATGGCTCGACCGCCCTGCACAAAGCGGTGCGCCAGATGTGGGGCGAGGCGGCCCTGCTCCAGCGCTGCCAAGTGCACAAGATGCGCAACGTACTGGATCATCTGCCCGAGGATCAGCGGACCGCCGCCCAGGCGATCCTGACGCGCGCGTACGGCAGTGCCGATGTCGCCAAGGCCCACCGCCTCTTGCACGACTTGGAGCGCCGGCTGGAGGACGAGTCTCCCAGCGCGGCCGCGAGCGTCCGAGAGGGACTGGACGAGACGTTGACGGTGCTGGGGCTGCGCCTGTCAGACCGCCTGCAGCGCTCGCTCGCGACCACGAACGCGATCGAGAGCCTGATGAGCCGGACGCGTCACATCAAGCACAACGTCAAACGCTGGCGGAACGGCAAGATGATCGTGCGGTGGGTCGCGGTCGGCGTCCTCGAAGCGGTCAAGGGCTTCCGTCGCCTCAAGGGCTGCGCGGATATGCCCACGCTCGTCGCGGCGCTCCGTGCCCGTGATCGTCAGCTCGGACTTGTCAGCGCCGAGAAGAATGTCGCCATAGTAGCCACCGTCAACCGAGCCGCCGCTGAATTTCAACAGCCGACGGGACATCCCCCGCTGGTACCGGCACGATGGTTGTGGTCGGCACGTCGTTGCGTGAGCGCCTTCTGTATGTCGTTCATGTTGAACGAAGCGACCGCGACCGCATTATCAGCGCGCGACTGGCGACATCAGCCGAGCGGGCTGTCTACGAGACCGGAGGTTAATGATGAGTCAAGCGACAAAGATCCGTCGTGACAGAGACGTGGAACCCGTCAGGGTTCTCGGACGCGGCCTACGCGCGCAGCGAGGCGTCCACTTGACCATGCGAACGGTCCGCGAAGCCGTCGACAAGACGCAGGCTACCGTGGCCAAAGCCGCGCAAATGGACCAATCCGATGTATCCCGCTTGGAGAGCAGAGACACGTTCGGTGACTGCCAGGTGTCGACACTTGAGCGATACGTGGCCGCGTTGGGTGGGCACCTTGAGCTCGTGGCCGCATTCGGGGACAAGAGAATCATTCTCACCGGCCTTGGTAGCCCACCGGCTAACAAGCGAATGGAGCCGACGCGCTGAAGAGCCGCGCGCGGCTCATCCGCAGCGTTAGCCCGACCAACAAGAGTCGAAAAATTCACTTCCACAAGTCGCGCCGCCACTCACAGCTGAGGACAGACCGACGATGCATCGAATCCTGATCGCTCTGTTCGCCTTCACGTTCGTGCAGGCCCCGCCACCCGCGCAGCACTTTCCGTCTGACGCTGTTCTGCTCGATCTGTTCCGGGCGCAGGTGGGGCCCGGGCCGGCGGCGAACCGGATGCCTCACGTTCGGCGGGTCGGAATCGCGATCTGTGGCTAGCCACGCTTGGGGATGAGCAGTACGCGTGGTTGAAGAAGACGCTCGAAGGCAGCAAGGCGCGCCACAAGTTTGTGTTCGCCCATCATGTGCTTAGCACAGGCCGCGGTGCTGTCGAAGTGGCTGACAACTACGAGTGGGGTGGACGCGACCCACGCGGGGCCGCGGCTCGTGGGGCTGCGCGGTTCGAAGACAAGCGACCGACCTGGGAGCTGCCGATCCATCAACTGATGGTCAAGACCGGCGTGACCATCTTCTTTCAGGGCCATGACCACCTGTTTGCTCGGCAGGGAAAAGACGGCGTCATCTATCAGGAAGTCCCCAATCCTGCGGACCTTACCTATACCGCGTTCAACAGGGAATCGTACCGCTCAGGTGACATCTTGCCGAACACGGGCCATCTGCTCGTGACCGTGTCACCTGATGATGTGCGTGTGGATTACGTGCGCTCCTACCTTGCGAAGGACGAAACGGCCCTGCGCCAGCAAGGCGAGATCGCGTTTTCGTACACGATCAATTGAAAACGCGGCGCTGATATCATGGGCAGCTTATGCGCTACCGACTCCTGTTCATTCCGCTTCTCGCCTGCGTCGCCACGACGGCTCACCTCTCGGCACAAGATCCACCGACCACCTCGCCGCCACCGGCTTCGGGCCAGCAGGCGGGCGGTGCGGCCGCGCGCCGCGCGCCGAAGCCGTACGACGAAGTGATCACGGCCGACGCCCAGTCGGAGCAGGGCGCCATCACGGTGCACAAGGTCGATGACAAGTACTTTTTCGAAGTCAGCGACGCGATGCTTGGGCGTGATTGGCTGTTGGTCAGTCGGTTGTCCGGCGTGCCGAGCGGCAGTGGTGGTTTTCAGAGCGCCGGCAGTTCCGTAAGCGAACGCATGGTGCGGTGGGAGCGCCTCAACAACAACGTGCTGCTCAAGAGCATCAGCGTGGATGCGGTGGCCGACCCGTCCCTGCCGATCGCGCGGTCGGTCAGTCAAAACAACTTCGCGCCGATTCTGGCGTCATTTCCGATCGCCGCGTTTGGCACAGAGGGCACCAGCGCTGTGATCGATGTGACGGCCTTCTTCAGTGGGGACACACCGGCGCTTTCAGGATTATCGGCGGCCCAGCGCCGCACGTACGGTGTCCGTCGTTTCGACGCGGCGCGCAGCTACATCAGCGGCGTTCGCACGTTTCCGACGAATCTTGAAGTCCGGCACGTACAGACCTTCGACGCGACGGACCCGCCGGGGGATCGTACGGGTGGTGCCGTCAGTCTCGAAATGCGTCAGTCTCTGGTCCTGTTGCCGGAAGAGCCGATGCGGCCACGCCACTTTGACCCGCGTGTTGGCTATTTCACCGTCGAGCGTGTGAACTACGGACTCGACGAGCAGAAGGCAGCCACTGAAACGTTTATCGCTCGATGGCGCCTGGAACCCAAAGACCCCGCGGCGTACGCGCGCGGCGAGGTGGTCGAGCCCGTCAAGCCGATTACCTATTACATCGACCCCGGCACTCCCACCAAGTGGAAGCCCTACGTCAAAGAAGGCGTGGAGCAGTGGCAGAAGGTGTTCGAGAAGGCCGGCTTCAAGAACGCGATCATCGCGAAAGATGCGCCGACCGAGGCTGAAGATCCAGACTGGGATCCGGATGACGCGCGTGTCTCCATGGTGCGATGGGCGGCCAGTACCGTTCGCAACGCCGTCGGGCCACACACGTCCGACCCGCGCACCGGAGAGATCCTCAACAGTGAGATCACGTGGTACCACAACCACATGCGCAGTTATCGCAACCGGTTGCTCCTGGAAACCGGCGCCGCCAACCCGGCGGCGCGCACGCTCGATATCCCCGAGGAACTGATGGGCGAGACGATGCGGCAGGTGATTACGCATGAAATTGGTCACGCGCTTGGCTTGCAGCACAACATGGTGGCCAGCAGTTCGTTTCCAGTCGAATCGCTTCGCGACCAGAAATTTACCAGCCAGTACGGCGTGAGCGCCACGATCATGGACTACGCCCGCCAGAACTACATCGCACAGCCAGGCGATGGCCTCCAACCGAAAGACTTCATTCGGAGGCTTGGCCCGTTTGATGACTTCGCCATCAACTGGGGTTACCGCGCGTTGCCCGCTGGAGACGAGAAGCCGACCCTCAATTCCTGGATCACGAACCAAACCGGCCGGTTTCCTTACCGCTTTGTCCCCGGAGACTATGGCTCACTCGACCCGCGTTCGCAGACCGAAGACATGGGCGACGATCCGATCAAGGCGTCCACGTATGCGATCGCCAACTGGAAACGAATGATCCCGAACCTGATCGCCTGGACCACAACGCCTGGCGAGGACTACTCGGACCTCCAGGAGCTGTATACCGAGGGGCTCGGTCAGTGGGGCACCTACATGCGCCACGTGGCCGCGCTCATCGGTGGCGTGAACGTCGATCTCAAGACCAGTGATCAAGCTGGCGCTGTGTACGCGGTTGTACCGAAAGCGACCCAACAACAGGCGCTCGCGTTCTTGAACGACAACGTGTTCGTCACACCGGACTGGCTTCAACCCAAGGAGATCGCCGCGTTGATCGGTCCGAGCGCCTTGCCAGGTCGGCAGGCCAGTGTGCTCAACAGCCTGATGACGACCGCACGTCTGGGCCGGCTCGCCGAAATCGAAGAGTTCGATGCGGCCCAGGCGTATCCACTTGCGGAGTTCATGGCTGACCTTCGGCGCAACGTGTGGAACACCACGCCGGGACTCACACCCGATGCCAATCGACGGGCACTACAGCGTACCTATGTGGCGCGTCTTGGCGCCATCGTCAATCCGCCTGCTCCGTCGGCCGCCGGGGGTGGTGCCGCCGCACAGCGAACGCCTCGTCCGTTCCTGACACCCGTGGTCCTGAGCCAGAGTGATCTGCCGGCACTCGCGCGCGCACAACTGCGTGCCATTCAGGCGCAAGCCCGCGCCGCTGCTGTCGCGGCGACGGATGTAGTCATCGCGGCGCACTGGTCGGACATCGCCGACCGGGCGGCGGAGATTCTGGCACCGACGCGCTAGCTGGTGCTAAACTCTGGGTCTTCAGATTCAGTTTCCAGGGAGCTCCCATGCGTGCCTTGCAGAAGTGTGTGACGTGTTCTGTCGTGTTGTTGATGGTGATGTTTGCCCTGCGCGAGGATACCGTCGCGGCTGGTTTTGGCGGAACGGTGCTGGTCGGTGACGGAGAAGTGTTCGTCGGCGAGGCCGCGAACCAATTCCGTCCCGGCGCGGTCTACGTGTATCGCAAAACTGGTGAGACCTGGCAGCAGGCGGCCGCTCTCCAGATGCCGGACGCCGCTGTGGGTGACCGGTTCGGATCGAGGCTGATCCTCGACGGCTCGCGGTTGTTTGTCGGCGCTGGAGCTTCGGCGGTCCACATCTTCGAAAAGCAGGGCAACGACTGGACACACGTCGGCCAGGTGAATACCACCGCTGTTGCGCCCGAAGGCGTGGCCTTCTCGGCCTTGGCAGCCTCGGGCGACTGGCTGATGGTGGGCGAGCAACCGGCCGGTGGCGGCCGCCGCGGGGGAGGCGCCGGTCGCGGGGGGGCCAATGCGCCGCCGCAGCCAGCAGGCAAGATCTATGTGTTCAAACGCAATGCGTCCGGACAATTCGCCTTTACGACGACTCTGACATCACCTGAGCAAGACACGGCCGGCGACGGATTCGGAGCTTCCATCGCGATGGTCGGATCAACAGTCTTGGTCGGCGCGACCGGCCAATCCAGCCGCGCAGGCTTGGTGCACGAATATGAAATGGACGCCGCTGGCGCCTGGACCCGCGCGCGCAGTTTCGCACCCCAGGGCGTCGGGCCAGCCGATCAGTTTGGCGCCAGCATTTCCCTTAACGGTACGCAGGCCGTGATCACGGCGCCGGGCGACGCGGGTGGCTACGGTGCCGCCTATATGTGGGTCAAGGTTGAGCAGACCGGTCGCCGTGGCGGCGGTGCCGGCGCGACCGGTGGTGCGCCGGCCGCGGGCGGCAATTTCACCTGGCAGGAACGCGCCCGCCTGACACAGTCGGTCGGAGCGCGCAATAGCGGATTCGGTTCGGCCGTCGCCGCGACTGATTCGGACGTCTGGGTCACCGCGCCTCGCGGCGGCGGTGCCGGCACTGTGGCGGTCTTCGCCCGCGGCGCTGGAGCGACCGCTGCCGACGGTCCGATGATGTTGTCACCCAGCATCGCCGCGGCCGGCCAGTCGGTGTCCATTCGTGGCAATGTGGCGGCCGTGGGAGCGACCGGCGCCAATAACGGCGGTGGTGCCGTTTTGATCTACGAGCGCAATGCCAACGGATCGTGGGTCGAACAGCCGATGCTGAGCGCCGCCCTCGACGAACTGCCGACTCTGGTTGGCGCAGAACGTCGATGTGACAGCTCTGGCAAGGTCGAGATGTTTGACTGTGCCAGCACGGAACTCACTGCGTTCCTGCCGCCGTCAAAGCTCACGCACGACGGTCACTACATTCAGATGAACGACATCTGGGGCTGGACGGATTCGACGACGAACACCGAATGGGCGCTTGTGGGCCGTCGCGACGGCACCACGTTCGTTGACATGAGTGACGCCACCCGCCCGGTGCCCGTGGCTGATCTGCCATTGACCGACGGCGCCCGTCCCGCGGCTTGGCGCGACATCAAAATCTACAAAGACCACGCGTACATCGTGTCCGACGGCGCCGGCCAGCACGGCATGCAGATCTTTGACCTCACGCGCCTCCGCACATTGAAACCACAGGCCAACGGTCGCCCGGTCCTCGTCGCCTACGACGTGCTCTATACGGAAATCGCCAGTGCTCACAATATCGTGATCAATGAAGAGAGCGGCTTTGCGTACTCGGTCGGGTCCAGCGCAGGCGGAACGACCTGCGGTGGCGGGCTGCACATGATCGATATTCGTCAGCCGAAGAGTCCGAAGTTCGCGGGTTGCTTCGCCGACAGTGAGACCGGCCGCTCTGGCACCGGTTACTCTCACGACGCGCAATGCGTGACTTACAAGGGACCGGATACTCGCTACACGGGTCACGAAATCTGCCTCGGGTCCAACGAGAATACGATCTCAATCGCCGACGTCACCGACAAGGCGAATCCCAAGGCCCTCTCGCGCGCCGGCTATCCCAATGTGGCCTATGCACACCAGGGATGGCTGACCGACGATCACACGTACTACTACCTCAACGACGAGGGGGACGAAACCAGCGGCGTCGTATCCAAGACTCGAACGCTCGTGTGGAATCTGACCGATCTCGAGAATCCGAAGCTCGCCAAAGAACATCTGGGCGTTGAGGCGTCGTCTGACCACAACCTGTATGTGATGGGCGACTACATGTACCAGGCCAACTACCGATCGGGTCTGCGCATTCTGAACATCCGCGACCGCGAAAACCCACGAGAGGTGGCGTACTTTGACACCGCGCCCTACTCCGACAACAGCGCGGGCTTTAACGGTGCGTGGAGTGTATTTCCGTTCTTCAAGAGCGGCGTCATTATCGTGAACAGCATCGAACAGGGATTGTTCCTGATACGGCCCACCGATCGACCGATCCGCCGCTGAGGAGTCCGTCATGGTTCCTTTGACAAGACTCTTCGTCTGCCTGGCCCTCGTCGTCGCGACATCGGTGCCGACAGTGGCCAGGCAGTCGCCGTTGCTCTATGTGTGCGTGCAAGACGACGCGAAAATCGCTGTCATTGACATGACAACCGCCACGGTTGTTCGCATGATCGATCTGACGGCGCTCGGATACACGGCGACGGCGAAACCGCACTACATCGCGGTGGAACCAGATGGGGCGCATTGGTACGTCTCGCTGATCGGTGCCAACCGTGTGCTGAGGTTTGATCGCGACGGCACACCGGGGGCGTTCTTCGAGATGGGAACGCCCGGCATGATCGCCTTTGCTGGAACACAGCAGATGGTGGTCAGTCGATCGATGAGCGCCGTCAATCCACCCAAGCGGGTGGCAATCATCGATCGACCGACGATGACCGGTGACGAAGTGGACGTGTTGTTTCCGCGTCCGCACCCGGTGGGTGTGGCCGGTGAGTATGCGTACACCGGCAGTCTCGGCGTGAATCAGATCGCCTCGATCTCGCTCACCGACGAAAAAGTCTCGATCGTGGATGTCGCGGGGCCCACACATTCATTCGTCCAGTTCGCCGTGTCTCCCGACAAGCGCACGTTGGTAGCCGCCACAGAGGTGTCGGGCCAACTGCTGGTGTTTGACCTGGCCGCACCTGCGATGCCGGCGCTCAAGGCGTCGATCGCGTTGGGCAAAATGGTTTTTGACCCCGTCTTCACGCCCGATGGGAAGTCCGTCTGGGTGCCGGTGAAGATGGCCAACGAGATCGCGATTATCGACACGGCCACCTGGGCGGTCGTGGCGCGCGTGACCGACCCCTCCTTCATGCAGCCGCATCAGGTGGTGTTCTCTCCCGACGGCCGAACGGCCTTTGTGACCAACAACAACAAGATGGACCACATGGCCGATCCCGCGCATGCCGGTCATGAGATGCCCGGCATGGATGGCATGGCTTCGTTGTCGGTGGTGGACGTTGCCACGCGCAAAGTGACCAAGGCACTGCCGCTCGGGAAGAACCTGACTGGCATGGGCCGGTAAGACGTGTGCCGAGAGGACGTATGACCGTCTCGCGTCGGGTGCTTCTCGCCCTCGTCGCCCTCGTTGCCCCCGTCGCAGCCGCGACTGTGGCGACCACGACGACCATCGCCTGGTCACAGGCGCCCAGTCGGCCGCCTGCCTCTCTGGCGGGCGTGACGTTCGAGCGCGTGGTGTCGCCGTTTCCGGTCGCCGGCTTCACGTTTCCTTTTCTTGGCGGCCTCGACGTGCCGCGGCCGCAATTCGTTGATATCGACGGTGACGGCGACGTCGATCTGTTTGTGCAGGAGTACTCGAACACGTTGTGGTTCTTCGAGAACGTTGGGGGCGTCGGCGATCGGCGGTATGAGTGGCGGACCGATCGGTTTCAGGATCTCGACATTGGCGAGTGGTACCGCTTCGTGGATCTCGATGCTGATGGTCTTCTTGATTTGCTGACGGAATCGCCCGTGAGTCACATTCGCCACTATCGAAACATCGGTACCAAGAGCGCCCCGGTGTTCACGCTGGTCGGGGAGTTGCGTGACGGTACGGGTGAGCCGATGTTCATGGACCGGCAGAACATTCCGGCCATCGCTGATCTCGACTGTGACGGACGACTCGACATGCTGGTCGGACGCGTGGAGGGTGTGGTGGACCGGTACGAGGCCATCGCGCCGGGTGTAGCGCAGTTCGCGCTGCTGGCGGAACGGTATGAAGGGATCGAGATCATTGGAGGCGTCGGTATGCCCACTGCGCGCCACGGCGCCAACGCCATCGCGCTCCACGACTTTGACGGAGACAATGACCAGGATCTGTTCTGGGGCGACTTCTTTGAGCCGGCTGTTCTGCTGATCGAGAACGTTGGGCGGACGTGTTCGACGCCGTCATTTCAAGTGGATCCCATCACGTTGCCGTTCGCCGAGGGCGCCCAGACCAGTGGTTACAACACGCCGTCGCCCGTCGACATCGATGGTGACGGCGATGTGGATTTTCTGATGGGCGTCATCGGCGGGGCGTTTAATCCGATCAAGACCGCCGAGGACAATTTCTTCTTTTGGGAGCGCACCGAGGCCCGGGCCTTTGAACTGCGCACGCGTCGTTTCCTTGACGGAATCGATCACGGTTCCGACGCGGTGCCCACCTTTGCCGACATTGACGGTGATGATGACCTGGACATGCTGGTGGGGAGCAAAATCGACACGACAACGGGATCCCATCCGGCGTTGCATGTCTATCGGAACGACGGCACACGTCAGGCGCCCTCGTTCACGGCGATGGCACCGGTACGACTCGCCGATGCGTACAACCTGGCGCCCGCGGCCGGCGACCTTGATGCGGATGGTGATCTGGACCTGGTCGTCGGTACATGGAATCAGGACTTGCTCGTCATGCGGAACGAAGGCACACGGCAGGTACCCTCGTGGGTCCGCGATCCGTCTGCGACGATCAAGCCGCCTCGCGCCAGCCACGTGGTGCCGGCGCTTGGAGATCTGGATGGAGACGGCGACCTTGATCTCGTGGTCGGCCAGGCGAGTGGCGTGATCTTGTTTTATCGGAACACGGGCACCCGACGAACCGCGAAGTTCGACCTCGAGACCGACAGCTTTGGTGACATTCGGGTGGGCCGACGGAGCACGCCCACGATCGTCGATGTTGATGGTGACGGCCTTCCAGACCTGGTGATCGGCCAAGAGAACAGCGGGCGGTTGTCGGTTGCGAAGAATGTGGGCACGCGCACTGCGCCCAGGTTTGAGATGGCCGCGCCGCTCCTGCCTGACCTGCCGCCGATGTTCACGCCGTCGTTCGCCGATCTTGACGACGATGGCGTTGTCGAGTTGGTGGTGGGCACGACCAGTGGTGGGCTCCTCTACTACCGCGGCGTCAGACGCTGAACCCACCTCGTTCTTCTTACCGCACCGCCCGCTTCTTCACTTGCGTGCCGTCGGTGAGTGTGTCGGGCGGATGGACGATCACCTCGTCGCCAAGCGACAGTCCCTGCAACACCTCGGCCATCCGACTGGTGCGGTGGTCGATAGTGACGGTCGTCAGCCGCGCGAGTTCGCCATCGATCACGTAAACCGCCCATGTGTCGCCCTGGCGAAACAAGGCACTTGTTGGCACTTGCACGACTTTTAGGGCCTGCCGCGAAATAAGCAGATCGTTTGTCACAGGGTCCCCGTCGGGTGAATCGTGTAGTTCCATTCGCCGTGGAACACATGTGGCTCCA